>JALOQX010000169.1 GCA_025459265.1 Pirellulaceae bacterium | reverse complement strand
CGCAGCCGCAGGCGAGGACGGTCGTGTCACGCACCCGACTCGAGCAACCGGCTGCGCGCGAGCCGACGTTGGTTGCGCGTGTCCACACGAATCGTCGCGAGAGGCCGGCCGCGCAAGGCCAGACCGCCGTCGGCGCGCGGGAGACGCGGTGGCCCGCGGTCATCTCTTCCTCCGCGTCACGTGCTCGGGACGAGGCGCAGAGCCGTGTATGCTACACGACATGGCCGTCCGCGCCTGCGGCTGCGGGCCAGGGCCGTCCTCGCCTGCGGCTGCGGGCCAGGGCCGTCCTCGCCTGCGGCTGCGGGTTAAACGAGGCGTGGCCGTGCCGCTCTCTGGCCACCGGTGCAGAGCGGGTGCGAGTCGGTTCTCGAGTGAGTGGCAGTCAAGGGCGGCGCACGCGCTCGGCGCTGGCGAGTGGCCCGTGCCGGCGTGCGGCATGGCAAATAGCACTGGGCGCGACAGGGTGATAGCCTAGGGTGCGCTGGCAGCCGCCTCGCTGCAGCGCTCGGCCCGTGAGGCGATGGGTTAGAGCGGAACCATCGGCAGCCTGGAAAGCCCGAAGGCATCCCGTCCGCCGATGGAGAACGGCGGCCAACAGACTGCACGGCGCGTTGTCCACATCTACAAGAAACCGTCTATAATTGGTGGCGTGCGCGGACTGTCCACCAGTGACTTCTTGGCGGGGCGAGGATGATGGAGACTGTCAAGGAACTCTTGAATGCGTTCGACGCACTGCCGGAGGCGGAACGGCACGCGGCCGCCGCCGAGCTGTTGCGCCGCGTCCTGCAGGACGAGTCCGGCGATGTGGGGGAGGATGCGCTGACCGCTGCGGCCGAAGAACTCTTCCTCGAATTGGATGCGAGAGAGAAAGACCATGCGTGAACCGGGCCGTGGGGAGGTATGGCTGGTGGACCTCGGACTGGCTGCGAAAATCCGCCCGTGTTTGGTCGTGAGCGTCTCCGTCCTTGGTCCAAACGACAGGGCGTTGGTCACTCTGGTGGCGCACACAACCAGTCCGCGCGGATCGAGTTATGAGGTTGCGATTCCCGTGAGATTCCTTAAACCCGGCGTGTTTGACGCGCAGAATCTCGTGACGATTCCCCAAGCCAAGCTTGTTCGCCGACTGGGCGGCTTGAGCGCGGAACACTTGGCTCAAGTCGAAAACGCGATTCGACGGTGGCTGGGGCTTTAACTTGCGCTATAGTGGAGGCCGTCGCGAACCGTCTTCGAGACCCTCGACGCGAGTATCTTGCTCTGGCGTGACGACCGCAACATCACCAAGCGCGGGAGTCCCCAGGAGGATAGGGGAATAAGGGCGGGACGGGGGGAGCGTGAGGGGCGCGGGGAGGGGGATCGCGAGAGGCCCGGAGGGGAGTGAGCCGTGACGCGGGGCGGCACACTCTGTCCCACCACCGGAGACGATCGGCGCCCATCTCGGGGCTGAGACTCGGGGAGACTGGGCCCGTCGGCGTGGGCCGCCGGCTGGGGCGGCCTCGGCCAGCCGCGGGTGTGGTGGAGGCTGTGGGACTCGGCCGCCGTGCGTGGTGGTGGCCGCACTTAGTAGCCGATGATCTTCGCCCCCATGACCGGAGGTCATGGGGGGACGTCCGGCTCCTTTCAAGTGCGCCCGGTGCGTTGTGTCAGCGTGCGGAGCGGCCCGCGGCGCAGCGTGCCCCGGCTGCCGCGAAGGCCGAAGGCTTTCCGTCACCGTAGCCTGGGGCATCGCCCCAGACCACTCGATCATCCCGTACATCCGGTGAATCCTGTCCACCAGAGTCAGGCACGTACTGGTGCCGCGTCAGGGCGCGGTGGCGTCGGCGACTTTCTGCTGCCAGAACAGCCGCGCACGGTCGAGGTAGGTGCGGACGTCCGCTTGCTGCTGGGGATCGTCCAGCTGGAGTTTCGCAATCCGCTCGTCCATCCAGTCCAAGAAGAACTGCGCCGACTGGCGACTGACGCGCGGCCGCCCGCCGATCTCGACGTAGTACGGTCCGCTGGAGGCGAAGCGAAAGGTGTCGGGGTTGGCGGTGACGGCGCGCACAAGCAGCCAGCCGCTCTCTTCAAACGTCACTGGGGGCAGTTCGCCGCGCCGATCGCGGTACTCGTCCAGCCGCACCTCCTGGATGACCTGGCCATCGCGGACGACCTCCAGGTAATCAACGCGGTCGCGCAGGGCGAGATTGAGCCGCATGGACAGTGCGAGCACTTCGCCCGGCTGAGCGCGAAACACATGGCCGGGCAGTTCCCCGTTGACGGTCGGCCGCAGCAGCGGGCCGTTGGTGACGACGACGCGGCCGGCGCGCAGTCCCTCCCACCAGGCGTCCCACGTCAGCGACTCCCCGCAGTGCACGTACACGCGGTTATAGCCCACGGGATTGTCCAGCACGCCCGAGGCGCTGCCCGCCGACGGAGCGATGCGGACGCCGCAGTTGAGCAGGTGGTAATAGATGTCTTGCGACCAGTAGCCGGTGCCGCGCGGGCCAGGGTAGCGCACGCGATCCCGTGGTCGTCCCCACGCTTCGTTGTCCAGGACGCCGCTCCGCCACAGGTGGTTGTGGGCCAGCCCGATGGAATCGGTCACGCCCAGCGCGATCCAGACCGGCACGTCCCACCAGAACGGCTTTTCGATCTCGATGTGTGCCTGCGGTTCGGCGCGGGCCAGTTCCACGAAGTGACTCATGGGAGGGTACTCCGTGCCCGCTCCGGCGGACAGCGGCAGGGGGCGCGGCAGGTTGAAGTAGAGCAGGGCACCGCCGGCGCGTTCATCCTCGCCCGAGAGCAGATGGTAGAAGCGGTTGCCATCGAACTGGACCAGCGCGGGGTCGGGCAGCGGCTGGTCCCGCCAGGCACTGGTCTGATTCCACCAGGTGATGACCGGGGCGATGTGCAGATCCTGCGCCTCCATGAGCAGCGGGATATCCGCGGGTGGGCGGTGCACATGCAGATCGCCCGACCACCACCCTTCCCGTTTCATGTCCACGAAGCGGGCCAGTTCGACTTCGGTGCTGTCCGCGGCCCCCGGCTCGATCTCGAACTCGCCCGTGCGGACCTGGTATTCCGGGCCCCGTTCGATCTCGAACGTGTACCGGCCCGGACGCAGTTCCAGCGTGATCTGGTGCCGGAACGCGAAGTGATCTTTCCAGAACGGCTGGCCAGGCGGTTTTTGCACCTGGCCGCGCGCGTTGCGGAGGAACATGTTCACGGCCAGCGGTTGGTTGGTCTGCGCTTCGACCACCCGGATTTCCAGGCTGCCGCGCCGGGGCGGCGCGGCAGGCGTGGCCGCGAGCAGCCCGGCCGCAGTCCAGCCCACGGCGGCCAGGCTCGCGTGGCACCACACCCATTTGATCCAGCGGCCGGCGCTCCGCCGCTGCGGAGATCCGCCGCGCCGGCACACCGTGACCCGTGCTCCGTTCACCTCCACCATCGCCTGCCCTCCTTTCGCTCCCCACGCACAGGAATGCCGACCGGCATTGTAGCGTGTCCGGATCACGCGTGTCCGGACCACGCTCCGGATCACGCGCGCAGGGAATGTCGCCGATCTTGAAGTCCGCTACCGGCGCTCAGTAGAATTAGCGGACATCGGTCGACGCTCCGGTCCGAAGAACGCAGTATGGACGAAGACTACTACAAGATTCTGGGCGTCAAGCGGGACGCTTCGCAGAAGGAGATCCAGCGCGCCTATCGCGATCTGGCACGCAAGTTTCACCCGGACATGAACCCGAACGACAAGAAGGCCAAGGAAAAGTTCCAGCGGGTGCAGCAGGCGTACGATGTGTTGAACGACCCGGAGAAGCGTGAGTTGTACGACCGGTACGGCAGCTCGTTTCAGTCGGCGGGGGCCGGGGGCGGACCGCGCTGGACGTATCAGGGTCCGGGTGCTGGCGGGTCGTTCGAGGAATTCGATTTCAGCCAGCTCTTTGGCAGCCGCGGTTCGGAGGGGTTTGCGGACATCTTCCGTCAGTTTAGTGGCGGGCGGGCGCAGGGGCGTCGCGGCGGGACGCCGCGTGGCAGCGACCTGGAGCACGCGGTGGAAATCCCGTTCCAGACGGCAGTCAGTGGTGGTGAGGTCACGCTGCAGTTGCACCGGCCAGACGGCCGGGCGGAATCGCTGGCGGTCAAGATTCCGGCGGGCATGGAGGACGGCAACAAGATCCGGTTGCGCGGGCAAGGGGAGCCGGGATCAGGAAGAGCCAAGCCGGGCGACCTGCTGCTGACTGTGCGAGTGGCCCCGCACCCTTACTTCCGGCGACGCGGCAACGACCTGGAAGTGATTGTCCCGGTCTCGCTGGGGGAAGCGGCCTTGGGCGCCAAGATCGACGTGCCCACACCGCGCGGGACGATCACGTTGACCGTGCCGCGTGGGAGTTCGTCCGGTCGCCGTTTGCGAGCCAAGGGGCAGGGGATCGCGTCGGGCAAGGGTCCGCCAGGCGATCTGTATGCTGAACTGCGGATCGTGCTGCCCGGGAGTATTGACGACGAGACGGCTGAGCAGATTCGCGCGTTCGAAACGCGGTATCCGCTGCATCCGCGGGCGGAACTCCGATGGTAGGGTGGTGCAGTTGGCTGGCTGCAGCCCGGTGCAGCGCGTGGCTGGGCCAGATGGTGCTCCGGCCGAGCGGTGCGGCGCGGCAGCTCACGTTGTTTCGACTCGTCGGTGCCCTGATCCTGCTGACCATCGGCGGTGTCTCGCTGGTCGTGCTGGCGTGGTTGGCGTTGCGTTCCGGGCGGCGCTATGCGGACGGTCCGACGTGGCGCGCGACGCGGGCCGCTGGCCCGCCGCCTGACGATTGGGCCGACAAACCGCTCACCCCCCGCGGAGAGGATCCCAAGCATGAGCCCGACGGACGATAGCGCGTCGCGCGGGCAACGGTTTCGGCCGGCAGATCGAGTGCGGCGCCGGGCCGATTTCGATCGGGTGTATCAGCAGTCGGCGTACGCGGCCGACGACACGCTCGTCGTCCGCGGATGCCTGAACGGCTTGGCGCACTCCCGGCTCGGCTTGGCGGTATCGCGTCAGGTCGGGTCGGCCGTCGTGCGCAATCGCTGGAAACGGTTGGTGCGCGAGGCGTTTCGGCGTCACAGGGGGGACGTACCGACGGGTCTGGACCTGGTCGTGCGGCCGCGGCGCGGGGCCACCCCGGTGCTGGCGCGCGTGGATGATTCGTTGATCCGTTTGACGCGCAAGTTAGCGCGCCGGCTGGGGGCGCCGCTGCCATGAAGCGCGTGGGGGCGACCATGGCACGGGCGCTGGGCGAGGCGGTGATATTGCTGGTGCGGCTCTACCAGGTGACGCTCAGTCCGCTGCTGGGCGGCAGTTGCCGCTTCACTCCCTCGTGCAGTGCCTACATGGTTGAGGCGGTGCGGAAATACGGTGTGTGGCAGGGTCTCCGCAAGGGGCTGCGACGGATCCTCCGCTGTCACCCCTTTCACCCAGGCGGTTTCGACCCGCCGTGAAGGATTCACCCACTTGCCTAGATTGCCGCGACGCAGGGCATACCGCGAACCAAACCGACCTTGACCCCCCGCCGGGCAATGGCTATCGTGCCCCCCCGCGACGTTCTGTTTCCACGTGCGGCTGGCAGGGGTGTGGGCCGTGTGTGGACGACACGGAAGGGCACAGGCAGGCGGCGGCACGAGTCGCCGGCTGACGCAGCACGGAGCGACATCGGGCATGATGCCACGACGGGTCACGATCGCAGCATGGTTCGGATTGCTCTGGCTTTCGGGGTGCAGCGCGCCGTTCATGCTCACGCCGACCCCGGACGCGGAGGAGCTGGACAGCCTGGCTGACCAGCAGCCGGTGGAGGAGGGGGGCATTGAGCTGGTGCAGGACGCGACGGCGGCGGTCGGCAAGAACTGGCTCAAGATCGAGGGTGTGGCGCTGGTCAACGGACTGGACGGGACGGGGAGTGATCCGCCCGCATCGTCGCTGCGAAGCGCGCTGATCGGCGAAATGCAGTCGTACGAGGTGAGCAAGCCGCAGCAGCTGCTGGAATCCACCGAGAACTCGCTGGTGGTGGTGCGCGGTTATCTGCCGCCGGGTGTGCAGAAGGGGGACAAGTTCGATGTCGAGGTCGTGGTGCCGCCGAAGTCGAAGACGACGAGCCTGCGGGGTGGGTTTCTGATGCGGTGCCGGCTGCGGGAGATGCGGGTGCTGGACAATGCGGTGCGAACCGGGAATGTCGCGGGGCTGGCCCAGGGGCCGGTGCTGGTCGATTCGATCTTTGGTGGCAGCGAAGATGTCGTGCTCGAGACGAGGGGGCGGGTGCTGGGGGGTGGTCAGTCGCAGATCACGCGGCCATTGGGACTCGCGCTGCGCGGCGAGGGATCGGTGCGGCAGAGCGCCCTGGTGGGGGCGGCGATCAATGCGCGGTTTCACCGTTCGGGCGTGACGGGCAAGAGTGGTGTGGCCACGCCCAAACGGGACAATTTCATCGAGTTGGCGGTCCATCCGCGTTACCGGCACGACGTGGCGCACTACATCGAGGTGATTGGGAGCATTGCGTTGCGGGAGTCGCCTGGCGAGCGGGTGTTGCGGATCGAGTCGTTGGGGCAGAAGCTGCTGGAGCCGACCACCAGTGCGCGCGCCGCGCTGCAGTTGGAGGCGATTGGCGACGACGCGGTCCACGTGCTGCTCAAGGGGCTCGCTGCGCCATCGCCGGAAGTGCGCTTCTACGCGGCGCGGGCGTTGGCGTATCTGGACCGCGAAGAAGCGGCTGCGGTGCTGGCCCGCTCGGCCGCCGACGTCTCGGCGTTCCGCTGGCACGCGTTGGCGGCGCTGACCGCCATGGATCACGTGGCGGCCTACGAGGCGCTGAACGAGCTGCTGCACGTGGCCAGCGTGGAAACGCGGTACGGGGCCTTTCGCGCGCTGCGGACGCGCAACGCGGCCGATCCGCTGGTGCGGGGCGAATCGCTCGGGGGCGGCTTCGGCTACCACGTCATCGCCTCGGACAGTCCGCCGCTGGTGCACTTCGCCAAGGTGGAACGCCCCGAGGTGGTGCTGTTCGGCCAGCAGCAGACGCTCGTCGCACCGGCGTTCCTGTTTGCGGGCAAAGAGATCATGATCAAGGCGAGCGACGACGGTCGGCTGCGGTTGACGCGGTTTGCCGCGGGGGACCATCCCGACCAGCAGGAGATATGCGACGCCAACGTGGACCAGCTGATTCGGGCCATCGTGCGCCTGGGCGGCGGATATGCCGACGTCGTGCAGGCGATCCAGGAAGCGCGGCGGGGCGGCTATCTCGCGTCCAAAGTGGTGGTCAACGCGATCGCCCGCAGTGACCGACCCTACCATCGCAGCGACCCCGAGGCCGTTGAGGAATCGGCAGAGGCGACGGATATCCGGGTGTCGGGCCCTGTCCCGGAGCTGTTCGCCGATCGCCTGGAGAAATCGGACGAGGCGGATGGAGAGAAAGCGAAGTACAGTCCCGACCAGATCGACCCGCTGCCGGACGCGGACCCCTCAGCGGAGAGTTCGTTTCTGGGTAGAATGACCGACTGGTTCTCGCGATAATTGGGCGAAGTTCGCTCACATGACTCTGCTGCACCGCGCGCTGTCCTGTAGTCTGGCCCATGCTTAAAGCTCTGGAACTCGTTGGCTTCAAAAGCTTCGCGGACAAGACGCGGTTCGAGTTCCCGGCGGGCATCACCGTGATCGTCGGGCCAAACGGATCGGGCAAGTCGAATATCGTGGATGCGATCCGGTGGGTCTTGGGTGAGCAGAGCGCCAAGAGCCTGCGTGGCCGGGACATGGCCGACGTCATCTTCAAGGGGAGCGGCCAGGGTCAGCGGAAGGTGCAGAACACGGCCGAGGCGACGATCGTGTTTGACAATGCCGAGCGCCGCCTGCCGATCGAGGCCCCCGAAGTGCACATCACGCGGCGTGTCTACCGCAGCGGCGAGGGCGAGTACCTGATCAACCGGCAAGCCTGCCGGCTCAAAGATGTCCGGGACCTGTTTCGCGGGACTGGCGTGGGCACGGATGCGTACAGTCTGATCGAGCAGGGGAAAGTGGATGTGCTCCTGCAGGCGTCGCCGCGAGACCGGCGAGCGATGTTCGAGGAAGCGGCGGGGATCAGCCGCTTCAAGGCCAAGAAAGTGGAAGCGCAGCGGCGTCTGGAGCGTGTGGACCAGAATCTGCTGCGGCTGGCGGATATTGTGGAGGAAGTGGGCAATCGCCTGCGCAGCGTCAAGGCGCAGGCGGCCAAGGCCCAGCGTTATCGGGAATACTGCGACCGATTGCAGCAGTTGCGGACCCACGTGGCGCTGTCCGAATGGCGGCTGTTGAGCCAGCAGCTGCAGGAGGCCGACCGCGAGTTGTCCCGGCTGCAGGACGACCTGGCGCGGGCGGTCACCGACGTCACGGCCGGGGAAGCGCGGCTGCTGGAATGGGAGACGGAGCTGATCAGCAGCGGGGAGGCGCTGCGCGAGCTGGAACACCGGTCGACGCGCGTCCGCGAGCAGATTCTCGCCCGGGAAGCCCAGGCCGAGCGGGGTCGCCAGCAGCTGGAGGATCTGGACGCGGAAGCCGCACGCAGTCGCGGGCAGCTCGTGCTGCTGGCCGTGCGGGTCGAGGATGTGGCGCACCGGGTCGACCAGCTGCGGCAGCAGCTGGCGGACGCCGAGGCCGAGGTCGGCGGGTTGACCCGTCGTTTGGCCCAGCAGGACGAGGACGTGACCCAGTGCGTCACGCAGCTCGCGGCACGCCACGCGGATGTGGAGCGGCAGCGGGCCGAGTACCTGGACGGGGTCCGCCGGGCCAGCCAGTGGGCGCAGGAACGGGCGTTGCACGACACGCAGCGGCAGGCGGCCGAAGCCCTGGTGGCGCAGGGCGCGGAACGCCTGGCCGCCGTCACGCGGCAGTTGGAGGAATCCGCTCCGCAGCTGGCGGCGGCGCGGGACGCCGAGACGGCCGCCGCCACGCAACTTGCGGCCGTGGCCACCCGCAGCGACGTGGCCGAACGCACGCTCGAGGACAGTCAGCGGTTGCTGGCCCGCCGCCGTGACGAACTGGCCATGCAGCGGGGACGACTGCAGGGGGTCGGCGAACGGGCCGACCTGCTGGACGAACTGGAACAACGCCAGGAAGGGCTCACCGCCGGCGTGCAGCAGGTGCTGGCCGGTGCCCGTCAGGACCCGGGCGGGCCGCTGCAGGGCGTCATCGGCTTGGTGGCCGACGTGCTGGAGGTGCCCATGCAGTGGGCGGCGCTGGTCGATGCCGCGCTGGGCCCCGTGGCGCAGCACGTGGTCCTGCGCGATCGCGGCGTGCTGGACGCCGTGGAAGCGGGGACGCTGCGACTGGCCGGTCGTGTCGGCTTCCTGGCCCTGCCCGACCTCGCTCCGGAGGCGGACCCGTTGGAAACGCTGGCGGGCTGCGAGGGAGTCCTGGGACGCCTCGATCAGCTCGTCCACACCGCCGCCGACCTGCGGCCGTTGGCGACGCAGTTGCTCGGGCGGGTGTGGGCCGTGGAGCTGTTGTCCCAGGCGCGGCAACTGCGGGCCGGCGGCCTGACGCGCGTCCGCCTCGTGACACTCGCCGGAGAGGTCGTCCACCCGGACGGGTCGGTGGTGGCGGGGCCGAAAGACCTGGGCGGATTGATCTCGCGGCGCACCGAGCTGCGCGACCTGCGGCGGGAAGAAGCGGTGCTGCGCCGGCAGGTCGAGTCGGGCGATGCGGAGCTGGACCGGCTCCGCGACAACGTGGAGCAGCAGCAGGTGGCCCTCCGGCAGCTGGCCGACGAGCACAAGCGTTGGACCCGCGGGCTGGCCGACCGCCAGGTCGTTGTGCGGACCCTCGAGCAACAGGCGGCCCAGGCGCGCGAGGACGCGGCGCGACTGCGCCTCGAACATGCCGCGGCCCAGCAGCAGCTGACGGCGCTGTGCGGCCAGCAAGTCGACACGCAGCAGCAGCAGCGCGCGCTCGAGGGGTTCCTGGCGGAGCTCGAAACGACCATTGTCCAGGCCGAACGGCGGGCGGGCGAGGGACAGCGGCAGTTGCGGCGGTTGCAGGGACGCGCCACGGCCACACGCGTCGCGCGGGCCAAATGCGAACAGCGTCTGGACTCGTTCCGTCTGCAGTTGCGGCAGCTGGAGAGCGACGGGCGCGAGCGGGCCCGCGCGCTGGCCGACGTCCGCCAGCGGCTGGTTTCTGGCGTCGCGCGGCGTCGCGACACGCTCCAGAGCATTCTGGACGCGACCTCCGACACCGCCGGCCTGTACCTGGTCAAAGATGCGCTGGCCGAGGAGATTGCCGCGCGCGAGGCACAGCACCGCGGGCTGGTGGCGGAACGTGCCGAGCTGGCCGAACAACTCAAATCCAAGCAGCGGCAGCTCAACCAGCTCCGCGAGGTGTGTCACCAGAGCGAACTGGCCGCCGGCCAGCTGCGCCATGCCCGCCAGACGCTCCGGCAGCGGTTCCAGGATGACTTCGCGCACGACATCGAGCAGTGGGCCGAGCGCGGCGCCGACCCGCTGGGGATGTCCGGCGACGCGATCGACCAGGAAATCGCGACGCTCAAACGGAAACTCAGCAATATCGGCGCGGTCAACATGGAGGCGCTCGACGAACTCCAGGACCTCGAGTATCGCTACAACAGTCTGCACCAGCAGTTCCAGGACCTGAGCGAAGCCAAGGCGTCGCTGGAACGGATCATCCAGCGCATCAACGCCGACAGCCGCCGGCTGTTTTCCGAGACGCTCGAGGCGATCCGCGTGAACTTCCAGCAGCTCTATCGCAAAGCCTTCGGCGGCGGCAAGGCCGACTTGGTGCTGGAGGAAGGGGCGGACATCCTCGAGGGCGGGATTGACATTGTCGTGACACCGCCCGGCAAGCCGTCGTTCAGCAACACGCTGCTGAGCGGCGGCGAAAAAGCGCTCACTGCCGTCGCCCTGCTGCTGGCCATCTTCCAGTACCGCCCCAGCCCGTTCTGCGTGCTGGACGAAGTCGATGCCCCGTTCGACGAGGCCAATATCACCCGCTTCATCGACGTCCTGCAAGGCTTCCTCGGCTGGACCAAGTTCGTGCTCGTCACCCACTCGAAGAAGACCATGACCGCGGCCCATACCCTCTACGGGGTCACGATGCAGGAGTCGGGGGTTTCGAAACAGGTGTCCGTGCGCTTCGAAGACGTGAGCGAAGACGGCCAGATCAGCCCGGCGGCCGTGCGCCGCGGCGAGACGACACCGCCGGCCGACGACGAACGGGCCGCCTGATCCGCACAACCCGGACCTTCGGCGCCAAAGCACCACGCTTGTCGCCACCGGGACGGTTTGCCCGGCCCACCGCGGTCCACCGATCGGCAGACCCTGCGCAGCTGTGCAGGATCGCCGACGTGGATTTCGTCCCCTGACCGTATCTTTCGCTACGATACGCGAAAGTTTCTAAAGTAATCCCCCCTGCTGTTTCGAAAATAACTTGCGGAGGTAGTCACGAGCCACGCACGCGGTCGCCGGACGGCGTGCGATGCAGTGAACTGCCTTGCAGGGGGGAACCTGCCCGGGGCATGGCTCAATGCCCCCAACGAGCACCGATGAATCGGCCCGTTCATCCGGTTTGTTGCGCATGCTCCCCCGCCGAGTGTTTACACGCCGCGTTCAACATACAAGCGAAACCAGACGAGTCGCTGCGGAGTGACCGAGAGGAAAGCTCGCCACGCTGCGGATTTTCTCCGTCTCTTTTCGCGCGGATTGCCGATGAATTACGTAGGGCGCGGATCAGAAGGAACTGAACCTCAGCCACCGGGAAGCTAAGTGTCGTAATGCCCCGACCCAGATTGTTTGTGACTGGCCGACACCCACAGCCGGCGAGAAGGACCGAGAGAGCGGCCAGCACCACAAGCAAGGGGCGCAGCTGTCGGGCCAACCGCGTGTTTGGCACGACCCAGAACGAGTCATTGAGAGAGTAATGGAGAGCCTGCGATGAAGGTCTTCACAACTGGACAGGTCGCGAAGATCTGTAAAGTGGCCCCGCGCACGGTCAGTAAATGGTTCGACTCGGGCCGCCTCAAGGGATACCGCATTCCGGGGTCCCAGGATCGACGGATCCCGCGCGAATACCTGATCCGATTCCTGAAAGAACACGGCATGCCCCTGGG
>JALOQX010000450.1 GCA_025459265.1 Pirellulaceae bacterium | reverse complement strand
CACGCGTACTTTGACCTGCCCGACAATGGCCAGTCCCACGTCGAGGTGGCCCCAGGCACATTTGCCGACCACACCGGCCGTTATCACCGCGTTGACTTCGGACCCGTGACGCTGCTCACGATCGACTCGAGCAACGGCGGCACTCAGGCCGCCGCTGACGATACGAACTTCCACCTCATCAACTCCGAAAACCCGCAGACACCCGACTATGCGCCGGGCTCTGCACAGTACCAGTGGCTGCAGAAGCAGCTGGCCTCAGCTGAATCAGCGGGTCAGATCATGTTTGTCCAGTACCATCATGCGGCCTATTCGTCGGGCATTCATGGCCAGCCCGCGGGGGACGGGCCGGGCCAGGACAGCCAGTCTGGTCAGCCGCTGCGACTGCTCACGCCCTTGTTGGCCGAATATGGTGTCCACGCCGTGTTTTCAGGCCACGACGAGATGTACGAGCATGCGATTGTCGAGGGGATCCATTTCTACGACATCGGTATCGGAGGGGACGGGTTGCGAGGTGCGACCTATGGCGAACCTGACTACACGCGCGAGTTTCTCGCCCACACGGATGCCTTAGAGGTATGGGACGGCAACGTGCTGCTTTCCGGCGGCACGCACTACGGCCATCTGGAGATCGACGTGATCATGAACGAGGCTCAGAGGTGGGACGTGACCATTACACCGGTCTATGCCTTTCCCATCCTGTCGCCCACGGATCCCGGTGTGATCCTCGGATGGGAACGCCGCATGTACGACGACGTGGTCACGTTCACCGCGGTACCGGAACCGGGCACCGTCGTACTGGTGCTGACAGGAATCGCCGCGGGCTGGATGCTCCGCCGCAGGCGACGGCCACCTCAATAGGAATTGGTGGCTGCAATGGGAAAGGAACACAACCTGCTACGAGTGACTGGGAGGCGGCGCGGATCGAAGAAAAGGGCTTGCCATGACACGCAGGCAGCGGATCGTCGCCGGAGTGTTAGTCGTTCTGTCGTTCTACCTTTTGATAGTGCCGGGCTTCTGGACCTGGTTGTCTCCCACGGCGACGGTCGTGATTCCCGCGTCCTGGCCTCATGATAAGGACATGCCGCTCGAGATTCTTCTGTCAGCATGGCATGCCAATTATGAGTTGGAAATGGTTCGCTTTGGCATACTCCCAGAACTCGGGGAAAAGCAGCTGAAGAGCCCGGCCATGTTGCCACTCGTGCTTTTCAAGGGGCAGCACAATCGGACCTGGAACCGGCTGACGCTGAACCGATTCACGTTCCCGCGAGTACGGCGGATACCGGTTGTCGTGCCCTTCGAGCGTCTGGCAGCCGAGGGCCGTATCGCAGCCGGCACCAGAGATGGCTTCATCAACATCCGCATCGACTATGTGGGCAATGTCGACGAGTACAGCGGCATGCCTGGAGCGGACGAGATCAGCCATAGTGGCGGAAGCCGCCAGGATTTTCGCATCGTACTGGAGTGATGATCGATGGGACCGAGGAACGGGCGCAGGGACCTTGCCGATCGTAGGGGGGAAGGCTAGACAAGCCTTGTTGGAGCAGGACTGTTTCGCGCTCAATCAAGAGGACGCCACCCGGCATTTCGATTGGCAATTCAACGCCGGCACTTCGACGCCGAGCGGTCGGCTGAGCACAAGACGAACAGGCCTAAGCAAGACGCGTCACATCGGCCCTCTCGTCGTTCGTCCACCAGCGAGTGGTGCGCGAGATCTGGATCCTGGCCAGAACGTGGTGCAGGTCGTCCAGCGTGAAGTCGGCGCCGCCCAGCTGTCGGCAGGAGGCGCTCCCCGCGGCCAGTCCGCAGGCGAAAGCCGCATGCGCGGGCGCCCCGGCGGAGAGTTGCGTGAGAAAGATCGCCCCTACCGTGTCCCCGGCGCCAATCGGGTTCACGACTCCCTCGACCGTAGGCAGACCGAACTCGTAGAACCGCCAGGTGCACACTTGGCCTGGGATCGAGCCGACGCACGGGCTCTCGAACAGCCACGCCGTATCGGCACCCGCCGTGACCGCGAGCCAACGCAATCGGTGCGCCGCGAACAGCGAGAGCGCCATTTCGGGGATCGTCTCCACTCGCTCCGCCGTGAGTGGCCGATTGCGGCCGCCGTTCCTGCCGGCGAGACTCCGCAACTCGTGGGCGTTCACTTTCAGGATGTCGACTTGCCGTGACGCCAGTATCGCCTCGATCGCAGTGTAACTGTCAAGGAGCAATAGCGCCTTGCCCTTGGAGCGGGCAAGCGTCACGTAAAACCCCTCATCGACGCCGGGCGGACAAGTGCCGCACAGAGCCAGGCCAGAGATCTCGCCCCGGGCCAGAACTTGCAGGGTCCGTGACAAGAGTTGCTCGGCTTCGACCGGCAGAATCGGTGCCGCCGGCTCGATGAGTTCGGTGGCATCGCCGCCAGCGGCGTCAATCACCGTAATGCAGCAACGAGTTTCTCCCGCCGAAGCAACCGTGATCTGATTCACGCCCGCGTGCTCGATCATGCGTCCCAGCCGCTCACCGTTCTCACCACCGAGGAACTGCGCGAGGGTCACCATCCCCGGGATCAGATGGCTCGCGGCCCGCGAGAACTGCTGGCCTTTGCCGCCGACCGACAAGAGCATCTGCCGGGCGCGGTTGACCTGCCCCCGCTCCCAGCGGTCGCAGACGAGCGTTTTTTGCAGTGCCGGGTTCAACCCGACGGCGAGCAACTGAACGGCACCCGGCGAGATCGGGCGGAGTTCCACGGACTCAACCGCATTCTCGCGGCGCTCGCAGCCCTGGAGGTGAGTCCGCCGCTCCGTGCCCTCTTCCTCGGCTTCCTCCAATTGAATCACAAGATCGGCTCGCGCACGCAGAGCCGGATCATGCAGCTCCTCGAGCGTCGGACGGTCCACACGCTCGAAATGAGCCTGCACATCGGCGGGCAGACGCCCATCCGCGATCTTGCGCGACACCACGCGGCGGCGGCAGGTTTCCAGCGGCAGTTCCAGGAGCGTGCAGAAGTCCAGGCAGGCGCGAGCGTCCGTCCAGCCTGGCTCCGGCCGCAAAAGGTGAAGCCCCTCCACGACGACGATGCGATGATGCGGATGCACGCACAACGCGCCCGGCACCGGGTCGTGACGCCCGCGATCGTAGACCGGCAGCCGAATCTCGTGCGCTTCGGAGGAGCGCAGGCGCCGCAGGTCCACGACCAGCGACTCAACGTCAAACGTGGATGGACGGCCTTTGATCCGCCGCAACAGAACCTCGTTCCCCGCGTCGATCTCACTCTGTGTGTCGAGGAAAGCGTTGGGGAAATGATACGCATCGATGCCGAGTGGAACAGCGATCTCCTGCCCGGAAAGCACGTGGAGCACTCGGCAAAGCAGGACACTGAGAGTCGTCTTCCCGGTGCCCGCGCCGCCTGTTACGCCGACAAGCACGCGTCGCTGCTGACCCGCAGAGCATGGCTCGCACTGTCCAGCTCCTGGAACTGGTCCAACGCCCGCATGATGCGGTCGTCATCTCGTGAAGCCGCCCGGCGGGCATCGCTTCCCAAGGAGAGCGCCTCCCACAAGAACAAGAAACAGGGTTGGTCCGCATGCGTGTTGGAAGAGGCGGTCATAGATCGGACACTGCGCGTGTGAAAAAACGGTCCATTGCGATATGACTTCCAGCATATCGAAGCTACGGCCACCACGCGCGGGAGTCATTGCCGCGGTCCCCCATTTTTCCGCTGGCTTCGTTTGCCGAAGGCCTGGGTGTCTGCTTCGCGCTGCTCCGGAAGCCCCCGCGTTCACGCGGGGGAGGCTCACCTTCAGCCTACGTGCGTCGCGCCGCGCGCGCTCCGGAAGCCCCCGCGTTCACGCGCCCAGAGGCTCACCTTCAGCCTACGCGCGTCACCAGAACCACGTGGACGTTGTACTCACAGCGCATGCGAATCGCTGCGAAGTCGAGCCGCGTCGCACGCGGCGTGGAATTGAGCCAGCGTGAGGTGTGCCGGATCCCGCGCAGAGGTCACTCCATGATGGGCGAATTTCCCTGCAGTATACTGCTGGCGGATCAACGGCACAGGGTGATCGTGAACCTCCCCCGCGTGAACGCGGGGGCTTCCACGTGCGCGCAGCGCGGGCGACGTAGGGTGATCGTGAACCTCCCCCGCGTGAACGCGGGGGCTTCCACGTGCGCGCAGCGCGGGCGACGTAGGGTGAAGGTGAACCTCCCCCGCGTGAACGCGGGGGCTTCTGCGGGCCGCACGCGGCCCGGGAATTGCCAACCATGACTCCTTGGAAACGCAGCAAACACCGCCAGCGGATCATCAGCTAATTCGCGGTTGAACTGTCGGCTGTGATACGGAAGCCGTCGATCACGGGAGGTGCTGCGGTCGCAGACGGGCGGAGCAGTTCGAAACGCACGCGAACCAAGCGTCCTTGAAGATCGGTCAAGGGGTAATCGCTCACGCCGTCCTGCAGGGGCATGGCCGGCGCAGATGAGAGGGTCGCGAATTCGTCGTCGGAGGTCTCGATCACGACGGACGCGTCAGCACCGTGCAACGCGACCGCGACGGTGAGTTTGGTGAGGTGGGACGGTCCGCCCCAGTTGTGCATAGGACTTAAGTACGTACCGGACGTTGCGCCCTCGCACAGCGTGATCTGGTCGCCATAGTGACCGCGGAAGTCCACGTTGACAACTTGCGCCGGCGCGTAGGCGGTTCGGCGCAGGTTGAAGTCCATCACCCACAGCAGTGGCACGTTCAGCACTTGCTCCAGGGCGTGGATCTGGGGGGTGCCGTGATCGATGACGACATGATGTCGCCGGCCCTTGTACAAGACGTGGGCCTCGGCGTGGGGCCAATCAGCCGGCAGACGGGGCGTGACTTCCAGGCGATCCCAGGTGGGCGTGATGCCCAGCACGCC
>JALOQX010000168.1 GCA_025459265.1 Pirellulaceae bacterium | reverse complement strand
CGAGTGATCTTGTCCTTTTCCACCCCGAGCTGCTCGGCAACGATTTCGATTACGCGTTCTTCAACGGATGCCACGTGCACCAACCTCCTATGATTTGGACCCGACGACCCGTCGCCGGGCCGGCCTGACCGCAACACATTTCGGGGTAAACAGCCCTCGCACTCCCACAGGTAGACCCACGAAGATAGAGGATGTCCATAAGTGAGGTCAAGATACGATCGGCCCCCCGGCAGCCCATCCCGTCCCGGCGACTAATCTACCGCCCGGGCCGCGGCGGCCTCAACCCGTCATCCCCCCGTCAACGGTAAGCACGCAGCCGGTGACGTACGCGGCGGCCGGGCTGGCCAGGAACAGGACCGCCGCGGCCACCTCGGCCGGGGTCCCCAGGCGGCGGGCGGGGATGTGTTTCTTGGCCTCGTCCAGCAGCGCTGCGCCGAGGGTCCGCGTCATGTCGCTCTCGATAAAGCCCGGGGCGACCGCGTTGACGGTCACGTTGCGTTTGGCCAGTTCCCGGCTGAGGCTGCGGGTCAAGCCGATCAAGCCTGCCTTGGAGGCCGAGTAGTTCGTCTGGCCGGCGTTGCCGATGAGTCCGGAGACGCTGCTGATGTTGATGATCCGCCCGTGCCGGGCCCGCATCATGATCCGCGACGCGGCGCGGGCGAACAGGAACGCGCCGCGCAGATTCGTCTCAATCACGTCGTCCCACTCCTGATCGCTCATGCGGGGCAGGAGCGTATCGCGGGTGATACCGGCGTTGTTGACCAGGATATCGAGGCGACCGCAGCGTTCGGCCACCGCTTCGACCAGCTGGTCCACCTTGGTCCCGTCCTTGACATCGCAGGCGACCGCTTCCGCCGACCCGCCCGCGGCTTGAATCGCGGCCACGGTCTGCCCGAGCTTGTCGGCATTGCGGGCCACGCAGATGACGCGTGCGCCGTTGGCGGCCAGGGCCAGGGCCATGGCCTGGCCCAGCCCCTGGGACGCGCCGGTGACCAGGGCGACCTGGCCGGCCAGATCGACTTTCAATCCGAGATCGTTACTGGTGTTCATCGTCCTATCCCAACGCCTGAGGGCTTGCCGTCGTCGGGGGTCCTGAGCTGGCGACCACCGGCGCGGCGGATCACGCCGACACGCTGTCGCAGGGGACTTTGCGGTCGATTCGTTTGAGCAGTCCGCGCAACACGCGGCCCGGACCGATCTCGTAGAAGTGGTTGACGCCCTGCTGATCCAACAGGTACCGGACGGAGTCTTCCCACCGCACCTGGGACACGACCTGGCGGATCAGCAGCTGTCGGATCTCATCGGGATCCGCGTGCGTCTGGGCGTCGACATTCGAGACGACGGGAATCCGGGGAGCCCGCAGGGGGACGCGGTCCAGCGCCGCGGCCAGCCGATCGACGGCCGAGCGCATCAGGTCGGTGTGGAAGGCACCTGCCACGGCCAGCGGGACGGCTTTCATGGCCCCCACCGACTCGGCCATCTCCGCGGCGCGCTCACAAGCGGCCGCATGACCCGAGATGGCGATATTCCCCGGGCACAGCCGGTTGGCCACCTGCAGGATCTCGCCAGGCTGCCGGGCCTGAGCGCACAGCGCTTCGACCTGGGCGAGCTCGAGCCCCAGGATGCTGACCATGCCGCTGGCCGTCGCATCGGCCGCCGCCTGCATCGCTTCGCCCCGCTGTTGCACCACGTGCAGGGCGGGTTCGAATTCCATCACGCCCGCAAACACCATCGCCGTGTACTCGCCCAGGCTCAGTCCCGCCGCTGCCGCGCATGCGCTCACGATGCCGGGCGATTCGACCTTCAGCGATTCCAGTGCCGCCAGGCTCGTGACAAACAGCGCCGGTTGACTGACGACGGTCGAATCGAGCTCTTCTTCCGGGCCTTCAAAACACAACTGGGCCAGATCATAGCCGAGCACGGACCCGGCACGCTCGTACAACTGCCGCGCCGCCGGCAGCGTGTCGTAGAGTTGGCGCCCCATGCCGACGGTCTGCGCGCCCTGCCCCGGAAACATAAAGGCGATGGTTTTCACGCGGACTCACCTTCCGGATGCGGGCTCGTGCGTCAGGACTCGACGATCTCCATCACCTTGCGACCCATGTAGGTGCCACAGTTGGGGCACACCACGTGCGTGGGCACGGCGGTGCTGCACTTCGTGCAGAACGTCAGCTGGCGCGGTTTCTTGGCGTGATGGGACCGGCGGCTCCCAGTCCGTGCGTTGGATTGCTTGCGCTTCGGAACAGCCATGCTACCACCTCACAACCCGGGCCAGTGCGCTCGAACTTGCTGACACACAACTCGTTTCGGTCCCGCGACGAGCCGTCCATCGTAGAAATGGCCCCGCGACGTGTCAACCCGACGGGACTCAGAACAGCTCGCCCGGGCGCGGGGTGCCCTGGATGTGCTGGTAGGCTCGCGACGTGACGACCCGGCCCCGCGGCGTGCGCACCACGAATTCGCTCCGCAACAGAAACGGCTCGACCTCGTCCTCCAGCGTATCGGCCGAGGTGTTCATCGTGTGGGCGATGGCTTCCACGCCGGCCGGTCCGCCGTCGAACACGCGGATGAGTGTCTCCAGGTACCGGCGGTCCTGGGAATCGAGCCCGGCGGTGTCGATGCCGGCCATGTCGAGCGCGTCCCGGGTGAGGGCGAGCGTGACGTGTCCGTCAGCCCGGCTGGTGGCGTAATCGCGGACCCAGCGGAGTCGATTGTTCGCCACGCGCGGGGTCGACCGGCTGCGCTGCGCGATTTCCGCGGCGGCGTCCGTATCGACGGCCACGGACAGCTTCTGGGCATTGCGCAAGACGAGCGCGGTGAGTTCATCCAGCGAGTAGAACCCCAGATGTTCCCGGATCTGGAAGCGGTCCCGCAAGGGAGCCGACAGCATGCCGGCCCGAGTGGTGGCACCGATGAGCGTAAAGGGCTTGAGCCAGAGATTATGGGTGCGGGCATTGACCCCTTCGCCCAGCACGACGTCGATTCGGAAGTCCTCCATGGCCGTGTAGAGATACTCTTCGACAGCTTGGGGCAGCCGGTGGATTTCGTCGATGAACAGGACAGACCGTTCCTCGGCGTTGGTCAGGTAGGGCACCAGGTCCTTGGGTGCCTTGAGCACGGCGCCGCTGGCCAGCTGCACGGCGACGCCCAGCTCGCGCGGAATACAGGTGGCGAACGTGGTCTTCCCCAGCCCTGGGGGGCCGTCGAACAGGACGTGTCCGAGCGCTTCGCCCCGGATGCGCGTGGCGTCGATGGCGATCCGCAGGCGGGCGCAGACATCCAGCTGGCCGATCATGTCCTGCATGCGCCGCGGACGCAGGCTCTGGTGGAATTCCTCGTCCCGGGTCGACGTGGCGGTGACGACTTTTTCTCGTGCCATGCACGGGGCTCGTTAGTGAACACTTGTTGACTACTGGCAGCTGGTGAGTGTAGCAGAAGCGGTAGGCGGGGGAAAGATTGACGCCGGCTCAGCGCGCGACCTTGCTGCTCTGCTCGTACACGGCATGCAGCAGGTCATCGACGTCCTTGAACCGCTGCTTGGTCCCGAGGGTCTCATCGAGCAGGCGCCGCGCTTCTGCTTCGCTGTGACCCAGCTGGGTCAGCAGCAGGAACGTGTCCCGGACCACGTCGTGTTCGACCTGATCGGCGGCGAATTCTTCCCGGGCGGCGATCAGCGCGAACTTGCACATTTTCCGGCGCAACTTGGCGATGATCCGTTCGGCGGTGGCCGGTCCGATGCCGGGCAGGGCGGCGAGTCCTTTGGCGTCCTGATCGGCGATCAGGGCGGCGACGTCACGGACTGGGCGCACCATCGCGCGCAGTGCCTTGCGGACGCCGACGCCGTCGACGCTGCAGAACATCTCAAAAAACTCCCGCTCGACTTCGGTCAGGAAGCCGACCAGGCGGGGCGTGAGTCGTCCGTGCGCCGCGTTGCCCTCGAGGTAATGCACGGTGAACAGGCTGACGTCCGCGGCCAGGCGCTGTTGCAGCTGCCGGCGGACGAAATCGGGGATCAGCACCTGGTAGTCAAAGGCGCCGGCGACGAGCGTGGCGGCATCGTCGTCGACGTGAGTCAGGCGGCCGGTAATGCGGGTAATCACGTGACGATGGCCTTTTGTCGTTCGAGGAAGAAGTGGCACAGCGCGATGGCCAGCGCATCGGCCACATCAGGTGGTTCGGGGGGCGCCGCCAGCGCGAACTCGCGGCACACGGCCTGCTGAATCTGCGACTTGGACGCGCGGCCGCTGCCGGTCAGGAGGCGTTTGACCTGGGTGGCCGCGTAATGCCGGACCGGAACGTGGGCGGTGGCCGCGGCCAGGCAGATCACGCCGCGGGCATGTCCCATCAGAATGGCGGTCCGCGGCCGTTCGTAGTGACTGTACAACTCCTCGACCGCCACCGCCTGGGGCGGGAACGACTGGAGGACGTCCAGCACGCCGGCGTAGATCTCCGCCAGACGTGTCTCCAGCGCCGCGTGGGCGCGGCTGCGCACGACACCTGCTTCGCAGATCACCGGCCCGCCGGCCCGCCATTCCAGGACGCCGTAGCCGGTCGTATGGAGGCCGGGGTCCACGCCGAGCACGCGCAGCGGGTGACCAGATGTTGCCATGTTGACGCCCCTCCTGAGCCCGCGCCGCCCGGCTTACCGCTCGGCACGCCACAGCGTGCCCCCTTTGCGATCCTCCAGCACGATCCCCGCGCGCCCGAGCGCGTCGCGGATGCGATCGGCGGTCGCGAAGTCCTTCTTCTGGCGCGCCGAGGCGCGCAGTTCGATCAACAACTCCATCAACTGGCCCACCAGCGCATTGTCATCGGTATCGGCCTGCGGCGCGCGTGGCTGACGGAACAGACCGAGCAGGGCGGCGAGTTCGCGCAGCGCCGCGGCGCCGGTCCGCAGCGCCGCAACGCGCTGCGCATCCGGCGCGGTGCCATCATCGAGCCGGTGGTGGTCGATGAACCGGTTCAGTTCGCGGAGCAGTTCAAACAGGTCGCCGATCGCGGCGCCCGTGTTGAAATCGTCGTCCATGTTGTCGAGGAAGCTGGTGCGGTAGCGCGCGACGGCCTGGAGCCAGGGATCCGCACCGGGCTCGAAGGCTCCTTCCGTGCGGGTGCGTGCGGCGGGCAGCCGGTAGAAGCTGTCCTGCGTGATGCGTGCGAAGCGCTCGAAGAAGCGGTAGAACGTCTCGAGCGCGGCGCTCGATTCGGCCAGTGCTTCCTGGCTGAAGAGGACGGTGCTGCGGTAGTGGGTGCGGAGCAGGAAGAAGCGGATCTGTTCGCCGCCGAACTGGGCGATCAGGGCGGCCAGGCCGCCGGCGCCGGCGGAGCGGCTTTCTTTTTCGGCGGTCGCCTGCTGGATCGTTTCGAGCGTCAGTGGGCCGGCGGCTTCCGTGGCCTGCCGCTCGCTGCGGCCGCCGATCTTGCCGGCCGCCGCCCGTTTGAGCAGGCCGTTGTGGAGCCAGTAGCGGGCCATCGGCTGGCCGTGGCAGCATTCGCTCTGGGCGATCTCGTTCTCGTGGTGCGGAAACACCAGGTCGAGGCCGCCGCCGTGCATGTCGAACGTGGGCCCGAGGATGCTGCGGCTCATCGCCGAGCACTCGATGTGCCAACCGGGTCGGCCGAGTCCCCAGGGGCTGTCCCAGGCCGGTTCGCCGGGTTTGGCCTGTTTCCACAGCGCGAAATCGGCCGCCGACCGTTTCTTGGCTGCCGCCTCGCCCCCCTCGCCCTGCAGCGCCTCGACCGTGCGGTTGGTCAGCTTGCCGTACTCCGGGTCCCGTCCCACGTCAAAGAACACGTCGCCGCCCACCGCATAGGCATAGCCCCGCTCGATCAGCGACTGCGTGAATGCGATGATCTCCGGCATGCACTCGGTGGCCTTCGGCATATGGTCGATCTGGTCGACGCCCAGTCCGGCCAGGTTGGCCAGATAGTCCGCCGTGTTCTCCCGGGCGACGTCGGCCATCGCCAGGCCGCGCTCGCGCGCCTTCTTGATCAGTTTGTCGTCGACATCGGTGATATTCACGACCCAGGTCACGCGGTAGCCGGCGTGGACCAGCACGCGTTTGATCGTGTCGAAGATCACCGGTCCGACCATGTGACCGATGTGAGCCCGGTCGTAGACCGTGGGGCCGCACAGGTAGATCCCCACCTGGCCCGGCCGCACGGGCACGAACGGTTCCTTGGTCCGGGTCAGCGTGTTGTAGACGCGAAGAGTCATGGTTCTCGCACCGAGCGTATGTGATTCCAATTGCCTCAGCCGGCGCGCCGCAGCCTGCGCGGTGCCGGTCACGGGGTGGCCGGGGGCCGCTCGAGCAGCACGACGCACTGTGCCGCGATGGCCTCTTCCCGACCGATCGATCCAACGCCTTCTCCGGTTTTCGCTTTCAGTCCCACCTGCTGCGGGGTGATGTCGAGCAGTTCGGCGAGCTGCTGGCGCATGCGCACTTTGTACTCGCCGAGTTTCGGCTGCTGGGCGAATACGATGCAGTCCACGTTCACGACCCGGTATCCCGCCTGCCCCACCTGGTGTTGCACAACGCGGAGCATGTCGGCCGAATCGCGGCCACGGTTGACCTCGGCCGTGTCGGGAAACAGCTCGCCGATGTCGCCGGCAGCCAGTGCCCCGAGCAGCGCGTCGATGAGGGCATGGAGGAGCACGTCGGCGTCACTGTGTCCGTCGGCGCGGGCCGGATGGGGCACGTCGACGCCGCCCAGCCGCAGCGGCCCGCCGGGTATCAAGCGATGCGTGTCATGCCCGATGCCTATACGGTGAGTGCTCGTCATCGACTCCTTTCCCGCCCACGCGAGCCGGGCGGCGGCCCCGGCGCGTCGCGGGGCCGGCTCCGGCCCGGGCGGCGGCGATTATAGCGAAAACGGCCCACCGCGACAACGCGACGCGGTGACCCGAGCGCCGGCCGCGGAAACCTGTCCGCGCCGCGCAGGCGTCTCTATAATCCACCCATCATGGCCATCATTGAACTCCAACAGCTGTCCAAATCCTACTGGGTCTACCAGAAGCGGGAGGGCGTGCGGGCGTCGCTGCGGAGTCTGTTCCGCCGCGACTATCGGGCGGTCCACGCGGTGCGCGGGATCGATCTGACGGTGGAGCAGGGGGAGTTTGTCGCGTTTCTCGGCCCCAACGGCGCCGGCAAGACCACCACCCTCAAGCTGCTTTCGGGGGTGCTCACGCCGACGGCGGGCCAGGCCCGCGTCATGCAGCATGTCCCCTGGAAACGCGAAAACGCTTATCGGCGGCGATTCGCGCTGGTCATGGGCCAGAAGAACCAGCTGTGGTGGGACCTCCCCGCCCAGGAGTCGTTCCGGCTGCACCAGCACATCTACCGGATCGACCGCGCGCAGTTTCGGCAGACGCTCGACGAACTCACGGTGCTGCTGGGCGTGACGAAACTGCTCCAGCAACCGGTGCGGGAACTGTCGTTAGGCGAGCGGATGAAGATGGAGCTCATCGCGGCCCTGCTGCACTCGCCCGAGGTTCTGTTCCTGGATGAGCCCACGATCGGCCTGGATGTCGTCGCGCAGCACAATATCCAGCGGTTCCTCAAGTACTACCAGCAGAAACGGCGGATCACCATCCTGCTGACCAGCCACTACATGAAGGACGTCAGCGCGCTGTGCAAGCGGGTGGTGATCATCGCCGACGGGCGGATCCATTACGACGGGTCGTTGAGCGGGATCGTGGACCGGTTCAGCGGGCACAAGATCGTCACGCTACAGCTGGCCGAAGGCCAGGATCCGACGCACCTGGACCGTTTCGGGTCGGTGGTGGAAGTCGAGCCGCCCAAGGCGCGGTTGCGCGTGGAGCGGCGGCGGGTGCCGGCCGTGATGGCCGCGCTGCTCAACGCCTACGCGGTGGAGGACGTGGCGGTGGAGGATCCACCGCTGGAGGAAGTGATTGCGGAGGTCTTTCTGCAGGCGGACGACGCCGCCGCGGCGGCGGCGACGGCTGCCTTGCCGGCGGGCCCAAGGTGAAGCGACTGTGGCAGCGGTTCTCCCACGTATCTCCGGCGGATGGACGATCTTCTGCATCGCGCTGGAGGAACGGCTCGTGTACCGCGGCGACTTTGCGCTGGGCACCCTCATGCGGTTCCTGCCGATCGTGACCCAGATCTTCCTGTGGTGGGCCATCTTCGACACGATCGGGGGCGCCGAGCCGGGCAATGCGGCCGTGGCCGGCTACTCGTTCCACAACGTGGTAGCGTACTACCTGCTGTCGATGGTCTCGCGGGCGTTCTCCAGCATGCCCGGACTCGCCTCCGGCATCGCCCTGCAGATCCGCAACGGCGAAGTGAAGAAGTACCTGGTACAGCCGGTCGACCTGCTGGGCTTCCTCCTGCTCACGCGCGTCGCCCACAAACTGGCCTACTATTCGGTGGCCGCGCTGCCGTTCGCCCTGGTGTTCTTCCTGTGCCAGCGCTTCTTCGTCGGCCCCTGGCCGGACGGCCTGCAATGGACGTGTTTCGTGCTCGCGTTGCTGCTGAGTTTCCTGCTGGGGTTCTTTCTCGAGGCCTGCATCGGCCTGCTCGGGTTCTGGTTCCTGGAAGTCAGTTCGCTCCTGTTCGTGTATATGCTCTTCAATTTCTTCCTCTCGGGACACATGTTCCCGTTGGACATGGTGCCGCAGCCCTGGCACGCGATCGTCGACCTGCTGCCGCTGAAATATCTGGCGTACTATCCGGCGGCCGTGCTGCTGGGCAAGGTGCCGCGCGACCACCTGGTGGGGGGACTGCTTAGCCAGTGCGTCTGGGTTGTCGTGTTCATCGTGTTGGCGCGCGTCATGTTCCGGCGCGGCGTGCGGCGCTATGCGGGGTACGGAGGCTGACGGCGCATGCGGATGTCGCGATCTTACCTGCAGGTGTTGCTCACCTTTGCCCGCAACAGTTTCGTGCGGGACACGATGTTCCGCACGAACTTCGTGCTCGAATGCGTCTCGTCCGTCTCCTGGACGCTGATGAACGTCGGGTTTTACCTGATCGTCTTCCATTACACGCCGCTGATCGGGCCGGAAAGCGGCTGGGGGAAGCACCAGTTCTTCGTGTTTCTCGGCACGACCTGGTTGATCAACAGCCTGGTGCAGACGTTTTTCATGACCAACGCGGATGACTACAGCGAGCTGATTCGCACGGGCAATCTCGACTTCGCGCTGCTCAAGCCCATCGACACGCAGTTTCTCGTCTCGTTTCAGAAAGTGGACTGGTCGGCGCTCTCGAACTTCTTCGCCGGCCTGATCCTGCTGGCCGTGTCGCTGGGGCATTTGTGCACGCGTCCCGAGCATCCGCTGGTGATCACTCCCTGGGCGGTCGCGCTGTACGTGGTGTACGTGCTGTGCGGCGTGGCGATCCTGTACAGCCTGATGATTGCGCTGGCGTCGACCAGCATCTGGCTGGGGCGGAACCAGACGTTGTACGATTTCTGGTTCTACATCACGAACTTCGCCCGCTACCCGATGGAGATCTACAACCGCGGCTGGGGCGTGCCGCTGTGGGTCCTCTTCACGTTCGTCGTGCCGGTGCTGGTCGTGGTCAACGTGCCGGCCCGGATCCTGGCGCAGCCGCTCTATCCCGAGCGCAGCCTGGGGTGGCCGCTGGCGGCCTTCGCGCTGGCCGCGACCGTCGCGAGCCTGGCCGCGTCCCGCTGGGTGTTTCAGCGGGCGTTGCGGAGCTATCGCAGCGCCAGCAGTTGACGCAGGGCGCTCGTCCCGGCACACTAGATTCCTGTGAACGCCGGTGCCGCCAAAGTGATGGACTATCTCCGTCTGATGCGTTTGCCCAACGTGTTTACGGCGTGGGCGGACGTGACGATGGGGTATTTGTTTGTCCATCACGTCCTGGGACCCTGGCACGTGTTTGCGTGGCTGGCGGCAGCCAGCGGGTGCGTGTACACGGCCGGGATGATTCTGAACGATGTGTGGGACTGCGAGCGTGACCGGCACGAGCGCCCGGAGCGGCCGTTGCCGGCCGGGCGGATCGCGCCGGCGGCGGCGCGGCGGTGGGGTTGGGGCCTGCTTGCCGTGGGGGTCGTTTGCGGCTGGATGGCCGGCCTGACGGCCGGCCCGCTGCCGTGGCGCAGCGGCACGGTCGTCACGCTCCTGGCCGCCTGCGTGCTACTCTACGACGGCGGTCTGAAACTGCTCGTACTGGGCCCGCTGGGCATGGGCGCCTGCCGGTTTCTCAACGTCCTCCTGGGCATGAGCACCGGGCCGGCGTGGCCGGCCGAGCCGTCCCTGCTGGGGTACGGCCCGCCGCATCTGGTGGCGGCCGGCGGCATCGGCGTGTACATCGTCGGCGTGACGTGGTTTGCGCGGCGGGAAGCGCGCACGAGCCGGCGGCTGGCCTTGACCGGCGCGTGCGCCGTGTTGCTCGGCGGCGTGGCCCTGCTCGGAGCGCTCCCGACCGTGTTGCCCCCGGCGTTGACCGGACGCTTCGTCCCCGCGCACAGCTGGTTGCTGCTCCTGAGCGTGCTGGGACTGGTCATCGCGCGGCGCTGCGTGCTGGCGATCCTCGACCCATCGCCGCAGCGCGTCCGCGATGCCGTCCGGAACTGCCTCTGGTCGCTCATTGTGCTCGATGCGGCTGTGGCACTGCTGGTCAGTCCGCCGGGCTGGTCGCTGCTGATCGTCACGTATCTGCTCCCGACGGTTGTGTTGGGGCAGTGGATCGAATCGACTTGAACGCTGCGTGCTGCCGGGCGCGTGCGGAGTGTGCACGCGTTAAGGGCAGGGGAGGGGGGGAGCATTCCCGCGACAGTGATTCTGCTTTCGGTGCCAGGGCTGCGCGCACAGGATCTGTCGCGGCTGCCCGCACTGGCGTCCGCACTTCCGTTTCACACGCCGCTGACCGCGAGTTTTCCCTGCGTCACATGGCCCGTGCAGGCCAACCTGCTGACCGGCTGTCTGCCGCGCGAGCACGGCGTGGTGGCCAACGGGTTCTACTGGCGCGACACGCGGGAAGTCGAGATGTGGACCGCGGGCAACGAGCGGATCGCCGTCCCGCAGGTCTGGGATCAGCTCAAGGCGCGGCAGCCGGCCTGCCGCTCGGCGGCCTGATTCCCGATGCTCAGCAAACGCTGCGGGGCCGATTATGTCTGCATGCCGGCCCCGGTGCATCATCCGGACGGGTCCGAATCGCTGTGGTGCTATACGAAGCCCGAGTTGTATTACGGCGTGCTCCGCGATGCGCTGGGGGATTTCCCGCTGCAGCACTTCTAGGGTCCGGCGGCCGGCATCTCCGCGACGGCGTGGATCTGCGCTTCGGCCGTGCACGCGGCGCGCGCGTTTCAGCCGGAGTTCTTCTATATCTACCTGCCTCATCTGGACTACGCGGCCCAACGGACCGGCCCCGACAGCCCGCCCGCCTACACGGCCCTGCAGGAACTCGACGCCGTCATCGGCCGACTCATTGCCGACCTGCAGGACGCCTATGGCACGCGAGACGTACGGTACCTGGCGGCGAGCGAATATGTGATCACGGAGGTCGAGCACGTGAGCTATCCCAATCGCGTGCTGCGCGACGCCGGGCTGCTGCACGTCCGCCGCGAGCAGCACCAGGAACTGCTCGATCTCGAGCGAAGTCGGGCCTGGGCGCTGGTGGACCACCAGTTCTCCCACGTGTTCGTGCAGGATGCCGATCCGCACGCGATGCGCGACGTGACCCAATGCCTCGCACAGACTCCAGGGATGGCTGAGGTGCTGTGCGGCGACCAGCGCGCCAAGTATGCGCTGGACCACCCGCGGGCGGGCGAAGTCATCGCCATCTCCCAGGCGTCAAGCTGGCAGGCGTACTACTGGTGGTCGGACGACGCACAGGCTCCCGACTTCGCCCGCCGTGTGGATATCCACCGCAAGCCAGGGTACGACCCGATGGAGCTGTGCTGGGATCACGCGACGCGCGGCATACCGCTGGACGCCACCCGCGTCCGCGGCTCGCACGGCGCGCCCGTCACCCGCGACGTCCAACGCGGCGTGCTGCTGAGCTCGCACGCGGACATGCTGCCGAATGGCGGGCTGCGGGACGTGGACGTGGCCCCGCTGGTGTTGCGGCAGTTCGAGCGGATGTGATCGCGCGGCAGGGCGGAGGACGGAGGGCGGAGGACGGAGGGCGGAGGACGGAGGAC
>JALOQX010000449.1 GCA_025459265.1 Pirellulaceae bacterium | reverse complement strand
GGCGCACGCCGCGGATGCGCCCGCGCCGCACGGTGCCCTCTCCGACGATGGGGCGGCCGCGGCGGCATCGCTGGGGGCTGTCGAGCAGGACTGGCTGCGTCAGGCGGAGGCGCTCGACGCGCTGCGACGCGGCCTGCCTCGCGGCGCAACAGTCACGACCCAGAGCGATGCCGCGGGCGCCGTCGACGGATTGAAGGACGGCAAATACGCCTTTCACACAAACCAACAGCCGCACCCGTGGTGGCAGGTGGACCTGGGCCAGCGCGAGCCGCTGGCGCGGATCGTCGTGTTCAACCGCCTGGATTATGCGCCCGGACTGCACAATGCCGACACGCTGATCGTGCTGGTCTCCGACGACGGCCGCTCGTGGACGTCGTGTTATGACAATCAGGGGAAGCATTTCGGCGGCGTCAGCGGGGCGCCCCCGCTGGAGATCACGTTCCCGCCGGATGCCGAGGCAGCACGCTTCGTGCGTGTGCAGATTCCCAGCGCTGCGCCCATGTTCCTGCACCTGGATGAGGTCGAAGTGTACGGCCCTGCCGACCCGACGCGCAATCTGGCACTTGGCCGGCCGGCGGACCAGAGCAGTCTCAGCATCTGGTCGACTTCCAAACTTGTACCGCCACCGCGCGAAGGTCCCGTGCCGCTTCCGACGGCGGAAGTCCTCGCGCGCGGCCGGTGCCTGGCCGCCGACCTGCGGAACCTGGGTGTGGATACGGCGGGCCACGAACAATTGCTGGACACCCTGGCGACACGACTGGCTCAATTGCCCGCGCAAGCGCCAGACGAAGTGTGCCGTGCGCTGTATTTCGATGCCCGACGCGTCGTGCGGCAACTGGCGTTCGCCAACCCGCTGCTCCCATTCGATCGGCTGTTGTTCGTCAAGCGGTTCACGCAGCAGACGTATCCTGACATCTGCCTGAACCACATGCCGTGGGTGTCGCGCCCCGGCGGTGACGTGTGCGTCCTTGAGCGTCCCTTTGACGGCGGCGCAGCGGACGGGCCGGTACGCCACATCCTGGCGGGCCAGCTGGGTCCCGGCCACGTGCACGGCCTGGACCTGTGGTGGGACGCCGACCGGATCGTTTTCGGCTACGCCCGCAAGAAGTCAAGCGACCCCCCCATGCACCCCTGGCCCCCCGTCCCGGTCACCTGCCGCAACAACGTGCACGAAGGATTGCGCAAGACCATCGAACCGACTCACATCTTCGAGGTGCGCGTCGACGGCACGCAACTGCGCCAGTTGACCGATCATCACTACTGGAGCGACCTGGATCCAACCTACCTGCCCGACGGCCAGATTGCGTTTGTCTCCGAGCGATGCGGGTACAGCCTGCAATGCAACCACGACCCGCGGTTAGACGAGACCTCGTGCAACCTGTACATCATGGGCCCGGACGGATCGAACATCCGTCGCCTGAGTGTGAACAAGGACGGCGATTACCTGCCTCACTGTCTCGATGACGGCACGATCGGCTACACACGATGGGAGTATCACGAACGGAATTTGACGCAGATCCAGTCGCTCTGGTTCGTGCGTCCCGACGGCACGTGGGCTGACGCGCTCTTCAAACAGCACTTGAACGATCCCTGGGCGCTGGAGGACGTGCGGTCGATTCCCACGGCGGGTTCACGCAAGTTTGTGGCAATCGCTGCGGGCCATCACACGTTAGCGGCCGGACCCGTCGTGGTGATCACCCCGGCCGCCGGCCTGAACAGCGCCGCCGCCATCCGCATCGTGACACCGGACGTGCTGCCGCCCGAAGGCGGCATGTCGGGGACGCCGGTGGACGAAGGCGGGGTCCGCGACCATGGCGGACACTACATGACGCCGTGGCCGCTGTCCGAGAAGTACTTCCTGGTGGCGTACAGTTATTCCAATGACTGGCCGCAGGGCGCACCGGAGTACTATCGCGGCATGGATGAAACGGGTTACGCCCTGTACCTGATCGACGTGTTCGGCAACAAGGAGCTGATCTATCGCGACCCGACGATCTCCTGCGTTGCGCCGATTCCGCTCCGCCCCCGGCCGCGTCCCCCGGTGCTGCCCGATACGACGGACGCGAGCACGCCGTACGCGATCTGCACGCTCACCGACGCGGCGTTCGGCAGTAACGGAATTGACCCGCAGCAGGTGCGGTATCTGCGCATTGCGCGGCCGGTTCCCTGGCCGTACGACGAGCGGTACGGCGGGCTGCGCTATGAAACGGTGGCGCTGAGCGAGGGGCTCAACTGGACGCCCGTGGAGGTCCTGGGGACGGTGCCGGTGGAGCGGGACGGCAGTGCGCACTTCCGCGTGCCGGCGGACAAGGCGGTCTACTTCCAACTGCTGGATGAGCACTTCATGGAACTGCGGCGGATGCGGTCGTTCATCAGCTTTCAACCGGGCGAGCGGCGAGGTTGTGTCGGCTGCCACGAATCGCAGGCCCTCGCGCCGATCGAGACCGCCGGCCTGCTGGCGCTCGAGCGCCCGCCGTCGATGCCCACGCCGCCCCCGTGGGGCGTGCGGCCGATAAATTTCCTGCGCGACGTACAGCCGGTGCTGGATCGCCACTGCCGCGGCTGTCACGGCGGACTGCAACCGGCCGGCGGCTATGATTTCACGGGCGGCCTGACCACCGGCCTGCGGTTTCGCACGCGGTTCGGCGGCGAGTTGGGCCTGGATGGCCACAACACCGCGTACCGCACGCTCATCACGCAGGGACTGGTTGCCTACAGCAATAAATCCGATCCAGCCGATGCGCTGTCCCAGCCGCTCGCGTTCGGCTCGCATCGCAGCCGGTTGATTGCCGCGCTGCGGGACGGGCCCTGCCGGGACCGGGTCCGGTTGGAGCCCGACGAGTGGTTGCGGCTGGTCACGTGGGTGGACGCGAACGCGCCCTACCACAGCCACTTCATCAACACGCGGGCGCCGCAACCGGCATATGATCTGCCGGCCGACAAGGAACTCGTCCGCGCGATTGCGGCCGTGCACGAGCGACGTTGCGCCCCCTGTCACGCGGCACTGGACGTGACGCGCACCGACTGGATCGACCTGGAGCATCCCGAGCGGAGTCTGTTTCTGTCCGCGCCGCTGGCGACGGCACCCGGCGGCGCCCGGTGTGAGCAGCCGCCGTACGCCGATGCCCGGGACACCGATTACGTGCAGGTGAAGGGCCTGGTGGAGGCTGCCGTGCAGAAGGCGTGGTCGCACCCGCGGCGCGACCTGCGCGGGCTCCTGTCCCACACGCCGTAATCGGCGATCGTTCCTGTCGAGACAGACCATCCCGGCGCGCCGTCACGCAACATGCGATGCTCGACGGGGTGCGCACCCACATTTTCATCGCTGTGCCGCAGGCCCTGCGGCACCGCGCGCTAGGGTTGTTTGCGGAACAGCAGCCACACTCCCTGACCGACGCGCGGGTCGTCGGCCGAGAGGGCACCGCTCCCCAGCACCTCGAATCCCTGGAGTCCGGCCGCCTGAGCCCACTGCCGCATCTGCTCGGGACGCCGCAGAGCGACAAACCGTTGCCACTTCTCGGCATCGTCGCCTTCGAGCTGGGCCTTCCGCTGGGCCATC
>JALOQX010000167.1 GCA_025459265.1 Pirellulaceae bacterium | reverse complement strand
CCAATCACTCCGGCGATTCTTCTTTCAAAACGCCCCGGATGCGCAACAAAAACCGGATACGCAATATTCGCATTGACAGCGACATTTTCATCAGCCCAGCCTCGCCCTCCCACAGGCGCCTCGCCCTCCCGGAATGCGGCTCGGCGGGAGCCTCGCCCTCCCACAGGCGCCTCGCCCTCCCGGAATGCGGCTCGGCGGGAGCCTCGCCCTCCCACAGGCGCCTCGCCCTCCCGACGTGCCTCGCCCTCCCAACGCGCCCCCTTCCCCCCGCACGGGCGGCGTTTACCATAGGAGGGCGTGGTTGTCTTTCCTCTGGGACTCGAAGACAGGTGCAGCGATGCGAGTTGCCGTTGATGCGCGGATTCGTGCGGTAGCGAGTTTGGTCTTGGTGGTCGCCTGCAGCATCGTGCTGGGGGCAGGATCGTTGCGGGCGCAGCCGCCGGTCGATTCGCTGACTGAGGGGCTGCGGCCGTTCTGGCAGGCGATTTCCGGCGCCGAGCCGTTTCGGCTTACGGGAGCTGTCGAGGCTCAGGTGGGGAACCGGTCCCAGCACGTGGAACTGGACCTGGTCCGGTATGGCGACACGTCCTTTGATTTGTCCGTTACGCACAACGAGTATGCCTTCGCCTTGCGCCGCCGTGCGGACGCGACGGCCCTGGGACTGCCCAAGCACAACGTGGTCTACTGCGGGACGGGGTCGGTGGAGGCAGAAGATCACCTGGGGCCGACGGGCCTCGTCGCCCGCCTGCTGAGTCCGCGGTCACAGGTGTCGTTCTTCGCGCCGATCGTGCTGCAGACGGACCCGCGGATGGTTGCCGCGATGCTGGCTGGTCTGCTGAACGCTCGGCTGGACGCCGCCACCGGCCAGTGGGCGGTGGGCAACTCCGTTACCTTTAGGTTCCCCGCGCCGGGCAGCCTGGAGCTGGCAGTGGACCAGGTGCAGGTGCGACTGAACATTGCGGCCGACGTGCCCGCCCCGCCCGCGGTGGACGACTGGTCCGGGATGCGCGTCGAGCCACTATCGCGGGCTGAGCTCGAGCGGCAGTTGGTGCGGGGGGCCCGGCGTGCGTTGGAGATCCTTGCTCCGTCCACGCTGTTGACCGATCCCGCGCAGCTGCGGCGGCAGGTCCCGCACGGCGAGCTGCGGTGGGTGGACGGCCAGCGCGTAGCGCTGTTGCGCGGGACACCGGAGGAGGTAGGCCGGGCGCACGGCGAGCTGTTGCGCGAGGAGGCGTACCTGTGCGTGGATTCGGTACTGTACACGTTCGGCACCGTGCAGACGATCCGCAGCGGACGCTGGTTTCGCCACGAACTCGACGCGGCCTATGCCCGGCTGAAGCCGCATATTCCCGAGCGGCACTTGGTCGAGACCCGCGCGATGGCCGAGGCGCTGGGTGTGGACACCGCGACCGCCGAGGCCGTCAACGTGTTTCCGGAGATGTTTCACTGTTCGGGTTTTGCGTTGTTCGGCAAGGCAACACGCGACGGCAAACTCTATCACGGCCGCGTGCTGGACTACATGACCGCCATCGGGCTGCAGGATGCCGCGACGACGTTCATCGTGCACGTCGACGGGCAAATACCGTTCGCGAATGTCGGTTACGCCGGATTCGTGGGCAGTGTCAGCGGCATGAATGCAGACGCTATCTCGCTGGGCGAAATGGGCGGACGCGGTGAGGGTGACTGGGACGGCGTGCCCATGGCCACGCTCATGCGCCGGGCCCTGGAAGAATGTCGGACACTGGACGATGTGATGGACTTGTGGAGCTCTAACCCTCGCACGTGCGAATACTACTATGTGTTCGCCGACGGAAAAACGAACCGGGCCGTCGGTGTTGCGGCCGTCCCGAGCGAAGTCGAGTTCATCCATCCCGGGCAATCACACGAGCGGCTGGGTGAGGGGATCGAGGACGCGGTCGTGCTGTCGGCCGGCGACCGGCTGGCCCGGCTGCGCGAACGCGTGCAGTCGCGGTACGGTGAGTTCGATGCCGAATCGGGCCAGTGGTTGATGAGCCGCCCGGTGGCGATGGAGTCCAACCTGCACAACGTGCTGTTTGTACCTCAGGATGGCATCCTCTACGTCGCCAACGCGGACCACAAGCACTGTGCCGCCGAGCGGCCTTATGCGCGACTCGACCTGAAGGCGCTGCTGGCCGAGATGCCCGGTCCCTGAGTGCGGCACGGTGCTGCAACACGCGCTGCCAGGTTTCGTTTCGTAATGCATGAGAAGTGCGACTTACATGCGATATTGCCCGTGGTGGTTCTCCCGTCTGGTGTCCCGCCGAGTACTGTCCGGTGTTGCGCTGGTGTTCGCCGCGGTCGCGAGTCTGGGCTGGCTTGATCCCGCGGCAGCGCAGAATGGCCCGGCGACCGTGGCCGATGCGGCGCGCGTCCTGGACCTGCGGAAACAGCCCCTCCTGCCCGAGGCCAAGGCGCCCGAAAACCGGACCGTGGCCCACCTGTTCTACGAGGCTCCTGCCACCGTGAAGGACGCCTACGCGTTCTATCAGCAGGCGCTGGCCAAGGAGCAATGGAAGGTACTGGACGGAACTCACGTGAGCGACGACGTGGCGAGTGCGACGTTTCAGCGCGAGGGATTCAAACTCTCGTTGAGCGTCATGCCGGCCGCCACGCCAGGTGCAGTCAACGTGTTGATCACCAACCACAGCAACGTGGACACGGCACAGCTGCCTGTGCCAGCCAGAAGTGCGCCGTTCTTCGCGACTCCGGTCAGCACGGCCTACTTGGTGGAGGGACCTGTCGACCAGGCCGCTGCCGACGTGCGCGGGCTGCTGACGGCGCGGCAGTGGCAACCCTACGGCCAGGCCGGTGACGTGACGTATTTCAAACAGGCCGCGGTGCGTCTCGCCGCTCGCGTGGCGGCGGCGCCGGCGCAGAACGGCAAGACGTTTGTGGAGTACAGCACGGAGCAGATGTCGGCGGACTTGCCCGCCCCGCCCAATGCGAAGCAGGTCCAGTACGCGGAAGGCAAAACGCAACTGTCGTTTGACTCGGCCGCGAAGGTCGACGACGTGTTCGCCTTCTATCGCGAGGCGCTCGCCAAGCTGGGCTGGGAGGCCACGACGCAGCAGGCCATTCAGGGACAGTTCGAGAGCGCGCTGCTGTTCCGCAATTCGGAGAAGGACCTGCTGACGCTCACGCTGCGGGAAGTTGACGATGTGACGCGCGGGATACTGCGGTACCAGACGGCTGCGGAGGTGGCCGCGATCGCGGAGCTGGCGAAAACTGCCGCGGCGAAGACCGCTCCGGCCGAGATGCCGGCGGAGGAAAACGCCCAGATGCCGGCCGAGGAGCAGCCGGCAGCGCCGCTGGCCCGTGTGGAAGTGCCGTTGCCGGCTGGCGCTCGATCCGTGGAGGCCACGAAGGACAGCCTCGAGTTCGCCGTGGCCGCCGGCAAGGGGAAGGCCGCCGCCGAGACACTGCGCAAGTACTTCCAGAAAGCCGGCTGGCAGGAAGAGACGGCCGTGATGGAGCAGATCTCCGGCAATGTCACCTTCACCAAAGACTCCGCGATGCTGTCGCTGGTCTATGCCGACATCGGCGTCGAGGCCGCGCAGATCACGATCATGGCGATCGGCTGTGAACTGGCTGTCCAGCGGCCGGCAAAGAAGAAGAAATGACCGACGTCCGGCAGCCGGGACTTCTGGTGAGCGTACTGCTCGGCGCGGCGGCGGGCGCACTGGGTTGGGGCATCCGCGGCCAGTACGGGCATGAGACGGGCGCCATGCTTGCGGGCGCGCTCGTCGGTTTCACACTGGTCCTGCTGTACTGTGCCGCGGGCACGTCGCTGCGCGCCGCGCGTGCGGTGGCGCTCTGTGCCGTGGGCGTCTCGTTTGGCGGCTCGATGACCTATGGGCAGACGATCGGTCTGACGCAGGATCCCGCGCTGATCGGGCAGGCGTCGGCACTTTGCTGGGGGCTGTGGGGTCTGTTCCTCAAAGGCGGCATCTGGATCGGACTGGCGGGGGCCCTGGTGGGCATGGGCTTGGGCGGGCAACGATACCGACCGGGTGCCATGCTGCTGGTCATGCTGAGCCTGACGCTGCTGATGGCCGTCGGCCTGTGGTGGCTCAATCGGCCGTTCGATCCGGCGGCGCACCGGCTGCCGCGCCTGTATTTTTCGGACGACTGGTCGTGGCAGGTGCGAAGCGACTGGCGTCCCCGGCCGGAGTGCTGGGGCGGCCTGTTGCTCGCGTGGCTGGGGCTGGTCGCCTACCTGCAGTTCGTGCGTCGCGACTGGATTGCGCGCAACATGGCGCTGGCGGGGTTCCTGGCCGGTGGGATCGGCTTTGCCGGTGGCCAGTGCATTCAGGCGCTGCACGCGTGGCATCCCGCGGTGTTTCAAGTGGGGGTATTGGCGCGGTGGGAGCCGTTTGTGAACTGGTGGAACATCATGGAGATCACCTTTGGTGCGTTCTTCGGCGGTGGACTCGCCGCGGGATGCTGGTTCCACCGCCGCACGATCGCCGCGGATGCGCCGGCGGATGAAGCCGAGTTGACGGCGGCGCACGAGGCGGGTCTGGCGGCGCTGTACGCGGTGTTGATTCTCGCGGCTGAGTTCTCCGATTGGCCCAGCCTGGAGTGGATCCTCGAATTCGGGCTGGTGCTGGGGATGCTCCCCTTGGTGGGCATTCTGGGCGGCCGATATTTTCCGTACTGGTTTGCCTTGCCCCTGGTGGCGCTGCCGATCGCCGGGAAGACGCTGCGCGATCTGAGCTATCGTCACGACGACGTGCCGCTGCTGATCGGCTGGATCATTCTGGCTGTTGTGCCCGTGGGCACGGCGGCTGCGGCGTCGTGGTGGTTGGCGTGGCGCGGCGGGCGCGGCCAGCGGGCAGCGGACTTTGCTCGCGTCGGCTTGCTCGTGGCGACGTGGCTCTACTTCGGGCTGAACTGGGCGTTCTTTCGTGGCCCCTGGCCCTGGCAGAAGTGGACGGGGCGGACCCCGTCCGGGTTGATCTTCACAGTGTGTGCCGTTGTGTTGACACTGGGGGCCTGGAGGCTGCATCGTCACCCGCAGCATGAGCGAGGGGAGCATTTGGAGCCCATCCCCAAACCTCGTGACGGACCGGGAGGTCCGTCGCACAACGGGATGTTCGCTTAGCTTACATATAGGGGCTCAGCAGTCGCGCCAGACCGTCGCGGAGCCGGATCGGCAGACTGCGTCCCTCGACCTCGGCCAGGGTCAGTTCGCGGGCCCCAGCGGCTTTTTCGTTGACCAGGTCGTCCAGCTGCGCGCCCAGCTCCTCATTGAAGCATTGCACGTTGAATTCGAAGTTCAGCCGCAGGCTGCGCGGATCCCAGTTCGTGGAACCGATCAGGGACCAGACTTTATCCACGGTGAAGAGCTTGGTGTGGTCAAACGGCGGGGGAGTCAGGAAGATCCGGCATCCCTTTTCGAGCAACTGCCATGCCTGGGCCATCGCGGCCCAGGCGACTGGTGCGATATTCGTGCGCGCGGGTATGAAGATGCGCACGTCCACGCCGCGCAGCGCGGCGACGTTGAGCGCGCGAATGAGTGTTCCGTCGGGCAGGAAGTAGGGCGTGACGATCCGCACGCTCCGCGTGGCGGCGCTCAGCGCCGCGATGATCAAGTCCGTCAACTTCTCGAAGTCGTCGTCGGGACCGTCCGGTACTCCCTGGGCCCAGACGGGTCCGGCGCGCTCGATCGACGGGAACCACAGGTCACCGGTCAAGGCTTCTCCCGTGGCGAATTCCCAATCCACCGCGAAGATCCGCTGCAGGTGATGTACGACCGGACCGTCCAGCCGGAAATGCAGGCAGCGGACCGGATGTCGGGGCGCGAGCGACAGCCAATGCGCTTCGCGGATGTTCGTGCCGCCCGTGAACCCGAGGCGGCCGTCGACCACCAGGATCTTGCGGTGGTTGCGCAGGTTGGCGTATTTCACGAGTCGCGGAATACGGGTCGGCAGGAACGTGGCGGTGGGGACGCCGGCGGCGTGCAGACGCCACGCCATGTTCGGGCGGCTGTAGCGGGCGCCGACGTCGTCGATCAGCACGCGGACCTGCACGCCGCGGCCGGCCGCCTCCTGGAGCGCTGCGGAGAACGCCAGACCGGCACGGTCCGCGTCAAAGATGTAGCTCAAGAGCGTCACGCAGCGCTCTGCCTGGCGAATCGCCTCGAGCATGGCCGGGAACGTTTGGTCGCCGTCCACCAGCGGCTGGATGCGGTTTCCGGGCAGGTCGGAGGCGCCGGTCAGCCGGCGTGCGACCCGCGCCAGGCCCACCATGGTCGGATGCGCCACGATGAACTCGTCGTGAATCCGGAAATCTTCCGCCGTCAGGAGCGGCACGAGCGATGTGCCGGCCTCCTTGCCGAAGATCTCGCTCGCGCGACGGTAGATGCGGTTGATACCGAAACAGAAATAGGTGAACGCGCCCAAGAACGGCGCCAGCCACACCAGGCCCGTCCAGCCGATGGCCGAACGCACATCGCGCTTGTTCAGAATGATGTGCACCGTGCAGAACGCGGCGACGGCCACGTCGAGCGTAGCCAACAGCCACGGATAAAGCAGTGCCAGCGCGCGAGTCAGGGATTCGTCCATAGCCCGTCGAGCCTCTCACTTCCCCATACCCCGCTGCGCTCAGTGTGTCAACGGTTCCAACGCGGAGGCGAAGACCCAGCCGGTGCGTCCGTCCGGCAAGCGGATTTCCGACCACTGGTCCCGCTCGATGAGCAACACGACTTCCGCACCGTTGGGCAGCGGCCGGGACAGGCGCGGCGCGGCATTTTCCGAGTCGGCAGTATAGACGGTCGTCTCCACGCGTACGACGGCGTTCGGTTGGCTGCCGTTATCGGGACTCAGCAGGAGGGAGATTTCCAGGACACACCACAGCAGCAGCGGCACGGCCGAGAAATTGCGCAGCAGCGGTTGACGGCGCACCAGCCCGGCGCCCCACAGCAGCGCTGCGGCCAGCAGGCAGCAGGCGCTGAGCAGCGTGAGCGTCCCGCGGGGCGCCATCGCTCGCCAGAAAAACAGCGAATCGATCAGACGATCCGGCTGGTCGTAGCGGATCCAGTCCGGCACGAGCGAACGCGCGTAGGCGAGGTTCTGGCGTGCCTGGGCGTGTTGCGGGTCGAGCAACAGCGCGCGTCGATAGGCCGCGATGGCCGGCCCGATGCGTTCGGCCTGCAACGCCGCGTTGCCGAGATTCACGTACAAGGCGGCATTCCGCCGCGGTGGGTGTGTGTCGTCTCCTTCCACAACCTGCCGGAATAGCTGCTCGGACCGCGCAAAGAGTTCCAGCCGTTCGCTGCGAGATACTGTCTCCATCGCTGCTTCGTAGGCCTCAATCGCTGACTGAAGCGATCCGGCCGCGTCGGCAGCCCAGCCGCACACGGGGGCGAAGAGCACCAGCAGCGTGGCACCAATTCGGGTCATGATGGCCTCGCTGCTTGATCGACGAGCGTCAGCGCGCGTCCGACCAGGTCGCTGCGTGGCGAGAGCTCGTCCTCGGTGGTGGCGTAACTGATACTGTCGCACTGGGCGATGATCATGTCGGCCTCATCGCGGTGCGCCAGGTCACCCTGCGCCAGGAGCTCGCGCAGGCAACGCGCGATAGCGGCTGCCGCCTCGCGCGGCCGCTGACGCGCGGTCCCCGCAATCTGTTTGCGGGCCGCACGCAGGCGGTGGCGGCGCTGGACCTGTCGGGGGTCGCGCTGGGCGCGACGCCGCAGCACCACGCTGACCAGCACGACGGCGATGGCCGCTCCGTACACGGCGCCGGCGAGCGCGTGCCGAGACGCGCCGCCGTCGGCCGAGGCGAGCAGCCGCGCCACATCGCGCTCGATCGCCAGATTGGCGCCCACAAACGTCCCGCCCGGCTCCGGACCCGACTCGCGCGCTTCCGGTGCGCCGTTCCCGGCCGTGTCGGGCACACGTGCGGGCTGGGCCGACACCACGTCGGCGGCCGAAATCACCTGGGCCGCCATGACCTGCAGCGCAATCGGTTTCGACTGCGTCGTCTGGAATTGCTCCTGGTCCGGGTCGAACCAGGCAAACGCCAGTGGCGGGATCTGCGTCACCCCCGGGTCCTTGACACGCACCGGCACCTTGAACTGCTTGCTCGCGCCGCTGATCGTGCCGGCGACCGGCTCGGCAGGAAGCTGAAACAGCTCGCTGCTGAATCCGACATTCGCCGCCAGATCCGGCAGCGACACATTGTCCAGGGCACCGGCCCCCTGCACGGTAACGGTGAGGGAAATGGGATCGCCGACGCGGACGACGGAGCGATTGGCAGACACCTCCAGCGTGAATCCGCGTCCCACGGCGCCAGAGAACGAAGCGGGGCGGCCGTCGAGCGGGACCGGCTTCACTTCCAGATCCAGCGGTGTGCCGGCGGCACGCGCCGGTGCGGTGCCCCGCGCCGTGAGTCCGCCGAACAGGTCGCGGCCCCACTGGGCGACCCTCTTCGTGCGACACGTGATGGGGATGGCGTCGTACGTGCCGGGCGTGTCCGGGACCAACGTGAGCGTCCCCGACACGACCACGAACTTCCGGCCGTCGCGCTCTTCCTGCGTTACCGCGGCGTCGACTTCCAGACTCCCCTTGGCCGTCGCAATCGTCAGCGACGTGCGACCGCGCCGCTCGGGCGCCCGGAACGTAAACTGGTCGAACAGCGGCGACCGAATCTGCAGGTTGTCGAACGCGTACTGGACCTCCTCGATTTCACCGGCAAACGACCAGCGAACGGTCACCGGCACCTCCTGTCCGACGTACACCGAGTGGTCCTCGACCGCCAGTTCGATCTGCATGTCCGGATCGCTTTCCAGCTGACCGAACTCGAAAGCGGCCCCCGCCACCGTGCGTGTCTGGCCGGCGAACGTGACTTCAAACGGTCCGATCTCGTACGCACCTTCCCGCTGGGCCGTAACCACAAAACTGAAGCGATAGTCAATCGTCTCGCTGTGCGTGACGCGCCCGTTGATGATCTGGGTGAAGCTTTGCGCAGACTGGCTGACCTGCGGTCCCTGCACGGTCACGCCGTCGGGCGCGTCCCCTGTCAGCCGGCAGGTCGGCTCCTCGCCCGCCTGGAAGCCGCTGGCCACGACCTGCACCACCACCGGTTCACCCACGAAATACGGTCCGCGTTGGCGGGCGAATTGCAGTTCCTGCGCCACGCTATCGTCGGTGGCCCCGGCCGCCCATGTCCACACGCACATGACCAGCACGACCAGGCTGTTGTGGCGCCTGGCTGACCCGGCGGATACCTCGCGGGGGCGCTGCGCTGTGATGATCGCAGGTCTTGTTCGGAACATCTTGGCGTCATTCACTCCGGGGTGATCGGTGCGGGTTCTGGGGTGGTGGCCGGCCCGTCGGCGGCTCACCAGTCCTTGTCCACCGTCTCCGGGGGACTCGTGGCGCGTCGCTTGCGATCCTCGCGGCGCTGTGCCTCGCGATCACGAATCAACTGCAGCATCTGGTTGGCCGTCAAGTTTTGTTGCTGTTGTTGCTGGTCTTGTTCCTGCTGGTCTTGCCCAGCCGAGTCGGTCTGTTGTTCTTGTTCACCCGCCTCGGGCTGGGTGGGGGACGGCTGATCCGGATCGAGCAGGGCGATCGCGGCGGCGAGTTTTTCCAAGGCGGCGCGCTGCGGTGCGCTGATTGCCGGGAACGGTGCGGCCGCCGGATCAAACGGCTGTGTCGTGGCCAGCGCGTCCAGCCGCTGGGCGGCCGTGCCCATCGATTCCTGAGCGGCATTGACAAGTTCGGCAGCCTCTGTGAGCTTCTTGGCCGTCTCGGCCGCATCGGGCACGCTGGTGTTGCCTGGCTCGGACGCGGGTGCGGGTGCCGCCGGTCCTGCCGGCGCTGTGCTGGCCTCGCTCTGCTTGGTCAACGCTGCCGCCAGCGCCTGTGCGACTTGCTGCAACTCCCGTTGGCGATGTCCGAGCGGGCCGAGCCGCTCGGCTGTTTGATCCGCGGGTGGTGCGGTACTCTGTTCCGTGGTCTGCTCGTGGAGCTCCGCCTGCCGTTGAGCGGTGTCGCGGAGATGTTCGACCAAGGAGAAGAACAGGCGGCGCAACTCTTCCAGGTGGCGCAAGGCCTCGTCCGCCGCCGTCTCGACGTCCGTCCACCGCGCGTCGCGCGACGGAGCCGCTGCGGCGTTCTCGGCCGCTGGAGCGGAACCGTCTGACGCGGCCAGGTCGTCGAGTCGGGACAGGGACTGATCGAGATTGGTTGCGATGGTTGCCACGAGTTCCCGGGCCAGCTGCACGCGTGCCCGCTGGGCTTCGGCGACCGCAGGAGGCGATTGGCCCGCGCCTGCTGGACCAGGTCCCGTCGGTGCGCTCGGACCGTTGGCCGCGTTCGCCGTGGACGCGGCCGGCTCCAGTTCCGTCCGCAGCATCGTGTCCAGACGCGTGGTACGGCCGCGGTTCTTGCGTTGCAGCTGGGCCATCGTCACCGCCATCTCTCTGGCGATTGTCTGGTCCGCGGGGACGCGGCTGCACGCTTCCCGCAAGACTTGCTCGTCGCGATAGGCGACTTCGATCAGACGTCGGATATCGAAGAAACACTCCCAGGCCTCGGCCAGCGCGTCGATCGCCTCGGACTGGTCGGCCACGGCGGTTTCCAGGGCACCCGAGCCGAGTGCCGCTTCCGCACGCTCGAAGCACTCGGCCGCGCGGCGAATCGGCGGGAGTGCCCGCTGGATGTTCTCGAGCACCTCTGCCTGCTTGGGATCCGGCATGGTGGCGTCGTTGCCGGGCGGGGAGTCATTGGCCGCGTCGGCGCGTGACGCGACCACGGCCGCCAAGACCTGCTCGAGCTCGCGCGTCCGCTCGCGCCCGGCGGCCTGTTCCTCCTGCAGGTACTCCCGCGACAGCCAGGCGGGCGCCGCGGCCGGCTTCGCGGGTGCTGCGGCGGACGCATCGGCCGAACGATCCGGGGCGTCCGCGGCGCCGGGCTGGTCGGTCGACGGGGGGGTCGCCAACGTGTTTGCGCTCGCCAGGCTGCGCGACAGCGAGGCAAGCTCGGCGCTGTCCGCCAGCAGCTGGCCAAGGACTTCGACCGGGTTGCGCAGCTGATCGCGTGCCCGCTTCGTATCCGACAGGCCCGCGGACCAGCGACGAAAGGCGCGATTCGCCTGGAGCCGACGGGTCAGGCTGCGGCTTTGGTTGAGCCGCTGCAAACCGCCATCGAGAAAACGCAGCAGCGCGGTCAGCTGTCCGCTGCGCAAGCTGTCAGCGGGCGGTTTCTGGTCGGTCGGCTTGGCGTTGAGTGCGTCGAGTTCCTGGCGCGCGGACTCCGTGATCCGCTGCAGGTCGGCAATGAGCGGGCGCTGCGTAGCACCCAGGCGGCGAAACTCCGCCCGATACGCCTCGGCCTGCGCCGGTGCGACTTCCTCACCCGCCTGTTCCACGACCGCCTGCAGTTCCGCCTGATGCGCGCGCAGCTGCCGGATGAGTTCCTCCAGGCGTCGTGCGAGATCCCCCGGTTCGCGCTGTGCGAGCGCATCGGTCAGTTCGAGTATGCGCTGGGAGACAATCTCGAGATTGTGCCGCGCTGCGGCGCTGTCGGGACGGATCCGGATCGCTTCTCGGAAACGGTTCGCGGCCTGCTGCAGATGCGGCAAGGCCTGGTCGGGATGATCGGGCAGCTGCGCGTCGGCGCGGACGACTTCGACCCAGCCGAGGTTGTAGAGCGCCCGGTAACGCAGCTCGCCGTCGCTGCCGGCGTCGCGGCGCGCGAGGTTCAGGTACTGTTCGGCTTGTTCAGGTTCAGTGCGGACCAGCGCCACGGCGCGGTTATAGGCTTCGCGGGGTGGCAGGTCGGCCGGAATCGCCGCGGTACCGGCCGCCGATTCGGCCGCATCGGTGGTCGCGTCCGTGTCTGCTGCGCTTGGCGAATCCGCCTGCTTCGCGGCCGCGGGCGGGGGTGTCGCCGCCGCGGGCTGCGCGTGCGCTGGGCCCGACCCCGCTGCCGCCAGCAGGAGACTCATCCATACGGCCGCCGGCGAGGTGACGCCCGACGCGGTCGCGCCGACTCGCGTAACACGCGCCAACTGCCACCGAAAGGGCGTCGACAGCAGCAATCCCAGGAGCAAGGCGATCAGCGCGGCGAGGACCGCCCATTGATAGGCTTCCTGACGCACGACCTGCTGCTGGCTGTCGCTGCGGCCGCGCAGCAGTGTG
>JALOQX010000166.1 GCA_025459265.1 Pirellulaceae bacterium | reverse complement strand
CTCGACTTCGCCATGGCGTACATGAGCGACCGCCTGACGACCGGGCTGGCACGCGCCGGTTTGCGTGAGATGGCGCCAGGACTGGTCTTGTTCGCGATGGCTGGTCGGTTTGTCGTGGATTCGTTTCTATCGGTCGGATTCTGGCAGATGACGCTGAAGATGGCGCGCCGTCAGCCGGTGGAGTTCGCCGAGCTGTTCGCGGGCGGGCCGCGGTTGCTGCCGGCGATCGGGGTGTACCTGCTGCTGGCCATCGCCGTGACGGCCGGCCTGGTGCTGCTGATCGTCCCGGGACTGATCCTGCTGGCCATCTGGTGGCCGTGCTACATCCTGGTGATTGATGGCAAAGCTTCGGTCGGCGAGTCATTCGGTCTGGCACGCACGGTGACGGCCAACAACTTGGGGACAAGCATGCTGTTGTGGCTCTTGTCGGTGGGGATTTCCCTGTTGGGGCTGCTGGCGTGCGGTGTCGGGATCGTGGTGGCCGCCCCGCTGGCGAGCATGCTCTTCACGGTGGCGTATCTCATGATGTCCGGCCAGTTGCCGCTCAGCCCCTTCACGCCGCCAGGGCAGCCGTTTGCGGTGCGTTAACCGGCGTATTCGCGATCTTTGAGGATGCCCGGCATGGGCACGGGATAGTGCCCTTCGGCGTCGGCCGTCAGCGGCGCCGGACCGTCCGCCGTGAGTTGGTCGACCAGGGGGGCGAATTCGTGCGGACAGTTGAGCATCTGGTCGTACGTGATGATCTGGCCGGTATGGGCGGCCATTCGGCCCATCGACGTCACCAGGCTTGCCTCCGCGCCGCGTTTAGTTTCGTTGTACGGCAGGTCGTCGCGAATCGCTTCGACCAGGTCCTCCCACTCCATCTGGTACGGATTCGGCTCGGGCTGCGGGAAGGCCCACAGTTGATCCGCGGACGCGAAGGTCTGGCCCTTGAAGGTGCGCACCTTGCCGGGCGTATGCGCCGACGTTGAAATGATCGCACAGCCCTTCGTCGCGTGGGCGGAGCTGGAAAATTCGTCATGGCAGCCCGTGATGTTGCGGCCGTAGTAGAACAGCTTGGTGCCGTCGGGGTAGGTGTATTCGACCGAGTAGGTATCCAGGTTCTGGTCCACCGCTTCGCCGCGATAGTGTCGGCCGCCGAGCGCGCGTGCCTCGATCGGCCACGCGTCCTTCATCCACGAGCACTCGTCGATCTGATGGATGTAGTAATCGCTGAACACGCCGCCGCTGGCCCACAGAAAGCTGTGGAAGTTGCGGACCTGGTACAGCACCTCGCTCAACTGCCCTGGATTGGGCCCGGCGGCGGCCGACTTGCCGGACATGCGGTAAGCACGCATGGCCAGGATGTCGCCGATTTCGCCCGACTTGATCCGGTCGTGGAGTGCGCGCCGGCCGCGGCAATGCCGCACCATCAATCCCACACCGATTTTCAGATTCCGCTGGTCCGCCCGCTCGGCCAGCTCGAACATCTTCTTCGTGGTCGGTCCGTCCACCGTGACGGGTTTCTCCATGAACACGTGGAGTCCCTTGTCGATGGCATGGCTCAGGTGCACCCAGCGGAAAGCGGGGGGTGTAGCCAGGATCGCGATGTCGCCTGGCTGGAGGCAATCCATCGCCGCGCGGTAGCCGTCGAAGCCGATGAAACGACGCTCCACCGGCACGTCCACGCGCTCGGCCTGCTCGTTGCGCAGGCTTCCGTAACTCGCCTCCAGCTTCGGTTCGAACACGTCCGCCATGGCCACCAGCTTGAGCGGTTGCCGCTCAGCGGCCAGCGCGTTGGCCGCGGCCCCGGTGCCGCGGCCTCCACATCCGATCAGCGCGACCTGCAACGTGTTGTTCTCCGCCGCATGAACCTGCGGCACGCGGAGGGCGGCCAGGGCGGACACGGCGGCGAGTGTGCCCGAGTGTTTCAGAAACGCGCGACGGCTCGTGGTGCAGTGCAGGCTGTGCGTCATCGTGGAATGCTCCGTTTGCGTGGGGGTTTCCAGGCCAAGGTCGGCCAGATCGAAGGGCCCTTGCAGGGGCGATCCTCGCGGGTCAGGCGGGCGGCGTGCGGACCGATGGACGAGCGCCCGGCACGCCGACATTATCGCCCGCGATCGGCGGGCTGTAAACAGCCAGTTGCCAGCCATCCATTCCGCCCGCCCCTCCTTGCGAGCGGAATCCCAAGCTAAACTTCCTTCGGGACATCCGCGCGTGGTGGAGGTCCCGCCGGCGAGTTCCCCTGTTGCGAAGGCGTGAGCCGCGATGAATCGGAAGAAGAAGCCCAGCGCCGTAACACCCGCTGCGCAGCTGCCGCAGACACCTGAGGCGTTTGAGCAGTTGGTCATTGACAACCTGTATCATACGCACGGGCAGGCGATGCAGTCGGCCAGCCATCACGACGTGTACATGGCACTGGCCTACACGGTGCGGGATTACCTGATCGATCGCTGGCGGCGCACGACCGAGGCGCATTTTGCAGCCAATCCCAAGTTCGTGTACTACCTGTCGGCCGAGTACTTGCCGGGCAAACAGTTGCCTCAGAATCTGCTCTACACGGCAACGCTGGAGCTGGCCCGCCAGTCGCTGGAGCGCCACAATCTGACGCTCGACCGTTACCTCGACCTGGACACGGAGCCTGGGTTGGGCAACGGGGGTTTAGGGAGGTTGGCGGCCTGTTTCCTCGATTCACTCGCCACACTCGACATCCCCGCCGTCGGCTACGGCATCCGCTACGAATTCGGCATTTTCCGGCAGGACTTTGTCGACGGGTGGCAAGTGGAAAAGCCCGACGGGTGGTTGCTGTTGGGCAATCCGTGGGAATTCCCTCAATCGGACGACATGGTCCGCGTCGGTTTCTGGGGCCACACGGAGACGTACGTCGACTCTCACGGACACACCCGCATGCGGTGGGTACCGAGTCGGGAGGTGTTTGGCGAGCCCTGCACGAATCTGGTCCCGGGCTATGGCACGAGCACGGTGAACATCCTGCGCTTGTGGCGTGCCCGCGCCACGGAAGAGTTCGATTTCCAGCTGTTTGACACGGGAGACTATACGCGGGCCGTCGCCGAGAAGGTGCAGTCGGAGACGATCACCAAGGTGCTCTATCCGAACGATGCCAATCCCAACGGCAAGCAACTGCGTCTGAAGCAGCAGTACTTCTTTGTGGCCTGTTCACTGCACGACATTCTCCGCCGGTTCCGCATCAAGAATGACGACTGGCGCAGCCTGCCCGACAAGGTGGCGATTCAGCTCAACGACACGCACCCGGTCGTGGCGATCCCCGAGCTGATGCGCCTGCTCGTGGATATCCACCAAGTCGACTGGGACCAGGCCTGGGACATCACGCGGCGGACGTTCAACTACACCTGTCATACGCTGCTGCCCGAGGCGCTGGAGAAGTGGCCGATCGAGCTCTTCGGCAGCCTCTTGCCGCGGCACCTCGAGATCATCTACGAGATCAACCGCCGGTTCCTGGACACGGTGCGGATGCGCTATCCCGGCGACGATGCGCGGCTGGCCCGAATGTCGCTCATCGAGGAACACCCGATGCGTCAGGTGCGGATGGCCCATGTGGCCACGGTGGGCAGCCAGGTGGTCAACGGCGTGGCCGAGCTGCAGTCGCGCTTGCTGCGTCAGGTGACGCTCCGCGATTTTGCCGACCTCTGGCCCGAGAAATTCCAGAACAAGACCAACGGCGTCACGCCACGCCGCTTCCTTGCCCTCGCTAATCCCCTGCTCACGCAGCTGATCACCTCCCGCATCGGCGACGGCTGGCTCACGGAACTGGAACAACTCGCGCAGCTCGAACCGCTGGCCGAGGACCCGGCGTTCCAGGCGGCGTGGCGGGACATCAAACAGCAGAACAAGCAGCACTTGGTTCACTTCCTGCAGCAGGCGACGGGAGACACCGTCGCGGTCGACTCCCTCTTCGACGTGCTCGTCAAGCGGCTCCACGAGTACAAGCGGCAGCTGCTTAAGGCGCTGCACATCATCTGGCTCTATCACCGCGTGAAGGCGAATCCATCCCAGCCTCTCACGCCGCGCACGTTCCTCTTCGGCGCCAAGGCCGCACCGGGGTACGCCATGGCCAAGCTGATCATCAAGCTGGTCCACAATGTCGCCCGGGTGGTCAATCACGATCCCGAGGTGGACGGACGTCTGACCGTGGTCTTTCCGGCCAACTTCAACGTTTCGATGGCCGAACTGATCTATCCCGCGGCCGACGTCTCCGAGCAGATCTCCCTGGCGGGCAAGGAGGCGTCCGGCACGGGCAACATGAAATTCGCCCTCAACGGGGCGGTCACGGTCGGGACGCTCGACGGTGCCAACATCGAGATACGCGACCGCGTGGGGCGTGAGAACTTCTTCCTGTTCGGCCTGGACGCCGACCAGGTACTGCACATGAAACAGCAGGGCTACAGTCCGTTGAGCTACTACGAGCACGACAGCGAGCTCAGGGCCGCGTTGGACGCCATCGCCCTCGGGCAGTTCTCCGGCGGTGACCGCGAGACCTTCCGGGGCCTGGTCGACTCGCTGCTGTACGACGACCGGTACATGCTGCTGGCCGACTTCCGCGCCTACGTGGATGCCTCCGAGCAGGCCGCCCAGGCGTTCCAGGACCCGGAGCGCTGGACCCGCATGTCCATCCTGAATACCGCCCGCTGCGGGTTCTTTTCGTCGGACCGCACGATTCGCCAGTACTGCGACGAGATCTGGCATGTGCAGCCGCTGCCAGTCGACGGCTAGCACCTGGTCCAGACTCGGTTTCGGGTTGGTGGCAACGCGATCGGTGGCTGGGGTCGGACGGCCGACGAAACTCGTCACCATACCCGTTCGATCGGACCGGCCGTCCGGCCCCAGCAGGTTGCCACTTCACCCGGGGGTGATCTGCCGATTGCACGTGAACCACAGCACGGAAGCGGTGGCAGATCGACCCCAGCCACCCCCCCAGTCGTAGCCTTGACGGTGCACGAGAGGCGGAAGGATCGCGCCGCAGAACGACCGGCATGACTATTTGACAAGTCGCACCGGGCTGTCCGAGCCGGCGTCGGTGAACGCGATTCCTTTGGCCTCGAACGTCGCCGTCACGTGGGCGTAGGACCCGCGCGCGGCGATCAGTCCGTGAATGGTCACGCCTTTGCCGTCATCCGCGATGTGTTCTCCGTAGCCGGGGCCATCCCCGCTCGTGTACGATCCCGACTTGATCCACACGCCGCGGACCGGTTTGCCGTGATGCTCGTTCTTGCCGGAGAACGTCCCGGAGTATCCCGACAGCGGCTCAAATTTCTGGTGCGAGAACGTCCCATCGCCGTTGTCCAGTTTGAGCACGACGTTGGAGAGATCTTTTGTCGAGGTCACGTAGACGGACAGGCTGTAGGGGAGCGTCTGGGCGACACGTACGGCCCCCACCGCCACCGATTCGGCGCGAATATCGAACTGTTCTTTGCCGAAGATCCGGCTGAAGAACGCGGGCGCGGCGTTGCCCAGGGCCGCCGTACGTTCGGCCGTCACCTGCACCGCGTGGGGCTGATTGTTGTTCGCGGTAAACACCTTGCTCACCGGATCCCACGTTCCCATGGTCACCGAGATGTGTGCCTGCGGCGCGTTGATCTGTCCGTAATGTTCCGCCTCGGCGACCGTGGCCGTGAGCGACATGTCCTCGACCAGCGTGCTCGCCCCGGCCAGCGCCGCGGCATCTGCCGCCGATTGCAGCTGGGTGCGACTGGTGACGATCCACCCGATGTCGACGGCGAACGCCACCATCCCCACGATGACAACCATCATGGTGGCGACGAGCGCAACCATGGCCCCACGTCGGCGCATCCGGCGGGGCCGAACAGCGTGTCTATTTCGAACGGCGGTCTTCATGTGAATTTCTCCCGATATTGCGATTCATTGTTGGGGCATTGCTGGCAGAGGCCCCGGCGCGATCGCCGGAGACAGACGGTGGTCACAGCGGTTCAGGCGGCGGCATCTCCCCACCCGACTCGCTGCTCTCGGTGCTTGAAGTGAACACTTCGCGTCGCATCGTGACGGTTGCCGACAGGGTGATGTCGTTCAGGAATCGCACGGGGGACAGCCAGCTGACCGAGTTGAAAGGCACCTGCACGGTCACCTGGACTGGGTCGCCCCCCTGAGCCAGCGCGATGGGGTTTGGGCTGACCGCCACCGAGACATCCGTGACGTCCGACTGGGTCAGATAGTCGGTCACCGCGGTTTCCACCGCGGTGGCCGTGGCTCCTTCAAGCATTGCGGCGCGCGCCCCATCCCGCGCGGCGTTGGACAACAGCTGCTGAACCATCAGCCCTCGGCCGACTTCAATGGCGCCGAAAACCAGACCGAAGAGGATGGGAGCGGTGATCGCAAACTCGACGGCCGCAGCGCCGCGACGCTCGCGCCGACAAGAACGGTGTAATCGTAGTGGAATCATGGTGACTCTCACATCATGAGCCAAGGAATTGTGCGACTTGACGCGGCGGGAACCAGAAAGCGCGTGCCCGCCAGAAAAGCTCTATCGGAAATATAGGTTATTAAGCGCCGTGTGATGACGACCGGCGAAATTTTGCGACAACTTTGCCAGCTCCGGCGGCCGCTGCCGTCATCGCTGCCACGGGCTGAACGAACATCCATCCCAGGAGTTCGAAGTCGCAGAACCGGGCCATTCGATTTAACCGATCAGCGTGCCGATACGGTGCCACAGCTGTTGCACGTGGAGGCGCTGCGTGTTGGTCTGGCCGACGCACACGCGGATGACCAACCGGTCGTCCAGTCGCGTGTGCGTCAGGTAGGCCGCGCCGGATTGATTGATCCGGTCCAGCAGCTGCTGGGTGGCCCTATCGCCGTCCGCGTGGCGAAAAGTCACCAGGTTCAGTGGCACGGGGGCGACCCGGACCAGCGCCGGGTGACTCTCCACCCAGCGGGCGAATTCCTGGGCCAATTGGACGTGCTCGCGCACCTTCGCCTGCAGGCCGGCCACGCCGAAGGTGCGGATCACAAACCACAGTTTGAGGGCCCGGAAGCGACGGCCCAGTGGAATCTGCCAGTCCCGGTAGTCGATCACCGCGCCGGACTGCGTGGCTTGGTTCTTTAGATACTCGGGCAGCACGCTCAACGTCCGGATCAGCGCGGCGCGGTCGGCCACGTAGAAGCAGTCGCAGTCGAAATTGGTGAACATCCACTTGTGCGGGTTGAAACAGTAGCTGTCGGCGTATTCGAGCCCTTCGAACAGCTCGCGAAACTCGGGACACAGGGCGGCCGTCCCATACATGGCGGCGTCGACGTGCAGCCACACGCCGTAGCGGCGACAGATCTCGGCCACCGCCGGCACCGGGTCCACCGAGCCGGACGACGTGGTGCCGATCGTGGCGACTACCAGGCACGGCTGCGCGCCCTGTTGGCGATCGCGCTCGATCGCCTCTTCCAGCCGCTCGGGCCGCATCCTCCAGTGTGCATCAACGTCGATCAGGCGCAGGTTCTCGCGTCCCAGCCCGGCGACCATCATCGCTTTCTCGATCGACGAGTGGGCTTGCGACGACGCGTACGCGGTCAGGTGACTGGCGACGCCGCGCGCGTTGGAGGCGAACTGCGTGGTCCGCTCGCGCGCGGCCAGCAGCGCGCAGAGAGACGCACTCGATGCGCTGTCCTGGATCACACCACCCCCGGCCGACGACGACAGGAACGACGCCGGCAGCTGCAGCATCTCCACCAGCCAATCGAGCATATGGGTTTCGAGTTCCGTGCAGGCGGGGCTGGTGGCCCAGAGCATGCCTTGCACGCCCAGCCCGGCGGACAACAACTCGGCCAGGATGGACGGTCCCGAGTGGTTCGCGGGGAAGAAGGCGAAAAAGTTGGGGGACTGCCAGTGGGTCAACCCGGGCAGGATGATGCGTTCGACATCGGCCATCACGGCCTCGAACGCCTCCGCCTGCTCCGGGGGATGCGCCGGCAGCTGACGCCGCACGTCGCCGGGCGCCGACCGCGACAGCACCGGGTACTGTTCGACCCGCGTCAGGTAATCGGCGATCCAGTCCACGACCTGGCGGCCGTGCTGGCGGAATTCCTCAGGTGTCATGTTTCGCTCACCAATACTCAGCGTCCCGCCGGCCGCCGGTCCACCCACTCAGCCAGCGCCTGATCCAGCCCAGCCGAGGCGGCTGCCGCCGACGGCTGTCCGGCGCCATCCGGGAGCAGTCGAGCCACTTCTTGGGCACCTTCGGCCAGGAGCTGGCGCTGGCCCGTCAGCAGCTGCTCCTGCAGCAGTGCCAGGAACCGCACCGTCCCCGGCTGCGTCAACCCCACCCCGGCATTATGCAGCTTCTCGACCACGCCCACGTACTGTCCCAGCGCGAATCGGGCGTCGTCTGCCAGTACCGCCGCATCACCCGCCAGGTACCGTTCACAGTACGCCGCAGGAAACGCGGCGTCGTCGGGCGCGATTCCGCCGGCGGCCAGTTGCACGAATCGGTCGTGGACGGACCGCGCCGGATGATAGGCCCGCGTATGGGGTGCCACGAGCGCGGCCAGACACAACCGGTGTGCGCAGCGCTCGCTCCAGCCGCGATCCAGCTGCGGCCCGTGCGCAGCCAGCTGCCGGCACCCTTCCAGCGCATCGAGCAGGACCAGCGCCTTCGGCTTGTCGCCGCCGGCGACGGTCGCCACGACGGCATCCACCAACTGCGCGACCGTCCCGTCCTGCGGCGCTTCCGGCCAGCGCCGCAACGTTTCTTCCAGCATGTCCACAATATGCACTTTGCCCACGCAGCGATAACACTCGCGAGAATCCGGTGTGGACAGGCCGCGGAAGAGCTCATCCGCCAACAGTGCCGGCGCAACGCGGATCCGCTTCAGCACCGGATCCACCTGGGACGCATCGCGTGAAGCGCGCTGCAGTACGTAGTGGACGGCGCCGTCGCTCATGGTCGCTCGATCCGTGACTTCCTTGCGGATGGCCGTCGGTGTCTCGCCCCGCGCCGATAGCTCGCGGGCCAGCGTTTCGAACGCCTCCACGTAGCGCTCCGCGAGCTCCACCTTCACACTCGCCTGTTCGCGCAGGCCAGTGGCCAGCGCGCGTGCCACGGCGTGACCGGGACCCTGGCGGTGCTCGTACGTCAGCGACAGTGCCTGCAGCCGCGCCAGGAAGTCCTGAAACCGGAGCGCTTTGCGGCGCAGGCCCATCAACGGCTGCACCGCGTTGCGGACCTCGGCCTCCCCCGCACCGGTCAACACATGGAACATCACCTGGCGGCGGAGCTCTTCGCTGTCCGTCCCCCAGAACTCGAACAACAGCTTGGCCGCTGGCAGATCGGCCGCATCCGCGATCTGGACCAGCGCCCGATCGCGCAGCAGCAGCCGCGCCGTCGCGCCATACGGTTGAGGTACTGCCTGAATCAGCCACGGGGCCACGTCATCGAAGTCGAACGCGCTGGCCAGCAACGCCTGCACACGGAACCGCACCTCCCGCGAGTCGTGCCCCAGCGCCGCGACCAGCAGCGGCAAGACGTCACGCTCCGCCTGTGCCAGCTGCCGCGACGCGTCGTTGCGGTCGCGGAAGTCTCCGTCGTCCAGCCGCGCCAGCAGCTCGGCCACGCGCGTGCGAAGTTCCTCCGAGGCGACGGGTTCCCGCTCCTGGCCGCACGCCGCACAGCCGGCCGGTTCCGGCACGACCACCGGGCCGGTCGCCAGCCACAGCAGGGCCCACATCCCCCAGATCACCTTCCGCCTGCCGCTCATCGTCTCCACCCAAGCGTGCCGCATGGAACGCGGCGCGGTCTGTTGCGAGGACGAGCCGGACGGCGCGCGCTCACCACGGGTCCGGCAGCCGCGCATGCAACCGATCGCGGCCGCGTCCCAGTCTACCACGCACCGGGAGAGTTGACGCCCCGGGGGGCGTGGGGTGGCAGCGCCGCCAGACATCGGGCACAATCGGGGCCGGAGGTACTCGCATGTCCCGACCCGTGATGACCCTGTTCGTGTCGCTGTGCGTGAACGTCTTGTCGCCGGAGATCACCACGGCCCAGGATGCGCCCGCACCCGGCTGGCCCGCCCTGCATCGAATTGACCTCCTGCCGCAGTATTCGTCGGCAGTGCGCGTGGGCTGCGTCTCCAGCTATGACCGGACCGGCGGCAACGACGACGGGTTCTCCGGCAAGTACTCGTTCCTGCGCCGCGAAGACGGTGGACTGGTGATCGCCGATCTGCAAGGTCCCGGTGTCATCTATCGCATCTGGACTCCGACGCCGACGGACGATTGGGTGGAGTTCTACTTCGACGGCGAGTCCACACCGAGGATCGGTGCCAAGTTCCGCGACATTTTCGGCGGACAACATCCCCCCTTCGTCGCACCGCTGGTCGGGTCGGGAGCCGGCGGCTACTACTGCTGCGTCCCCCTCCCCTATCACGCGTCCTTCAAAGTCGTGGTGCGTGCCGAGCGTGTCCAGTTCTACCAGATCAACTATGCTCAGTATCCGCCGGACATGCCGGTCGTCAGCTGGACGGCCGTGCCGACACCGGAGGCGGTCGAGCACCAACAGCGGGCGCAGCAGCTCTTCGGCCTGGCCGGCCAGGATCTGAGCGGCTGGTCGGCGCCGCCGGACGGGGCGTGCACGACGCACACGCAATCCATCTCGCTCGCACCCGGCACAACCGCCACGCTGTTCGCGTCGCCCACGGGCGGGCGAGTCGTCGGACTGCGGCTGAGCCCCGCCACGGCGCTGGCCGGCAAGGCCCGCGACCTGACGCTGCGCATCACCTGCGACGACCAGCCTGTGCCGACCGTGTTGTGCCCCGCCGGGGATTTCTTCGGCTACGCCTGGGGCCAGCCGGCCACGCGGTCACTCCTGGTGGGCACCGCCGAGGAGGTCAGTTACTGCTACTTCCCGATGCCCTACGACCAATCGATTCGTATCGAACTGATGTCGGAGCGCACAAGGGGCGAACCCGTGACGCTGGCGGCCGAGGTCGTCACGGCCGCCCTGCCGCGGCAGGCGGACGAAGGCCGGTTCTGCGCCGTGTGGCGCCGTGAAAACCTCACCACCGCCGGCGTGCCGTTCACGTTCGTCGAACTCGCCGGTCAGGGACATCTGGTCGGCTGCATCCTGCAGGCCCAGGGTACGCAGCCCGGGGAAACGCTGTTCTTCGAGGGGGACGATCAGACCACGATCGACGGAGAGCTGGTCGTCCACGGGACCGGCTCGGAGGATTTCTTTAACGGCGGCTGGTACGACGTACCAGACCGCTGGGAACGAACGATGTCCTTTCCGCTCTCCGGCTGCCTGGCCTATCACAAACCGCTCGGGCGCACCGGCGGATACCGCCTCCTGCTGGGCGACAAATACACCTTCCGCCACAGCATTCGCCAGACGATCGAGCATGCCCCGACCGGCAACGAGCAGCTGACCGATTACGTCGGCACGACATTCCTCTACTTGCGCGACACGCCATCCACACTCCACGCGTGGCCGTTGCCCGAGGCACGTGCCGTGACGGATCCCACACGCATCGTCTTCAAACCGGCCTGGGCCGTCCCCATCCGGGCGTTCACCTTTCGCGGTGCCACGCTCACCAAAATGGACGAAGACTTTGCCGGGCGGCGCGTGAGCTTCCTGCGCATGCAGTCAGGTGCCACCGACTGGTTCGGACAGCCCTTCATCAGCCTCGATTGCCCGCTGCCGGCCGCCGGGAGCTACGAAGTGGCCATCGAGGCGGTGCGCGGCCCCGAACAGGGCATCGTCCAGCTGTTCCGCGATGAACGTCCGGCGGGCCCCCAGGTCGACCTGTATGCCGCCCAGCGCGCACCAACCGAGCAGCTGATTCCGCTGGGCGTGCTGGACGTGCCGGAAGGTCCCAATACGCTGACACTCAAGATCGTCGGCAAGAACGCGGCCGCTACCGGGTACGGCCTGGATCTAGGAACGATTCAGTGGCGAATGGGGAAGGGAGAATGGTGAACATCGAACATTGAACATTGAACATTGAACATTGAAGGGTGGAGAATTGAGAACGGAGGGCGAGGCGTGCGGGAGGGCGAGGCGACCGCGGGAGGGCGAGGCGACCGCGGGAGGGCGAGGTGACCGCGGGAGGGCGAGGCGACCGCGGGAGGGCGAGGCGACCGCGGGAGGGCGAGGCGACCACGGGAGGGCGAGGCCTTAGGTTTTACCACATCTTGGGATCAGTTTTGCAGCGTCGGCGCCACAGACCATGGCCTGGAGTTCTTTCCAGCCCTCCCAGATG
>JALOQX010000165.1 GCA_025459265.1 Pirellulaceae bacterium | reverse complement strand
CGGCACGGGGCCGGTGGGGAGCACGCGCCGCGCGCGTCCTGCCCAGAGTAGTTCGCAAACCGTGCTTCCACCGGCACGGGGCCGGTGGGGAGCACGCGCGTTGCGCCCGGAATTCCCAAACGAAGGTCACTTCCTTTCGATAAACCACTCCGCTGCATGCACTTAATAGTGAGATAATCTCACGAGCACCGGGGGGCCGACACGCACGCTCCGTTCTGCGATCGAACCCTGGTACGGGATGCGAACACCCAAGGCAACGGGAGGGGGACCGGCGCCCGCGAGCGCCGCTGCCGGTGGTGGTGGTCTCGGCCGAGTGATTTCTTCCGACACGATGTTGCGTTTTGGCCGCAGCGGCGCGGGTCGCACCGGCCTGGTCTGCCCCATTCTTTGTATCGGCTAAGTGTCTTGCGCGGCGGCAGTTGCGCACCGTCAAGCCGGCCGGCGCGCCGGACGCGGCACCGGGGTTGCTCGATAGGCATTCGGTCCGCGAACGACTTCCACCCCGTGTCGAGTGTCTCGTCATGATCTGCGAGTCTGCCATGCCGCGCGTTGTCGAACTGGGCCACCTGCATGATCTCGAGAACATGCAGCTCAAGTGGCAAGCATTCGTGTCCCAGATGCCCGCCGCCACCGTGTTCCATACGCTGGACTGGCTCCAGATCTACCGGCGGCGGATGGAAGTCGGCCAGCGTCTGCGGGTGCTGGCAGTGGCCAGCGGCCCGCACCTGGTCGGGATCCTGCCGTTGACGGTGCGCAGCGAGCAGACGCCTGCGGGGAGGCTCCGCGTCCTCACCTATCCGGTGCCCGACTGGTGTGACTTCTTCAGTCCGGTGGGCCCGAACCCGACGGCCACACTTACGCTGGGGCTGGCGCACCTGCAGTCGACGCCGCGCGACTGGGACGTGCTGGATTTGCGGTGGATCGACCGCGACGAACAGGACCATGGCCGCACGCGCTGGGCCCTGGAGCACGCCGGGTTCACGGTCCGCGAATCGCTGTGGCGGACGATTCCGATCATTGCGCTGGCCGGGTCCTGGTCCGACTACTGGGGGACGCGGGCCGGCGCGCTGCGCGGCGTGGTGGCAGATGCCGAGGCACGACTGCGACGGTGTGGGACGCTGGAGTATGTCCGCTATCGGCCAGCTGGTCGAGCCGTGGGTGACGACGACCCGCAATGGACCTTGTTCGACAGCTGCGTGGAGATGGCGCGTAAGTCGGCCCACGCGACGCGGGGGCCCGGCAGCACCCTGGCCGACGTGGCGACGTGGGACACACTGCGGAGTCTGCATGTCGCGGCGGCCAAGCACGGCATGCTCGACCTGAACCTGCTGTTGGTCGATCGGCGGCCCGTCGCGTTTCAGTACGGTTACGTTCAAGCGGACCGCGTGCTGGAGATTCAGCACGGCAGCCTGGCCGAGCCCGCGCTGGCCCACGTCGCGGACGTGTTGCTGGCCCGGATGCTGCAGGACAGTTGTGAGCGGGGGGACCGGGTCGTGCACCTGTGCCCGCGAGCCAGCGAGGCCACCGCGGCATGGTGCACGGCCGTCAAACGCAGCTACCGCTGCACGCACTATTCGCGGCGAGCTCCCCGCGCGCAGCTCCTGCGCCTGCAGACGTGGACGCGCGGGCTGCGGGCGGCCGCGGCCGGCACGGCATTCTAGCGGCGCTGTGCCGACGCACCACCGCCCCGACTACTCCGCCTTCGGCTCCACCCCCGTATCCACCAGCAGGTAGCCGCTCCAGAAGAACGGGTGCTCGGCCTTCAGGTTCGTCTCGGTGGGCGGCGGTTTGACGCGCGGCTCGCGGCCGAAGTCCACATCGCTCACGACGGCCAGCTGAATGCTCCGCTGCCACGCCGCGCTGGCGGACCGATACGGCAGTTCGCGCACAAACTCGCGGATCAAATCATGGCTCGTGCGGCCTCCATCGCGCCAGCGGCTCAACAGCACCGTGCGCGCCCCGCCAGCCATCAGGCCACAGACGGCCAGAAACGCATCGTCGCCCGTGCCGCCGCGTTTGAGCGCAGACTCGGCCGGCGTGTGGAATCCGGGCAGCACCACCTGGTCGGGACCGCCCCAGGGGGAGAGCAGCCATTGCGCGACCGTGCTGGTCGGCTTGCCGCGGTCGGCAGGGACGGGCGCCCACGCGAACGGGGCTTTGGGGTCGTTGTCCAGATCCTGCAGGACGACCAGCCGATCGGCGGTTTTGGTCAGCAGCGCCGGCGCCGGCGCCGGCCGGACCGGTACTCCGATCAGGTTTGGATCGCCGGCCTGCAGCTGCTGCACGAGATCTTGCGCCGCCTCCGGGCCGCTCTTGGGAAAGACTTCCCCGGCCACCACGATCGTCCGGGCCTCGCGTTTGCGCGGTGTCGCGTCGGGCACGACGAGCGACAGCGTCGGGGCATACCGGATGCGGACCTTGTCCACGAGCGCCTGCTTCTCCGTGCCGCGCACAATCTGGAGCGCCTCGAACGGGACGTACCACAACAGCCCATCGGGCACGATGATCAGTTCGTCGATCTCGTTCCACGCGTCGGCCGGTGCATCGCCGGTCAGTTGCTTGAGGATCTCGGCCGCCGTATCTTTCCAGCTCACGCTGGTCAGCTCCTTCATGCCGATGGGCTGATTCCGATCAAATTGGCCGAAGTCCTGCAGCAGCTTCACGACATTGGCTTTGACTTTGGCCGGTGCCTCCAGGGGCCACGTGTCGTAGCTCTCTTTGCCCAACAGGAAGGCGTGCGTCGCATTGCTGGTGGAAGTGAACAGGAACACGCGCTGCCGCGGCTGCAGTTGCTGCTGCACGACGGTCACGTCCGTGGCGGGCGGAAACACGAGTTCGTGTGGGTCGCGGCCCATGGCGATCGCCCAGAGAATCCGTTCTTGTTCGTCGCCCATTTGCAGCAATCGTGCCAGCAAGTCGGACTGATGCTGGAGCTGGTCCGCGTTGTCGGGCGCAAGGGGCATGCCGGTCAGTTCCGTGCGGACGTTCCGCGCCTGCTGGGACAGCTGGGCATACTGCGGATAGCGCTGAAGCAAATCCTGTCGCTGCAGCCGCGCCGCGTCGGTGAGCGATTCGGCCGGTGCTTCGAGCGTCCACCGCAGATTCAACAGCCGCCCACCCAGCGGTAGCGACGTGTAGAATCGGTGCCGTCGCAGCGCTTCACTCACCTTCAGCACCAGGTCCTTTTCCTTGCGCTCCAGCGCCAGCAGCATCCAGCGCTCGTACGAGGCGGCGTGCGGCACCATCAGCACGGCCAGCGCTTCGAGCGGGTCCGTGGCCCAGTCGAGTCGTTGCGGATCGCGGAGCACCTGAGCGTACAGCGTGTCGGCCTGCCGCGTGGTGATGCTCCCCGCCGTGAAGAGCCGGTCGACCAGCGCGATCTGGAAGAGCCACCGCGCGCCCCCTTTGCGGGCGTACTGCATGGCGTTGGCCAGGGCGGTCGCCCCGCGTTTCAGGTCACCCTGCAGGTAGGCCGCATGCGCCGACAGGAATTGGTACCGAGCACCAATTTCGCCCTGGCCGCACTCCCGCCGCCGCATCACGCTGGCTGCACGCTCGAGCAACGCCGCGCCGCGCTGCACATCCGACAGCGCCAGCATATTTTCGGCGGCCGTCAGCGCCAGCGAGGCTTCCAGCACGCGACTGGGCGTCCGACGCGCCCATTCGGTCGCCGGTATCAACGGTTGAAACGGTCCCGCTTGACCGGACACCAGGTGCGTGATCGTCGCCCACCGAAAGGCCTCGGCCAAGACATCGCACTGCGTGATGTCATCGTTGGCCAGGACACCTGCCGAGTACGTCGCTTCCAGAAAATACGTCCCCGCCGACCCGAAATCTCCCGCCCGAAAAGCCAGCTTGCCCAGTTCCAGGAGCGCGGTCGAGGTGAGCGGATGATCCATCCCGGCCATCAGCAGCGACTGCTGCAACTCGCTCACCGCGTCGTCGCGCTTGCCCTTGGCCGCGTGCGCCAGGCCGAGGTTCAGACTGATCCACGCCTGCGACCAGTGGTTCGGAGGCGCCGGACGACGCGTCAGGGAAGTAATGACTTGATTGACCAGCGCATCGTGCTCACCGGCCGGACCGAGAATCTCCGCGCGGCGCCGGAGGGCCAGCGCCATACACCGCACGATCTCCTGCGGGTTGACCAGCACCAGCTGCCGCATGGCGATCACGCCGCCTTGCTGCAACGCCTGCAAGTTCTCCTGGTCGCTCTTGCCTTCCAGACTCCCGACCCGGTCCGGCATGGCTGCCACGCGAATCACGCGGGTCGGCGTGCCCCAATTCGGCGGATTACTGACCACCTTGGGGGACAATGCCAATCCGGGGGGGAAGTCCAATCGCAGCAGCCAGTCGGGGTAGCGCACGTAGACCTGCAGCGCGGCGGTATACTGCTCCAGCGCCCCAGCCAGATCCCCCATCTGATACATGCACTCGCCGATCATCGCGTGATACGGAATCGAGTCGAGCCAGACGGCTTCGGTCGTCTTGACGCGGCTGACCGAGGCGAACGCACGGCGCGCCGTATTGAAATCCCCGGTCCGGTAGGGCTCGAACGACAGGAAATGCGCATCGCTGGGAATCGAGCGGGCGGGCATCTGGCTCCAGGCCGGCGTCTGGATCGTCGATCCGACCAGCACCACCAGGAGCACGGCCCAACAACGGCTCGGGCAACGGGTTGCGTGCACCGCCCGAACCGAAAACACAGCGTGGCGATCGCGTTGACACATGGCTTTCTCCGCTTCTTCATGATAGCGGGCTGCAGGCGCAGCGGCGGACTTTTTTGGCAAATGCGTGAAAGTGGCGCGGTTCTGCGGCCGATATTGGAGGTGACGGTTGTGCCGGTTGCAGGACTTTGGCGGAGCGCCCGCCGGTTTGACGGCAAGCACTTGGAGATCAGGTCCATGAAGTCGAATTCCTCCCGAGGCTGGATGCACGCGATCGCATGCGGAGTCGTGCTAGCGGGCGCCGTGACCGTGACCGGATGCCAGGTCAGCACCAACGGGCAGACGTTGCCGAGTCCTTACTACATTTACGACGACGTGCAGTATTTCGCCCCCGGCCCGAAGTTCAAGCTCACCGAAGAGGCGAACTTGATGAAGGCCTACAACGCCGATCAGCAGCTCCAGGGCCGCTGATCTCGGCGGGTATCTCCGTCTAACCCCACCAAGGGGTCAGGAGCCTCGTCGCCCCCCGGGGCGGCGGAAATCCTGACCCCTTGCGGTCGTTCTTGGCTCCGCAAGTAGTGACGTTCCGCCGCCGGCGGATTAGGCTTAACGGCAGGTCGGCGGGGAACGACGCGGCATATCCTGGTAGAGCTGAGAAGAAAATGTCACCCAGTGGGTTGGAAGCGCTGCGAATTAATCGGTCGCAGCGGGGCCGGCGCGTGTCGCCGTGGGTCTGGGTTGTGTTGATCGGGTTCTTTGCCCTGGCGTTTCTCTCGCCGCGGCTGATGCGCGGGCTGCAGGAGACGCACGTCAGCATTGCGCCGGCGGTCCGCGTGGCGGCGAGTGGGGAGTCGTTGGAGGGGAGCCCGGAGCTGACGGCGGCGGGCTACGTGGTGGCTGATCGTCAATCGGTGCTGTCCGCGAAGTTCACGGGTCGGTTGGGCAAATTAAACGTGGCGGAAGCGGATTTCGTCCGGCAGGGGGACGTAGTGGCCGAGATGGACCACGCCGAGCTGGACGCGTTGATCGCGCAGACGCAGGCGGAGGTGGCGGAAGCGGTGGCCGAGGTACAGCGGCTGGCGCGGCTGGCCGATCAGGCGGAAGCGGAGTTGGCGGCGGCCGAGTCGCCGTTGGAGACACTCGCCGCCGAGAACAAACAGTATGAGATCTTGCTGGCCGACGCCAAGCGCCGGCTCGAGCGTGACGAGAAGCTGGCCGCCAGTCGCGCGGTCGGTACGTCCGAGGTCGAGGATCGGCGCACGGAAGTGCTGGGGATGGAGGCCAAGATCACCTGGACCCAGCAGCGCCAGCGGGAGGCGCAGCGGAAGATCGCCGTGGCCGAGACACAGGCGGCCGCCGCGCGGGCCGCAGTCACATCCGCCGAGGCGCGGCAGCAGACGGCCGCCGCGCGGGTGAAGGTGCTGGAGAGCCAGCGCGACGAGTACTTCATTCATTCCCCGTTCGACGGCATGGTCACGGAGAAGGCGGCGGAAGTCGGCGAGATCGTGGCGCCGATCAGCATCGGCGGCTCGATGGCGCGCGGCAGCATCGTCACGATTGCCGACTGGGCGTCGCTGCAGGCGGAGGTCGACGTGGCCGAAGCGCATCTGAGTCGGGTCAAGCCGGGCCAGCGGGCCGCGATCACCGTGGACGCGATTCCCGACAAGGTGTTTCCGGGCAAGGTGCGGCGGATCCTGCCACGGGCGGATCGCAGCAAGGCCACCGTGAAGGTGCGGGTGGACTTCCTGAGCCGTGACGAGCAGGCGGTGCTGCCGGACATGGGCGTGCGCGTCCGGTTCCTGCCGGATGACGCGCCGCCGGGCATCGAAACGGGCGCAGTCGCGGACAAGATCGTCGTGCCGCGTGGCGCGGTCCTGTCGAGCGCTGCGGGGGCCTTCGTCTGGGTCGTGCGTGACGACGTCGCACAGAAGACTTCGGTGGAGGTCGGGGCGGCCAACGACCAACGGATCGAGATCACGCGCGGGCTGCAGGCGGGCGAGCAGGTGGTGGTGCGCGGCGCTGAGGAGTTGAGGGGCGAGACCGCGGCGGTGCGGGTGGCGGAGTGATCCGGACGTGAACGCTCAGCCGATCATTGAACTGCGCCGCGTCAGCAAGCTCTATCACAAGGGCGACGCCGACATCCATCCGCTGGACGACCTCAGCCTGACCATCGACCGCGGCGACTTCGTGGCGCTGATGGGTCCCTCCGGGTCGGGCAAGACCACCCTGCTGAATCTGGTCGGCGGGCTCGACACGCCGACCGCCGGCGAAGTGCTCGTCTGCGGCCAGAACCTGACGGAGCTCAGCGCGCGCGAACTGGCCCGCTGGCGATGCGACCACGTGGCGTTCATCTTTCAGGCCTACAATCTCCTGCCGGTGTTGACGGCGTACCAGAATGTTGAGTTGCCCTTGACGTTGCTGCCACTGACACGCCAGCAGCGTCGTGCGCACGTGCTCACGGCGCTCGACATCGTGGGCTTGTCGGATCGCCTGCACCATCGGCCCGACGAACTGTCCGGGGGCCAGGAGCAGCGGGTGGCGATCGCGCGGGCGCTGGCGGCCGATCCCGAGCTCCTGCTGGCGGACGAGCCGACCGGCGATCTGGACGCGCATTCCGCCGAAGAGATCATGGCCCTCCTGGTGACGCTCAACCGCCAGTACGGCAAGACGATCATCATCGTCACGCACGACCCGAAGGTCGCCGCCGTGGCGCACCGCCAGCTGCACCTGGAGAAGGGCGTGCTGACGCTCGACGTCGACACGCTCGAGAAAGGAGCGTGACCGCGTGCGCCTGCTGCTGCTGAATCTGACGCGCAAGCCGCTCCGCACGCTGCTGACCATTTTCGGGGTCGGCGTCGCACTCCTGCTGTTCTGTTTCCTGGAGACGGTTCTCAACGCGTTCAACGCCGGCGTCAACATGGCCGACGCGTCCCGGCTGTTCGTCCAGCACAAGGAGTCGATTATTTTTGAACTGCCGATGGCCTACCGACAGCTGATCGCCCAGACCGAAGGCGTGACCGGCGTGGCCACCGCCTGCTGGTTCGGCGCTCTATCCCAGGAGCCGGGCTCCGACGGCAAGAAGCGCGAGGAGTTCTTCGCGCAGTTCGCCACCGACATCGAGGACTACCTGCGGCTGTACCCGGAAGTCCAGGTGCCACCTGATCAGTTGGCTGAGCTGTTGAGCGACCAGATGGGTTGCCTGTTGGGAGCGAAGATCGCCCAACGGCTGGGCAAGCGGGTGGGCGACCGGTTGGTGCTGCGCAGCACGATCTGGACACAGCGCGACGGCTCGTCCATCTGGGAGTTCAACGTGCGGGCGATTTACACGACCGATTCGCCGACTTTCGACCAGACGATGATGCTGTTTCCCTTCAAACGCTTTGATGAAGCGCGGCAGTTTGGTCAGGGGTCGGTGGGCCTGTACATGCTCAGCATTGACGACCCCGGCCGCTCGGGCGAGATCTCCTCGGTCATCGACGCGCGGTTCGCCAACAGTCCATACGAGACGCGGACGATGACCGAAAAGGCCTTCAATCTGCAGTTCGTCGGGATGCTGGGCAATTTCCAGCTGCTGCTGCGGTCGATCGGCACCGCCGTGGTGCTGACCATGATCGGCACCGCCGTGGTGCTGACCATGCTGCTCGTCTCGGCCAACACGATGATGATGAGCGCGCGGGAGCGGACGCGCGAGATGGGCATCCTCAAGGCGATCGGGTTCACCGACGGCCACGTGTTCCTGCTGCTCATCGGGGAAGCGCTGGTGCTCTCGCTGCTGGGCGCCCTGGCCGGCGTCGGTCTGGCCTGGCTGCTGGCCAACGTGCTGCATTTCAACCCCAAGCCGGATTTCTTTCCGGTGTTCTACCTGCCGCAGGAATCCATCCTGGCGGCGGTGGGGGTGGCGGCCGTCACCGGACTGGTGAGCGGCATCGTGCCGGCGGTGACAGCCATGCGACTCAAGGCCACCGAAGCGCTGCGGAGCGTGTGAGCATGGCGATTCCTCTGACCTACAGCCTGCGCAGCATCGCGGTGCGAAAGGGCTCTTCCGCCATGGCGGTGGGCGGCATCGCCCTGGTCGTCGTGGTCTTCATCACGCTCCTGTCGCTGGCCGCCGGGTTTCGGCGCGTCGTGACTGCGTCCGGGGACCCGCGCAATGTGATCGTGCTGCGCAAGGGGGCCGATGCCGAGCTGCAGAGCCAGGTCATGCGCGACACGGCGCGCGACCTCACGGAGCTGCCGCTGGTGGCCGAAGAGGACGGTCGGAAACTGGTGGTGTTCGAAAGCATCATCATCTTGTCGCGTCCGAAAAGGAGCGGCGGGGAAACGAACGTCACCATTCGCGGCACGCAACCGCTCTCGCCCGTCGTGCATGCCGACGTGCGGCTGACCGAGGGCCGCTGGTTCACACCCGGTTCGGATGAAGCCGTCCTCGGGATCGGCTTGGCGCGCCGGCTCCAGGATGCCGGTCTCGGCCAGACCATCACGGTCGGCCGCAATACCTGGCATGTCGTGGGCGTGTTCGAGGCGGGCGGCAGCGGGTTGGAATCCGAGCTCTGGATCGACGGCGACTTGCTGCAGAGTTCGTTCCATCGCGACGGCGTGTTCCAGTCCGTGCTGTTCCGCACCGCGGGCAGCGCCGCGGCGGCCGCCGAAGAACTCAACGCCCTGACCACCCGCGACCTGCGGCTCCGCGCGATACAGGCCCTGACCGAGCGGGAATACTACGAGAAGCAGGCCAAACTGATGGCCGACGTGATCACCATTCTCGGCGGGCTGCTCACCGCCATCATGTCGACCGGCGCGATTGCCGGGGCGATGAACACGATGTATGCCGCGGTCAGCCAGCGGCGGCGCGAGATCGGCTGTCTGCTGGCGATGGGCTTCACACCCGAGGCCGTCTGGATGGCGTTCATGGTCGAGTCGCTCCTGCTGGCCACGCTGGGGGCCGCCGTCGGCTGCACCGCCTCCCTGGCCTTCCATGGCATGCGGACCGGCATGACGAACTGGGCCACGTTTTCCGAGACGGCGTTCCAATTCCTGGTCACACCGCAGATCCTCGCCACCGCCACGCTCATCTCACTTCTCATGGGGTTCCTCGGCGGCGTCGTGCCGGCGGTTCATGCGGCGCGGATGAAAGTGGTTGAGGCGCTGCGGCGGGCGTAGACTGGCCAAACTGCGAAGAATGAGCGGACTCTGACGGCTTGAGGGTTGCACTTGTGAAACACCGGCGGTTGTTGGTATTCTGCGGGAGCCGGAAAGACCGTCCGGGCGAGTTCTTCTACCACGATCTGCTGAATCTCTCGCGGGTATCGTACCGACCAGTAGCGCGCCGATGACACAACGATCCACGTTCTTCGGGCGTCGCGCCCTCTTGATCCTGGTGATCGTCTTCTTCCTGGTGCCGTTTGCGCTGCGTGGCGCGCGCGTCGCCGTCCAGAACATGAAGAACGACGTCAAGGATTGGCTTCCCTCCGACTTCCCGGAGACGGCGGAGCTGGACTGGTTCCGCGAACACTTCCTGGGTGAGCAGTTCGTCGTGATCAGCTGGGAAGGTTGTGGCGCTGGGGGGATCGACGAACGGCTCAAGCTGTTCCTGGCCAAGCTGCAGCCGGAAGTGCCACCGGCGGCGCCGGCGGACCGCGACGAGGAATCGGGTGAATCGGCGGCGGACGCGTCCGAACCGGTCGCGGATGGTCCGGCCATTGTGTCTCCGCTCCAGCGATTGGACGGCGAGGATCGGATCGGTGACCAGCTGGGCCTCTTCGCGGTGCGCGACGACTACTACGACTGGGGCGGGCAGCGCGAGAAATGGCTCCAAGGCAACGACGGCACGGGCGCGCGGTGGTACTACCTCACGCCGGACGGCGACCTGTTTCGCTGGGATGGAACCGACGCGATCATGGCCGCCGCTTGGCGGCAGCTGGTGCGACGTTGGTCTCCGCCGAAGCTATCGGGCGAGCTGGTGCATTCGTTCGGGGCCGACGGGGGCGCATGGTATTACGAACGCCCGCGCCGTCTGCGCGCCCAGTTGTTCAAGACCGTGACGACAGGGCCGGCGATTCTGGCCAGCCTGACCGGACCGCGCGGCGTATTGGCGGACGATCCGGACGAGGCCAAACGCAGGTTGACGGGTACCGTCTTCGGCCCGGATGGGGAGCAGACCTGTCTGGTGGTCACGCTCACCGACGCGGCCCGGCGGGATCTGCACCAGGTGCTGGGGCGCGGCATGTTGGGTCGGCCGCGCGGGCGGCTGTATGAGATTGCCGAGGAAGTGAACCTGAAGCCGGAGCAATTGCGGCTCGGGGGACCGCCCGTGGACAACGTGGCGATTGATGAAGAGGGCACCATCACGCTGGTGCGGTTGATCGGCTTCAGCATTGTGCTCGGACTGACCCTGTCCATGATTTGCTTCCAGAGCGTGACGGCCACGCTGATGGTGTTTTTCGTGGGCGGGATCAGCGCGGTGCTCAGCTTGGCGCTGGTGTACTGGGGCGGCAGTTCCGTCGATGCGATCATGATGTCGATGCCGTCCCTGGTGTACGTGCTGGGCCTGTCCGGGGCGGCGCACATCATCAACTACTATCATGCGGCGGTGGCGGAGTTCGGCCACGTCGGGGCGCCCGAACGGGCGATCCGCCACGGCTGGAAGCCGGCGCTGTTGTGTAATGTGACCACCGCCATCGGTCTGGCTTCGCTGGCCACGAGTGATTTGACGCCGATCCGCAAGTTCGGCATCTTCTCGGCCATCGGAGTCCTGGCAACGCTACTGATCCTCTTCACGTACCTGCCGGCCTCGTTGCAGTTGTTTCCGCAGACACCCAAGGTACCGCGCGAGCGCAGCGAGGACAGTCCGTGGCTCGAGCGACACCTGGGCGGCTTTTGGAACAGGTTGGGCAGTTTCTGTATCCGTCGCCACGTGCTGGTGTCGCTGGGCTGTATGGCGGTCATCTGCGGCGTGGGAATGGGCGTGGTGCGGACGCAGACCTCGGTCAACATGCTCAAGATGTTCCACTCCAAGGCCAAGATCATCCAGGACTACGTGTGGCTGGAAACGCACCTGGGACGTCTGGTGCCGATGGAACTCGTGCTCAAGGTCAGCCCGGAGGCGTTGTTGCCCTCGGCACGGGAGCTGGAGTCGCAAGGCGAGCCGGCGCCGAGTCAGCAGTATCAGTTGACGTTTCTCGAGCGGCTGGAGCTGACCGATCGCGTGCAGCGGGTGATCGAGCGCGAGTTCGGGCCGACCGGCCAGAATCTCTTGGGGCGCGGCATGAGCGCCGCCACGTTCGCGCCGCTCCTGCCGGCGCCGCGCGGGGACACGACGACGTTTGCGCGGCGCGGTGCCACGAATCGACAGCTCGAGGCCCATCGCGCCGAGTTTCTGGCCTCCGACTATCTGCGCGAGGATACGGCCACCGGCAGTGAATTGTGGCGCATCAGCCTGCGCGTCGCCGCCACGAAAGGGGTGGATTACGGCGCGTTTGTGGCCGATCTGAAAGCAGCGGTCGAACCGGTGCTGGCCGCTTACGAATTCCGCGACACGGTGCTGCGCGCCGTGGTCGAACAGCGGGAGGGCAAACGTCCGGCCGGTGCGAAAGTGCTCCTTCTGGGCATGTCCTCTGCGGCCATGGCCGATCAGCTCAACGCGGACGACACCAAGGACGGCCAGCCTGCGGACACCGCCGCACCGGAACGTGGCGACCGGGAGATCCTGCCGGTGGAGGGGAGCAAGATCTTCGCCCGCACCCTGCACGATCTGCTGCAGACCTCGCGGTTGCGCGTCGCCGCCCACATCGCCGATGTCACGCCGCTGCCCGACAACTGGACGGAGATCGTCGCCAACTATGATTGCGTCGTACTCCTGAGCGACACGGGGTACGACCTGGCCGCCCTGCAGGAGTCCGCGCAGCTGCTGATCGACGCGCGCGGCGTGCACACCGCAGCGCCCGCTGCCACGGCCGTCACATCGACCGCGCCGGGCACCCCGGCTGCGCCGCGTTTTGCGGCCGTTTATACGGGCATCGTGCCGATCGTCTACAAAGCCCAGCGCACGCTGCTGGACAGCCTGGTTCAGAGTACGTTCTGGTCCTTCATCACGATTACACCGCTGATGATGCTCATCGCCCGCAACATCGCGGGTGGCCTGGTCGCGATGCTCCCCAACGTGCTGCCGGTGCTGGTCGTCTTCGGCGCGATGGGCTGGATGGGCATCAACGTCGACGTGGGGTCGATGATGACTGCCAGCGTGGCACTGGGCGTCGCCGTGGACGACACGATTCACTATCTCAACTGGTTCCGTGAAGAGTTGGATCAGACGGGTGATCGCAAGGCGGCGATACTCGCCGCGTATCGGCATTGTGCCACGCCAACGCTGCAGGCGGCGATCATCAGCGGTCTGGGGCTGTCGGTCTTTGCGTTGAGCACGTTCACGCCCACACAGCGGTTCGGGTTCCTGATGCTGGCGATCCTCTGGACTGGCATGATCGCCGAACTGGTGTTCTTCCCCGCGCTGCTGGCCGGACCGCTGGGAAGAATCTTCAAGCCACGCCGCCCGATCCGGCACGAGCACCACGACGGTCGGCACGCGCGCGTGATCTTGCGGACGGACCCCGGCGCGCCCGCCGTATCACTGGCACCACGCGGCGGAACGTCGTACTCGGAATGATCGGCCGCACCCCGCGGTGCGGGTGGTTCACGGCGCGATGAGCTGACGCAGGTGGAAGTGGAACTTGCCCAGCTGACCGCCGTAGTTGCCCGCCGTGATCAGCGGGATCCCCTCGCCCGCGGCAGCCGGCAGGGCGGCCGACATCGCGCGGGCGACCGCCGCTTCGGAGCTGCCATCCACGACGATCTCATACACGCAGTGCGCGTCCGGATGGACTTTGCTGGTGACGCGGCCCCGGAGCGTCGGGCAGAACGCATCGGACGTGGAAGCCGTGAGCGCCTTGTAGCGCGAGCCCACCTTGCTGCCGCTGCGGACCACGCCCCCCGGAAACGGCGTGATGACGTCGGGCAGCGGCGCAATCGCCGCCACCGCGCGGCGGGCGGCCTGCAGCGCCGTGGGCAGATCCCGGCCCATGAGGATCAGGTTGCCGCCCGCCACCCCCTTGGCCACGCCCAGCGAATCGACCACGACAAACTCACCGTCCATCACCGGAATGCGCCAGTGGCGTGTGCCGTCCAGCCGCTTGCTCTTCTGATACCCGTCGCCGAAGAACCGCAGATGTTTGCCCAGCGGCAAACGCGTCTCCGCGTCCGGCAATCCGTCAAACACGGCCGTCGTCGGACACGTCATCACGCACTGCCCCGTGCGGTTGGCCACGGCCTTGGCCAGCGCTGCGGCGGAGAAGCCGAAGGCCAGGATGGCTGCACCGGGTCGTCCGTCCGGCGTCTCCGCCTCGTTGAGCCAGCGTTCGACCCCCGTCTCGGCATCGCACGCAATGACCGACGCGCTGTAGCCTGTGAACTCGCGGACGGCCGCCTCCAGCCAGTACGAGTCGAGCGCAGTGACCAGGAGCCGGCAGAACCGCGTCCCGAAGGCTTCCGCGAACGTGTCTTCGATGTAGGTGGCGCCAATGTTCACCCGCGCGCTCCTTGCAGGCCAGGATCGTCTCTCGCGACACCCGGGTCCGCCCACCGGGCTGACACCGCGAGCATCCCGGCCCCCAGGTCGGTCTCCATCATGACGCTCGGCCCACCGGTTGCCAAGCGGCCTCGGGGGGCCGGACGAGCTGTTACAACCGGCAATCTGGCTGCGCTCCGCAGCCTCGCTGCAATCGTCAGGGTTTCCCGCCGGGCGTTTTTGACCCGACCTTGGTTCTGACCTATGAGAATGGTAGCAAGTTACGCGCGGTCACATGACGCAGCACGGGCTGCCGGACCGGGCGGGCTTCGTGCTGCTTCCGACCACCTGCCGCGCGCCTTTGCCCGAACCGAGACGACATGGAAGACCACCTCCCCGCTGTCACCAGCATCGACCAGTGGAGCGACCAGTTCGCCGCGGAGCTGGAGCAGCAGCGGCAGCGCGCTCAGCGCCTGCTGCAGGCCGAGCGGGAACGGATTGAGCAGATCGAGCAGACGCTGGCCGAGCAGCTGCAGCGCGTGTCGGGCGAACTGCACCAGGACCTGGCTGACGTCGAGCGGCGGGACTTCGATCTGTCGCGCCGGGCGGTGGAACTGGATGAAAAGGCCGCCGAACTGGCCCAGCGTCGGCAGGAACTCGAGACCCGTCAGCGACAGTGGGAGGAGCGACAGGCGCAGGCCAGCACGCGGCAAGAGACGCTGCTGGCCGACCTCGATCAGCGTCTCCAGAAGCTCGACGCCTACCGGGAGGAACTCGCACAGCGCGAGCGCGGGCTGGCCGATCGCCAACGCGACCAGGAGCGGCAAGAAACACAGCTGACCCAGCACATCCGGCAGCTGGACGAACGGCAGCGCGACCTGGAGCGGCAGCAGCAGGACATCGAGCGCCAGCGGACGGAATTTGCGCAGCGCGACGAGCGGCATGCGGGCGAGGTCGCGGCGCTCGAGCAGCGGCGGGCGGCCCTCGACGCCGCCACCGCCACGCTCACGCAGCGTGACGCGGCGCTGGTCGCCGGCCAGGCGGAGCTGGCCGCGGCCCAGACCGCGCTTCAGGAACAGGAGACCCAGCTGGCGGCGCAGCTGGCCGAACTGCAGCTGGAGGCCGCGCAGCTGGCCGAGGCCCGCACCACCGTCACCCAGCAACGGGCCGACTGCCAGAGCCTGCGCGATGCACTCGAACAGGACCGCAAGACACTGCACGCCGATCGTCACGAGTTCGAAGTGCAGAAACAGCAACTGCAGCTGCACGCGGACGCCCTGGCCGCACAAGCCGCCGACCACCAGGCCCGCGCCGCGCGGCTCGAGGCACGCCACGCCGAACTGCAGAGTCAGGCCGCGGAACTCGCCACCCGCGACGCCACGCATCACCAGCACGCCGCCGAGCTGAATCAGCGTCACGAGCAGCTGGAACGACAGCGCGTCGAACTCGATACGCTCCGCCAACAGCTGCGCCAGCGCGAACAGCAGACCCGCGATCAGCGCCGGCACATTGCTCAGCAATTGCGTGCCGAACGCGCCGAACAGCTCGCGTCGCTGGAACAGCGCCGCGCGGAACTGGTCACCCTGGCCGCCGACGACCAGATCCAGATTGCCGCACAGCTGGCCGAGTCGGCGGCACGGTACGAACGCCTGCAGGAGGAGCTGCACGAGGATCGCGAAAAGGGCGCGCTGGCCCAGGAAACCATCGACGTCCTGCAGCGGCAGCGCGATGAGCTCAACGAGCAACTCACGCTCGTCCGCCAGGACCTGGCCGCCCAGCAGCTGCACGCCCAGCGGCTGCAGACCCAGTGGGAACAGCGCCTGGCAGCCAGTCAAGCAACCGAGGTCACGGAGCAGCTGCAGGCCGAACTGGCCGCCGCACGGCAGGCCGCCGCGGCCGCCCAGGCCGAGTCCCGGCAACTGGCCACGCAGCTGACCGAAGCCCACACGGCGGCCGAAGATCGCGACTGCGCCGCCCGGCAGGCGCTCCAGGTCGCCCGCCAGAAAGTCGAGGAGCTCCAGCAGCTGGTGGACCAGCGCGACCAGCAACTCGCCGAGTCACCCGCGGCGGACCCCGCGCTCGAAACGGCCCGGCAGGCACAGCACGCGGCAGAACTGGCACAACTGCGGGCCGATCATGCGGCGCTGGTCGAACAGCTGCGCGCGGAGCATGCCCGCGAAGCACAGGAGTGGGAGAAGCGATGGGCCAGCCAGGGCGCCGCCGCAGGTGCCGATGACGAACTCCAGGACCGCTACACCAGCGCGCTGGAAGAACTGCGCGATGTGCGGGAGGAAAAGGAACGCCTGGCACAACAGCTGGCCGCCCTGCGAGCCAACCGGGCCGCCAGCTCCGTGTCGTCGCCCGGCTTTGACTGGGAAACCCAGAAGCAACACCTGCTGGCCCAGCTGGAAAAAGACTTCGACGCCGACAATCCCGCGCAGGCCCGCGACCGCATGACCGTCGAAGGCGCGATCCGGATCACCGACGACGTCGTCGCCACCAAGGACCGGGAAATCGCCGAACTCAAGGAACTGCTGCAGCAGCAGGCGGAGAACATCGGGAGCATCGCCGTCGGTGCCTCGGCCATCGCCGACGTGCTCGACCAGGATGAGTTGATTCGCGTCGAACGCGAGCATCTCGCGCGGCTCCACGAGGAGCTTCAGGAAAAGCTCCGGCAGGCGGAAATCGAAGCCTCCCTGGAACGAGCCCGCCTGGCCCGCGAACGAGCCAGCCTCGAGGAAAAAACGCGGCAGTGGGAGCACGAGCGCGGACAACCGCATGGCGACGGGCCGTCCGCAGACTTCGACCGGTCCCGCGCGGACAAGTCGAAAGGCCCCGGCCGCTGGCTCGCCCGCCTAGGCCTCAAAGACGAATGATGCCTAGTTGATTTCTCGGCCATAGCTGGTACGTTCGCTCTTGTGCCATGTCCGGCCGGCGAGGGACAGGTGGGCGTGCCCGGTACCACCGTCGGCCATTGACCCGCGAGGACTGCCGTGAGCAACGATGCACGCGTGGAACGGGCGTATGCGCTGGCCAAGGACGCTTATGCGGAACTGGGCGTCGATGTCGACCGGGCCTGTGCCCAACTGGCCACCGTCCCGATCTCCCTGCACTGCTGGCAGGGTGATGACGTCGGCGGGTTCGAGCGAGTTGCTGACGAGCTCGGCGGCGGTCTGGCCGTAACCGGGAACTATCCCGGCAAAGCCCGGACACCGGACGAGCTGCGGGCCGATTTTTGCCGCGCCGTGTCGCTCATTCCCGGCCGGCACCGCATGAACCTGCATGCCTGCTATGCGGAAACCGGTGGCCAGCGCGTCGCACGCAATGAACTCACCCCCGCGCATTTCCAGACCTGGATCGATTGGGCGCGGGAGCAGCAGCTGGGCATGGATTTCAACCCGACCTACTTCGCGCATCCCCTGGCGGCCGACGGCTTCACGCTCTCGCACCAGGATCCCGGGATCCGCCAGTTCTGGATCGAGCATGGTATCGTCTGCCGGCGGATCGGCGCCGCCATCGGGCAGGCACTCGGTTCACCGTGCGTCACCAATGTCTGGATCCCCGACGGGTTCAAGGATACGCCGGTCGACCGCCGCGCGCCACGCGCCCGTCTGCGCGAAGCGCTGGATGCCATCTTCGCCGAGCCGATCGATCCACGGTGGAACCTGGACGCGGTCGAAGCCAAGCTGTTCGGGATCGGATCGGAGAGCTACACGGTGGGCTCGCACGAGTTCTATCTCGGGTACGCCGTGGCCAAGGGAAAGCTGCTCTGCCTGGATGCCGGCCATTTCCATCCCACGGAGGTGATCTCGGACAAGATCTCGTCCGTGCTGCTGTTTCTCGAGGAGATCCTGCTGCATGTCAGTCGTGGCGTGCGGTGGGACAGCGACCACGTGGTGACACTTACGGACGAACTGCGAGCCATCGCGCAGGAGCTGGTGCGGGACGATCACCTTCGGCGCGTGCACATTGGTCTGGATTTCTTCGACGCCAGCATCAACCGTGTCGCGGCGTGGGTGATTGGAGCGCGCTCGATGCTCAAGGCGCTGCTCCTCGCGCTGCTCGATCCCCTGGACCGGCTGCGGGACTGTGAAGGCCGCGGCGATTTCACCGCGCGGCTGGCACTGCAGGAGGATCTCAAGACTCTCCCCGCGGGTGCCGTGTGGGACTATTACTGCCTGCAGGCCGGCGTGCCGGTCGGTCCCACCGCTTGGCTCAACGATGTGAAACGATACGAATCCGAGGTTCTTTCGCAACGGCGTTAACATGGTGGAAGAGCAAGCCACGGCATCGGAGGAGTTTGAGCGCCAACCCGTCCCGGCCCGGTCCCTGCTGGGCTTCAAGAGCTTCGTCGGCATGTATGCCGGGGAACACTGTGCCGGCACGGAGCTGATGATCGGACCGCTGTTCGTCGCCTCCGGGGTGAGCGCGGTGAACCTGATCGTCGGTCTGCTCCTGGGCAACCTGCTGGCCGTGCTGAGCTGGATGCTCTTGACGGCGCCGATTGCCACCCGCGCCCGGCTGACGCTCTACTTCCAGCTCGAGCAGATCTGCGGCCGACGCCTGGTCACACTCTACAACCTGGCCAACGGCGTCATGTTCTGTTTCCTGGCCGGCGCGATGGTGACGGTCTCCGCGACGGCCCTGGGCCCGATCTTCCGCCTGCAGATGCCCCAGCTGACCGACCTGTATCCCAACAGCCTGGGTTGGGTCGTCGCGGCCTCGGTGGTCGGTGTGGCAATCTCGGTCGTGGCGGCGTTCGGGTACCAGAGCGTCGCACGGTTCGCCAATATCGCCTCCCCCTGGATGGTACTGGTGTTCCTGGCGTTTGGCATCGTCGCCGCCAAGCAGTTCGTGGACGCGTCGGGCGCTCAAATCGACTCCTGGGACAGCGCCTGGAACCTGGCGACCACGGCCATCTGGAAGGGGGGCGAGCCGCTGCCGGGCCAGATCAAGTTCACCTTCTGGCACGTCACGTTTTTCGCCTGGTTCTGCAACATGGCCATGCATATCGGCATGTCCGACTTGACCGTCTTCCGCTTCGCCCGCAAGTCGCACTATGCCGTCGCGACCGGCGCCGGCATGTACGTCGGGCATTTCATGGCCTGGATCGCCGCCTCCATGCTGTTTGCGTATCAGCTGTACGAGACGCGTCCCAGCGAGTACATGATCCAGCTGCTGCGCGACCACTCGTCGAAGTATGCCGACGTGGATCTCGGCGTCCTGCACAACATGCCACTCTCGGCCGATACGTTGCGCGACGCCATGGCGATCGAAGAGCAACTGGTGCAGGCAGGGACCATCACCGCCGCGCAGAAGCAGATCAGCGTCCCGACGCCGCTGCCCGGCGAACTGGCGTACAACGCGTGCGGCATCGCCGGGTTGCTGTGCGTGATCATCGCCGGCTGGACCACGGCCAATCCGACGATTTACCGCGCGGGACTGGCCTTTCAGGCCATCGTGCCCCGCACCTCGCGGTTCGCCGTGACGCTCTTCACCGGTCTGCTGGCGACGGTCGCGGGGATCTTCCCCGCGATTGCCATGAAACTGCTCGATTTCGTCGCCATTTACGGCATGATTCTCATGCCCATGGGTGCCGTGATCTTCGTGGATTTCTGGCTGCTGCGCAGGTTGGGACTGCAGAGCTCGTATGCGGCGTACAGCCGGACGACGTTCAACTGGGCGGCCGGATTGACCTGGCTGCTCACCCTGGCCATGTGCGTCCTGATGAACAAGGTCGTGGGCATCGAGATCTTCTTTGTCAGCTTGCCGGGCTGGTTCATCGCGGCGGTGCTGTACATCGTGCTGAGCAAAATGTACCAGAAGAAGGTACACGCGGAGGCAGCCGTCACGGCTGCAAGTTAGATGCTGCGGACGCTTCTGCAACTGCTGTCGTGGCTCGCCCTGCTGGCCACCATTCTCCCTCCGCTGCTGTTTCTGACCGGAGGGATTGAACTGGTGCAGTGTCACGTGTCGATGCTCACCGCCACCTTCTTGTGGTTCGTCGTCACCCCGTGCTGGATGGAGCGGCAGAGTGCGCAGTCGGCCCAGACAGCCGAGGCGCCGTGAGATGGCGCGGCCCGCCGGGTCGGCAGCGCGGCCCTGCGGGTCAATCCGGGGGCGAATCGCTCGAACCGTACGTCAACACCCCCTACGGGGTGCTGACCATCTACGATGCCACCTGGTCGAACGTCCGGAGCGTCTCCCGCTCCGCCAACGCGCACACGCGTACCGGCCGCCAACGCGACGCCGAAACCGGCCTGTACTATTATCGG
>JALOQX010000164.1 GCA_025459265.1 Pirellulaceae bacterium | reverse complement strand
CGGCAACCTCACCACCACCGGCGGCAACGGCAACGCGCCCGGCGCCGGCGGCGCGGCCGGCAGCATCACGCTGGCCGATGCCGTGACCCTCAATGCCAACGTGACGCTCTCGGCCGTCGGCGGCACCGGCGGCACACCGGGCGCGGGCGGGAATATCCAATTGCTGGGCACTGTCGACGGCAGTGCGCCGGGTACCCGTTCGCTCACGCTCACCGCCGGCTCGGGCGACATCATGCTGGCCGGTACCATTGGCGGCACCGCGGCCCTGTCTCACCGCCACCGGCAATGACATCACGCTGGCCGCCATCGGCGGCGCGGCCGCCGGCGTCACCGGCGCGACCAGTTTCACGGCCACCACGTTCGGTGCCGATACCGGCTCCCTCACGTTCACCGGGACCACCTATCACGCCAACGCGCAGACCTACACCGCACCGGACTTTTCCCTCACACTTTGGTACTGAGCGATGGCACCGATCTGACGGTCACCACCAGCGGCGGTGCCATCGCCGCCGGCGGCGGGATTCGCGGCAACTCGCTCGAAACGGTCGTCCTCCAGGCCGGCGCGTCGACCATCAGTGTGGGCACGATCGGTGCCGATCGGTGCCGGGGATGAGATCGCCAGCGTGGCGCTGAGCGGCACGACGACCACACTCAGCGGCGACATTCTCACGGGCGATGTGGCCGGCAACGATATTACGATCGCTGGCGCCGTCACGCTGGCACACCCGGTGGGCACGCTGCTGACTTTGGACGCCGACAATCCCAACGTCCAGGGCACGATCACCGTCACGGGCACCATCACGGGCAGCGGCCGGCATTTGACACTCCTGGGCGGCACGATCTCCGCGGCGGCCATCACGACGACGGGAGGCGGCAATCAGGATGGCGGCAGCGTCACGATCACCGGCAGCGGACCGGTGACGGTCGCCGGCGCGGTCACCACCTCGGCGGGCACCTACGCGGCGGGCAACGCCGGCCGCAGCGCCGGTAGCGTCACGATCACGGGCAGCAGTGTGGCCGTGGCGGCGATCACCGCGGCCGGCCGGTCGGCGACCTCGGGCGGCAACCCGGGCGGTCAGGGCGGCACGATCCTGCTGGATGCCACGGCGGGTGGCATCATGCTGGGTGGTAACCTCACGACGACGGGCGGCAACGGCAACGCGCCCGGCGCCGGCGGCGCGGCCGGCAGCATCACGGTGGCCGATCCCGTCACGCTCAATGCCAACGTGACGCTCTCGGCCGTCGGCGGCACCGGCGGCACGCCGGGCGCCGGCGGCAGCATCCAACTGCTGGGGACCGTCAACGGCAGCGCACCCAGCACGCGGTCACTCTCGCTCACCGCCGGCTCCGGCGACATCACGCTGGCCGGTACCATTGGCGGCACCGCCGCGCTGTCGGCGCTCACCGCCACGGGCAATGACATCGCGCTGGCCGCCATCGGCGCCGCTGCGCCGGGCGTCACGGGCGCCACAAACTTCACAGCGCTGGACAGTGGCGCCGACCTTGGCTCGATCCTCGTGACCGGTCCGGTCTGGACAGGCGGCGGGAATCTGCAGCTTACGTCCGGCAGTGACGGCATCACGCTCAGTGGATCAATCGATGTCGGGGCGTTCCTTGTCACGCTCAATAGTAGTGGGAACGTAACTCAGTCGGCTGGCATTACGGCATCCGGACTGCGGTTACTCGGGACGGGATCGTACTTCCTGACTTCGACCGACAACGACGTCGACGTACTGGCGGCGCGGATTGCCGGTACGCTCAGCTTCACAGATCTCGACGACGTCGAAATCGGCGCAGTTGGCGCGAGTGTCGGAATCACGACCGGCAATCCGGCGGCCGGCGGGTCGGTGACCATTGTGGCACTCGGGCACCTGGTGGTCGCTGAGCCGATCGACACGTCGACCGGAAGCGGAGGAACGCTCACCGCCGTCGGCACGGTGTTTCTCGCGCCGGTGGTATTGGGTGCCGGCGACGTCACACTGATGGGTGCCAACAACGCGCCACTGGGTGCGGATCAGCTCGCCAACATGCCGGAGGACACCTCGTACACCTTCACCTTGAGCGACTTCCCGTTCAGTGATGTGGACGGCGATACCCTGCACAAGATCCAGGTGACCGCGCTGGCCAGCCACGGTCGGCTGCAGTTGTCCGGACTCGATGTCACACTCGGCCAGGAGATCTTGGCCGTGGTGATCGCGGCGGGGGAACTGACCTATCTGCCCACGGCTAACGGCGTTGGCAGTCCTTACGACAGTCTCCAGTTCCGGGTCCACGACGGCGGCATGTACAGTGTCGCCAATTACGTGTGGGCCGTCGATGTGCTGCGAATCAACGACGCACCGACAGGCACCGATGCGACCGTGACGGCTGGGAGGAACGGGACCTACGTGTTCTCGCCCGAGGATTTCGGTTTTCAGGACCCGCTGGACGCTCCGCCAAACAGTCTCGCAGCTGTACTGGTGACCACGGTGCCCGCCGCCGGCGTGTTAACGCATGGCGGTGTGCCGGTGTCCGCGGGACAGATGATCCCGCGCGGTGACATTGCCGCCGGGCAATTGCGGTTTACGCCCGAAACCGACGCGGTGGGCACCGGTTACGCGCGTTTCTTGTTCCAGGTCATGGACGATGGTGGCACCGCGGACGGTGGCGTCGATCTTGATCCCGTCCCGAACTCCCTGACGCTCGACGTCCTGCCGCCGGGGCCGAGCCCGATACCCACCGCCGAAGAAATGCGTGGTCCGCAGGCGCAGGAGTGGACGATGGGTACGGAAGCTGCCGGCGCGTCTCGCGGCGACACGGCGTGGGCGTCAGCCCGCGATCATGGTCCGGCTGGCCCTTGGTGGCAGGACCGTGTGCCACGGTGGATCATCGATCGCGTTAGCCGGCCGCGTGACCTGTGGCTGTCCCAGGAAGTGCACAGCCCGGACGTGGAATCGCTCGCGACCAGTCTGTTGGGCGACGGCGCATCGTCCCTCCTGCCAGCGGGGAATCCTGTGGTCGACCGGCACATGGCACCGGTGGAGCGTCATAGCGCGGAGTTGCCCGCACCACGCACGTCTCCAGAAACACCAGAGCTTGACATCACCGCGCTATGGGAGCGGCTGGACGTGATGGTCGATGACGCGCACCCGGAGGCCGGCCGCCTGAATCTCCACGTGGGCACGGCGCTGGCCCTGATCTCGGTCATCTCGGTGGGATACGTGGTCGCCCACTTGAGGCAGGACGACTGGAGCGCAGATGAAAACTAGGAGCATAGCGTTTCGCTTGGCGCTGACGCTGACGTTGGGAAACGTCGCCTTGTTGCTGTTGACTGCTCCTTGCGGGCACGTGCGGGAGTTGAACGCCGTGCTGCGGAGCCAACGCCGCGCGCTGTGTGAAATGGTTGCCATCAGCAGTTCCGTATTGGCCGGTCATCAGGACTGGACCGGGATGGAGCGGAATCTGCGGGAGATCGCGGCTCGGCATCCGGACATGGTGTCGGCCCGCATCCGCCGCACGGACGGGCGATTGCTGGCCACGACCGGCACCCACGCGTCGGGGCCGCAGGCGGAGCGCGCGGGAGACTCGACGGCCCAGCACATGCGCGTGCCGATCCTGGCGGGTGACCAGGCCTGGGGCGTGGCGGAGCTGCGTTTTGCGGACCGCGGCCGGACTGTCGGCAACTGGTGGCAGCTCCCGCTGGTTCGTCAGGCGTTGTGCGTGGCGTTTACAGGCGGCGCGATGTTGTTTCTCGTGTTCGCTGCGGTGCTGCGACGGCTCGATCCGACCGCGGCGCTCACGCAGCTCGCGGCAACGCGCGCGGAACTTGCGCAGACGCAGGACGAACTGCGCGCGTTGCGTGCATTGTCACCGCGGGTGAACGAAGACAAGGCGGGACCGCCGCCCTGGCTCCCCGCGTTCGAGAGCGTCCAAACGCCGAGGAGTGCTTCGACCTGCGAGCTGGTCTGAAGGTCTGAACAAGTCTGAACAGACACTCTGATTCGTGACGTTCGTGGCTGTCGGTTCGACTTTGGCGGGGCATGGAGCAGTTGCATGTGGTACAATCCGCGGCGGTCCGACGTTTCGGGTCTTGTCGAGGTGTGGAAGCATGACACGCTGTTGCCGTATTGGGTTTTGCCTTTGGCTCTGTGTCTTCGCCGCGAATACCCTCTTGGCCGGCGCGCCGGTGCGGCCGAATGTCGTCGTCTTCCTGGTAGATGACATGGGGGTCATGGATACGTCCGTCCCCTTCTTGACCGATGCGGCCGGAGCGCCACAGCGCTATCCGCTCAATGACTACTACCGTACGCCCAGTATGGATCGCCTCGCGAAGCTCGGCATCCGGTTCAACAACTTCTACGCCATGAACGTCTGTTCGCCGACGCGCATTGCGATTCTGACGGGCCAGAATGCCGCGCGCCACCGCACCACGAACTGGATCAATCCGGACACGGACAACGCCGGGCCGCACGGCCCGCCGCAGTGGCACTGGCGCGGGTTGAAACCCGGAGACGTGACCCTACCCGCGCTGCTGCGGGCACACGGGTACCGCACCATCCATGTGGGCAAAGGCCACTTCGGCCCGCGCCACAGCCCGGGGGCCGAGCCGCTCAACCTGGGCTTCGACGTCAATATCGGCGGCGCCTCGTTTGGCGCTCCCGGCAGCTACTACGGCCAGGAGAACTACGGGCACGGTACGTCGCAGGAGAAGAGCGCGGTCCCGCATCTGGAGTCCTATCACGGCACAGATACCTTCCTGACCGAGGCGCTTACCCGCGAGGCCCAGTCCCAGGTGACCGAGGCCGTGCGGCGCGGTCAGCCGTTTTTCCTGTACCTGGCCCACTACGCCGTGCATGCACCGTTTCAGAGCGATCCGCGATTCGCCGACCACTACGTCGACTCGGGCCGACCCGCGCCAGCCCAGGCGTTCGCCACGTTGATCGAGGGGATGGACAAGTCCCTGGGGGACCTGCTGGACCATCTGGAGACGCTCGGCGTGGCGGAGAACACGCTCGTGTTCTTCCTCGGCGACAATGGTTCGGATGCACCGCTGGGTCATGAACACAGCGTGGCCTGCGCGGCGCCCTTGCGCGGCAAGAAGGGTGCGCATTATGAGGGTGGCATGCGCGTTCCGCTGATCGCCGCCTGGGCGCGTCCCAACGCGGCTAACCTGTGTCAGCAGCAATTACCCATCGCGGCTGGTGCCATCCAGCCTCAGGTGGCTGCCGTCTACGATCTGTTCCCCACGATTCTCGCCGTAACGGGCGCGCCGCCGGCCGCCGACCACGTCGTCGACGGCAGGCGGCTGGATGTGTTGTTGACCGGGCGGCAGGACCCCGCGCGCGACGAAGTCTTTCTGATGCACTATCCGCACGCGCCGCATCGCTCGGATTACTTCACCTGCTACCGCGCCGGGCCATGGAAGGTCATCTATCACTATCGTCCTGGCGACAACGCGGACCATGGGCACTATCAACTCTTTCATCTGGGTGAGGATCCCTTCGAACAGCGGGACCTGGCGCCGACCCAGCCGGACGAACTGCGGCGGATGATGCAGGCGCTGGTGTCCGCCCTCGACGAGCACCAGGCGCTCTACCCGCTGGCGGACGACGGCGTCACGCCGCTGCGGCCACAAGTGCCGTGAAGGGGACTCCTTGCCCTCGGCTCGTGCCTCGTCCCGGCTTCATCTTGGGGTTGGGTGGCTGGGGGCCCGCTTCGTTCGTCTCCAGCCAGCCGGACGCCGACACGATTCATTCTTCGCAGGTGCCCCCGGTTGCGAGCGCGTCAATTTCACGATGCAATGGAGTCGAGACGAGCCAAGGGAGAAACGGTAACCGTTCACAGGTCGCCATCGTCGCCTTTCGCTCCGCGAAAGTAGCGCTACTTTCGCGAAAGGCGACGATCTGCCATCTATTAGCGGGAAACTGCGAGCGGCCGGTGAACGCCTACGGGGAGAAACGTGATGTCGTCGAATCGCCGTGACTTTTTGAAGGGGTCGGTTGCCGCCGCGGCCGTCGGCAGCCTCAGCACTGTCGCCGCTCCCGGGCGTGCCGCCGCCTCGTCCCAGGGCGATGTCGTGTTCCAACGACGCGTCACGGTTCGCCACGACGTGGACGTATTCGTCGCCGGCGGCGGGCCGGCTGGCGTCGCGGCGGCCGTCGCCGCGGCCCGGCAAGGGGCCCGGGTGTTCCTCGCGGAACGGAACTCCTGCCTCGGAGGCATGGGCACCGCGGGCATGTTGCCGCTGTTCATGCCCTTTACCGACGGCGTCCACATGCTGGCCGGCGGCGTCGGGGCCGACATTCAGCGGCGGCTCCAGGAAAACGGCGGCACGGGACCCGGCAGCGACGTGACGATCCGCGCCGAAGTGCTCAAACGCGTGTACGACGATCTGCTGTTGGAGGCGAAGGTGCAGTTCCTGTTCCACGCCCAGCTGATCGCCGTCGAGTCGGACGCCGGTCAGGTCTCGGCGGCCATCCTCTCGGGCAAGAGCGGGCTGTTCGCCGTTAAGGCTCGGGTGTACCTCGACTGCACTGGCGACGGCGACCTGGCCGCCTGGGCCGGGGCTCCGTTCGAGAAAGGCGACGAGCACGGGAACATGATGGCCGGGACCCTGTGCAGTCTGTGGGCTGACATCGACTGGTCGGCGGTCAACCAGGGTGGACGGGCCAGCGACGAAAGCCGGCTGGAAGACGCCATCCGCGACAAGGTCTTCACGCACGAAGACCGGCACCTGCCCGGCATGTTCCGTGTCGGACAGCACACCGGCGGCGGTAACATCGGCCACACGTTCGGCCTGGACTCGACCGACGAGCGATCCATCACCGCGGCCCTGGTCGGGGCCCGCAAGTCGCTGCTGGAATACGAGCGCTATTACAAAGAGTACCTCAAGGGCTTCGCCCAGATGGAGTTGGTCGCGACCGCCGCGCAGCTTGGCGCCCGCGAAAGCCGCCGGGTTCTGGGCGACTACGTGCTGAATCTGGAGGACTTCAAGTCGCGGGCCGTCTTCCCGGACGAGATCGGCCGGTACAGTTACCCGGTGGACATCCATGCGGCGAAGCCCGACCGGGCGAGCTACGAGCGCTACGCCGAGGACTTCAAGAATCTCCGGTACGGCGCAGGCGAAAGCTACGGCATCCCCTATCGCTGCCTCGTGCCCCAGATGCTGACCAACGTGCTGGTCGCCGGCCGCTGTGTCAGCACGGATCGGTACATGCAGAGTTCGATCCGCGTCATGCCGGGCTGTTTCATCACCGGCCAGGCGATTGGTGTGGCCGCCGCGATGTGTGCCCAGCAGGACTGCGATACGCGCGGCGTCTCCGCCACCGAATTACAGCGTCGACTGAAGCACGCGGGAGCATTTCTGCCCAATTGTTGACCCGTCCCGCGCGGGAGCGGACGCCCGCCCCGGTATCCGTCGCGGGCAGCATGCAGCGAGGTATTTCCGATGACGGCCCTGTGCTTCGCCGTGGTGTTGATGATGCCGCATCAAGCGACCGCCGGTGAGAATGCATCCCCGCTCAGCCCGGCCGCATGGCTGGAACGCTGCAACGTGACGTGGGCGTCGCCCAGCCGCGATTCCGCGGGCTCCATGCCGTTGGGCAACGGCGACATCGGGCTGAACGTCTGGGTCGAACGCAACGGCGATCTGCTCTGCTACCTGTCCAAGACGGATGCGTGGTGCGGCACGGGACGGCTGCTCAAGTTGGGACGTTTGCGCGTGTCTCTGGAACCGAACCCGCTGCGTGACGGACTCCCCTTTCGTCAAACGCTCCGGCTGCGGGAAGGCGAGATCGAGATCACTGCCGGGCCTGACGCGGGGGCGGCGACGCTGCGCGTCTGGGTGGATGCCCTGCGGCCCGTGGTGCATTTCGAAGCGGACGGGGTTCACCCCCGGACACTGCAGGTGCGTCTGGAGGTCTGGAGGAGCGAAACACGCGAGTTGAATGACACGGAACGCGGGAGCGCCTACGGGATGACCGGCAGCCCTGCCCCGCTGGTTGTTGATGCCGACACGATCCTGCCTCCTCGTGACAACCGCCTCACGTGGTACCACCGCAACAAGACCAGCTGCTATCCAATTACGCTCCAGGTGCAGGGGCTGGGAGACGTGATGGAACATTTCCCCGACCCACTGCTTCACCGCACCTTCGGCGGATGCATCGTGGGACACGGGCTGGTGGCAACCGATCACCGGACGTTGCGTTCCGCGCAGCCCAGCGCGCGGCAGCACGTGGCCGTGTATGTGCTCACCGCCCAGACGGCGACGCCAGACGCTTGGACCGCACAAGTGGAGCAACTCGTGCAGTCGGCTGACGCCGTGGAGCTCGAACAGGCGCGTCGGGATCACCAGCGCTGGTGGTCAGACTTCTGGGACCGCAGCTGGATCTTCGCCGACACGCCCCAGGTCCCCAACGCGTCCGAGTCGATTACGACGAATGGACTGCCGCTGCGCATCGGCGCGGACAGCGAAGGGGCGAACCGTTTTCATGGCCGCATGGCGCGCGCCAGCGTGCTGAGCCGCGCGCTACGGGATCCGGAAGTGGCTCAATTGGCCCGCGTCGGGCGCGATCAGCCGGTCCGTGATGTCCAGGGTCTGGTCGCCAGCTGGTGTTTCCGCCAGGCGCCCCACGGGACCTTCGCCAATGACGCTGGCGACGCTTTTCCCGCATCGATCATCGGCAGTCTGGTGACGGCAGCAGACGACGGGGGGAACCTGGTGTTCACCGGTGACGGCTACCTCCAGATCGATCACGATCCGCGCTTGAACTTGACGGAGGGGTTCACGCTCGAAACGTGGATCGCGCCCGACCAGCTTCCCAGTGGTGGTGGACGTCTGCTGGACAAGTCCAAAGCGGGTACCTCCAACGGATACTTGCTGGATACCTATCCCGGCAACAGCCTCCGCTGTATCGTCCAGGCCGGCACGCTCCGTCACGATGCCGGACTGCAGCCTGGCCAATGGGTCCATGTTGCCACGACATACGACCCGGCCACCGATCGGAATTGCCTGTACGTCCAAGGGCGCCTGGTGGCCGAGCGCGGTGCGGCACCGACGGAAGATCATTCCGAGTCAGCGACCGGGGCCAACGTGTCGCCCGTGACGCGCGGCTATATCCTGCAGCGGTACATCAACGCCTGCGGCGGACGCGGTACGTATCCGATCAAGTTCAACGGGTCGATCTTCACGGTGGATGCGGAGGAGAATGGCCAGCCCTGCGACGCCGACTATCGTCGCTGGGGCGGATGTTACTGGTTCCAGAACACGCGGCTTCCCTACTGGGCGATGCTCTACGCCGGCGACTTCGACCTGATGCAGCCGTTATTCCGCATGTATCGCGACGCTCTGCCGTTGGCCCGCGAGCGCACGCGCAGGTATTACGGGCATGCGGGCGCGTTCTTTCCAGAAACGATGTACTTCTGGGGCACGTACAACAACGACAATTACGGCTGGGACCGCACGGGCAAACCCGACGGCCTGACCGACAACACCTACATTCGGCACTACTGGGACGGCGCACTCGAACTGACCACCCTGATGCTGGACTACTACGCACTGACCGGCGACGAACGATTCGCGCGTGAAACGCTGGTTCCGTTCGCCGGTGATACGTTGACGTTCTACGAACAGCATTATCCGCAGCGCGACGCGAAGGGGAAGATTGTCTTCGCACCTTCACAGGCGTTGGAGACGTGGCAGGATGCGACGAATCCGCTGCCCGTCGTGGCTGGGCTGCAGTACGTGATCGATCGCCTGCTGAGCGAAGTGCCCGCCGTGCTCGCGGGCGAGACTCGCGCGCAGTGCATGCGTCTTCGCGACTTACTGCCCGACCTGCCGAAGGAGATGTCGGAGAGTCCCGCGCGGCTGCTGCCGGCGGCGCGATTCGAACAGCTCGCCAACAGCGAGAATCCGGAACTCTATGCAATCTTCCCGTATCGTCTGTACGGGCTGGGTCGGCCGGACCTGGAAATCGGTCGGGCCACGTTCGCGGCGCGGCGCGTGCAACGCACGGGCGGCTGGACGCAGGACGCCATCCAGGCGGCGCTGCTCGGCCTGACCGACGTCGCCGCCGCCTACACGCACGCCAATTTCAGCACGAAGCACGAAGGAAGTCGGTTCCCCGCCTTCTGGGGTCCGAACTTCGACTGGATTCCCGACCAGGACCATGGCGGCGTGGCCATGATCGCGCTGCAGCGGATGCTCCTGCAATGCGACGGCGAGCGGATCCTGCTGTTGCCGGCCTGGCCGAGCCATTGGAATGTCGATTTCCAGCTGTGTGCGCCGCAGCAGACGACGGTGCGCGCCGTCTGGCGCGACGGCCAACTCCTGCGACTGGAGGTCCGTCCCGAGCACCGGCGACGCGACGTAGTCCTGCCGCAGACGCGATAGTCCTCGGTCTCCATCAGGCACATCGCTCGTCCTCACCTCGGTCACGCGACCGGACGGGAATCGTCCGCTCAGTGATTGTGGCGAGGAACGGTGCGGCAGACGGAGCGGAAGGCACAGGCAAAATCGAAACAGGCGCCGTCGTGCAGCTGACCCGCATGAGTCCGATAGAGCTCCTGCCACGGCGTGGCTGTGGGCGGAGGATCAGCTAGCCCCGAGAGGTCTCGCGCCTGCCACTCCTCCTCGGGAACCAGGGCATCCACGCGCCGCCGTCGCAAATCCACACGCACGCGATCCCCGGTGGCGAGTCGCGCCAGGCCGCCACCTCGGTGGGCTTCCGGAGCGGCGTTGAGAATCGATGGACTGGCCGACGTGCCGCTCTGCCGGCCATCGCCCAGCGTGGGCAATTCCTGGATTCCCGCACGGATCAGCTCGTCCGGCGGTTGCATGTTTACCACTTCGGCACTGCCGGGGTAACCCACCGTGCCGCAGCCGCGAATGACCAGCAGGGTGCGCTCGTCGATGCCGAGCTGCGGATCATTGATCCGCGCGTGATAGTCTTCGGGCCCGTCGAACACGACGGCTCGACATTCGAAACAATCTTCGCTGCCCGGCGTGCTGAGATAGCGTTGCCGGAACGCGTCGCTGATGACACTGGTCTTCATCAAGGCCGCGTCGAACAGGTTGCCGGTCAGCACGAGGAAACCGGCGTTGGCCCGCAGCGGTTCCGCAACGGTGCGAATGACGCGACCATCCGGCGGCTGCGCATCGGCGATGTTGGCGGCAATCGTCCGCCCGGAGACGGTCATCGCGTCGCCGTCGAGCAGCCCATGTTCCAGCAACTCGTGCATGACAACCGGCAATCCGCCCGCGCGATGAAAATCCTCGGCCAGGTACTCCCCGGCCGGCTGCAGATTCAGCAAGAGCGGCAAGGCATACCCATACGTTTCCCAATCCTGCAGCGTCAATTCAATGCCGGCATGACGTGCCACGGCCAGCAAGTGCGGTGGGCAGTTCGTGCTGCCGCCCAGCGCGGTGTTCACGCGGATCGCATTCAACAGGGCGCGGCGCGTGATGACGTGCGACGGGCGCAGGTCGTCCCGCACCATGTCGACAATGCGGCGCCCCGCGGCGTAGGCGGCCTGAGCGCGCTCGCGATAGGGTGCGGGAATGCTGGCCGATCCCGGGAGTGCCATGCCCATGGCTTCGGCCAGGCAGTTCATGGACAGCGCCGTGCCCATCGTATTGCAGTGACCGGCGCTGGACGCGGACGCCGCCAGCAGCTCCGCGAACTTCCGCTGGTCAATCCTGCCGCCGGCCAACCGCCGCCGCGCTTCCCACACGATCGTCCCCGCGCCGGCCCGCTCACCCTCCAGGTAGCTGTTCAACATGGGACCGCCGTTGAAGACCAATGCCGGCAAGTCCGTCGTCGCCGCCGCCATGAGGGAAGCCGGCGTCGTCTTGTCACAGCCGGTGGTGAAAACGACGCCGTCCAGCGGATAACCGTGCAGCACCTCGACCAGGGCCAGATACGCCAGGTTGCGATCCAACGCCGCCGTCGGACGACGCACGGATTCCTGGAGCGGCAGCATCGGAAACACCATCGGCACGCCGCCCGCATCGCGAATCCCGTCCTGCAGCCGTGTCACCAGCTGCAGATGGATGCGGTTGCACGGCACCAGATCGCTGCCCGACTGGGCGATGCCAATGATCGGCCGCCCCGTCTGCAATTCGCCCGACGTCAGGCCGTAGTTAAGAAAACGTTCCAGGTACAGCGCCGTCATGCCCGGGTTGTCCGGGTCGTTCCACCAGGATTCCGAGCGTAATCGTGGGCGGTTCATCGCGGTCTCATCTCTGCCTGATCGTCTGCAACGTCCGAGCATTTCGTGAGCGTGATCCCTTTCAGGTCCATGGCTGCGTTACCGGGTATGGCCAGCGCCTCGACGGTCAACATGGTGGAACCGGCCGGCAGCGTCAGGATGCCAATTCGTTGCCGATCCCAGGTGCGATCCATGTACAATTCGTGTTCTTCAGCCACGCGATGGGGCCGGGGAATCGTTGCGCTGTCGAAGGGCCGCGTGAGCGCTTCCGCCGAGGATCCGCCGCCCGACACGCGGATTCTTGCGCCGGCGTCCGGCCGGGACACGCTGCAGATCAGGTCCACCAGGTACTCTCCCGGCGTGACCACGTCGACGGCCCACTGGACACGGGCCTCCGTCCGGGTCCAACCGGTCAACCAGAGATGCGCGAAACCGGGCCCGTGGTGAAATGTCACTCCTTCATGGACGGATTGCGGCGCGTGCAAGGTCACGGGATTTTCCGTAGCGTGTCCGACTTGCACGCGATGGGGCGGGTCGTAGCCATGCTGCACCTCGCCCCACCAGCGGGCGTAAACCTGCGCGAGTTCTGCCACCAGCTCGGGGTGCTGCGCTGCCAGATCAGTTGTCTCGCCTGGATCCGTCTGCAGATCATACAGCTGCCAGGT
>JALOQX010000015.1 GCA_025459265.1 Pirellulaceae bacterium | reverse complement strand
CAGCTCGCGCGAGACCATCGGCTCGAGCACCCAGTCGTTCTGATTCTTGAGTTCGGTGATGCGATCGAGGCAGTGCCGGATCTCCTGGACGGTCTCGAACTCGCGGCGCTTGTCGCCAATGATCGAGTCGTCGTCCGTGCTGGTGAGTACCGTCTGATAGGTCTGCAGCGCCGTTTTCACGGCGATTAGATTCGAATCGAAATGCTCGCGGAGCACTCCGGCGTCCACGCGCGCGTATCCGGCAAACTCCGGGCGGGGTTGCACCTGGCGGGCGATGAACAAGAGTTCGCCCACCGGCACGGAGAGTTTCGAGGCCGGATCCAGCTCGGCCGCTCGCTGGCTGATGCCGCGCACCAGCGCCCGATACGCGTACACTCCGCGCAGACTGCTGAACGTCAGGATGGCCACGATCAGGCAGAGCAGCCCGATGCCAAACAGGAACTTGTAGCGAATTGGCCAGTGTGCGACCACCCGCAACCTCCTTGTCGCCGCGCCGGCGGAGACGCGCCGCCCCGTTGCGCGCGTTGTCGTCGGCGCCCCGCCTGTGGCCCGCCAGCGGCATGGCCGCCCGGACTACGTGGGGAGCGGGAGTGTACCACCAGGATCCCTCTGGCGACAAGGCGAACCTCGCGACGGCTCGCCAGGCAGCCACGGGGCGCCCGGATCACGTGCGCACGACCCGGTAGATCAGCCACGAGCCGCCGAAGAGCAGCACGACGTTGCCGAGCCAGATGCTGTAGGGGGGCAGTGCCCCGCACTTGGCCCGATCCAGCCCGTACATGAGCAGCGGGTAATACACCAGCAGGATGGGGAGGAAGCACAGCCCGAAGCTGGTCCAGACGTCGGCGTTGCGCAGCCGGATGGCCAGCGGCGCGCCGACCATGACGAAGAACAGGCAGCTGAAGCCGTTGGCCCACCGCCGCCAGGTGACCAGTTCCAGGCGATACAGCTGGTTCCGGGCGTCGCGCAGCTGCAGCTGGCACGTGTTCCATTTCGGACTGACCAGCCCTTCGAAATCGCCGGTAAGCATCTCGTACGCCGCCTGCGCCGCGAACTGCTGCTGCAGCAGCTGCATGTCCTGCTGCTGGCGCGCGATCTGCTGGGGGATCTCCTGCATGGTCACGTTGGCGGCGCTGGACGCGGAGCCGGCCTTGCGGGCGGCGGCCGTGAGGGGAATCTCCTGGACGGCCACGCCCGGAATGTCGCCCGCCCACTGGTCCCAGTCGAACTCGCTGTTGGTCAACACGATGCTCAGGGCCGACTTGTCCGCGTTGAGCCGCAGCTCGGCTTCTTCCGCCACCAGCGTAAAGGGCGGGGCGTCTTCCGCGGCGTGAAACGTCAGGGTGGGGTGCACCAGTTTGCGGCCGTCCACCTCCACCACGTTGATCGAAAAGCGGCTCGTACTGTACGCCCGGTGCGTCCGCAACAGGCCATACGCAATCTGCTCGACCGACTGCAGCACGACGCGATCGACGCCCCGTTGACCCCAGCTGGCAGCCACGTCATTGAGCCAGACCGCACCGAGGCTGATCAGGAAGGCCAGCACGAGTCCGGGCGCGAGAAACGCCACGGGAGAAATCCCTACCGACTTGGCCGCCAGAATCTCGTTGTCCGCCGACATCCGCCCGTACACACTGCAGACGGCAAACAGAATCGTGCCGGGCACGGCGAAGACCAGCGCGTTGGGCAGGAAGTAGGGCACCAGCCGCAGGATCGGCCACAGCCCTAATCCCTGGCGCACGGCCTCCTGGGCGATCCCGGCCAGCAGCAGGACCAGAGTCATGCCCAGCAACGTCACCAGGAAGACCTTCAGCAGTTCGGCGTAGATGTACCGGGATAACAGACGCATCGCGGGTTCACCCTGGTCCGCCGGCACAGCGGTTGGTCGGGACGATAGCAGGTGGCCCCGTTTTTTCCAACGACAGTTTGCGGCGGCGGACTCGGACCGCTGCGACAGGTGACAGGGGGAGCCCGTGCTCAGGGCGGTACGGGCGGAAGCGGGCGACAGGAAGATGGGCGACAGGAAGATGGGCGACAGGCAAGTTGCCAACTTCGATTTTCCTGTCGGCCATTTTCCTGTCTCCCAGCTGGTCTCGCACAAACTGCGGGGGGTGCTCGACTCCGCCCCTGCCGCGCGGCGGTCCTCCGCGCCGGATCACAGCGGGCTCTGGCCCTTGCGACGGCTCTGCTCCCGCAGCTCGGCCATCATGTAGCTGATGGCATGCACGTAGTGCGTGAGCGCCTCGTCGTACTTCCCAGCCTGCGCGGCGGTCTCCGCCTGTGCGCTCAGCCGCTCAAACCCCCCCAGATCTACGCGCCAGTCGCCTCCGGCGGTCGCCGATCGAAGCTGTTCGACGAGGACCGACAGCTTCTGAATGAACTCGGCGTTGACCGGGCATTCCAGGTGCACGTAGGGACCGCGACCCAGCCGCCGCGTCTCGCTCAACTCAATCCCTCCCGGGGTGGCCGCCCACTGCCGCCACAGAGCCACGAGCGCCGCGATGATGCCGCCGGCCAGCGCGATCAGCGCCGGCATGGTGTGGCCCAGCACGGCCATGGCCAGCGCTGCCAGGAGGCACACGCTCACGCCAATCCACACGAACGGCCACACCTGCTGCGGACGACGATCCCGCAGGATCGTCAGCGGTTCGCCTCCCGAACCCGGCGTCGCCAGCGACTCGTCGACCACGCGCGCGACCAGCACGGTGATGTTGTCGTGTCCGCCGCGCAGATTCGCCAGGTCGGCCAGCGCCTGGGCGGATTCTTGCGGGGGGAGCGTGGCCAGGATCGGTCCGATCTCCTCGTCCGGCACCAGTCCGGTCAGGCCATCGCTGCAGAGCATGAACGTGTCTCCGACCGCGATGGGGAACGGACCTTCGAAATCCGTCTGGACCGTCGGATTGGGACCGAGCGACCGCGTAATGATGTTCTTGGGGACCAGATTGGCCAGATCCGAATGCGCATTGAACTGGCCGTGCTGGCGGAGTTCCCACACCAGGCTGTGGTCGAAGGTGAGCTGTTCCAACGTCTTGCCGCGCACGCGATACACCCGACTGTCGCCGACGTGCGCCACCAGCGCCCCTTGGGGCAAGAGCGCAAGGACGCTGGCCGTCGTCCCCATATTGTGGAAGTCCAGGTTCGCCTGACCCCGCTGGTGGACTTCGGCATTGGTTTCCTGGATCGCCCGCTGCAGCGCCTCTGGGGGGGAGAGATGCAGGTACTTGGAGTACCGATGCGTGATGCCCGCCACGGCCATTTCACTGGCCAGTTCTCCTGCCGCGTGGGCGCCCATGCCGTCGGCGACGATCAACAGGTGTCCGGAGCGTTGCCAGGCCTCCCGGTCGAGGGCCGGCACGATTTCGCCGCAATCTTGGTTGGTTGTCCGCCGCAAGCCGATGTCGGTGACTTTGGCGCGCTGCAGGCAGTGATCCCAGTTCACAGCCGCTCCAGTGCTGCACGGGGCGAAGATCAAAGGCTCTGTCCCGTCGACGAAGGCTCTGTCTAGTAGTCTAACGTGTGCCGGCTCTTTGGGCGTCGGTTCGCGACGCAAAAATCGGCCGGACGCGACGATTTCTCTCTGGCGGCGGCCATTCCCAGCCACTATACTCCCGACCCCGCATGATGCTCAGAGGGCCCCCAACGGTGGACATGTCGTTCTTCAGCTGGTGGAAAACTCGTGGCACCTGGCTCCTGCTGGGCCTGGTCCTGCTGACCGTTGCGTGCGGCTGCGTGCGGCGGCGGATGACCATTCGCAGCAACCCCCCGGGGGCAGTTGTCTTTGTCGACGAGCGGCGCATTGGTGTCACGCCGGTGTCGACCAGTTTCACGTACTACGGCACGCGCGAGGTGCAACTGGTCAAGGACGGGTACGAAACCGTGACCGAGAAGCACAAGTTCACGACGCCCTGGTATCAGTTCCCTGTGGTCGATTTCTTTGCGGAGAATCTCTGGCCCAGCGAGGTACGTGACGAACGGATTCTCGACTTCAATCTGCCGCCTCAGCAGTCGGTGCCACCCACGCAGGTTGTCCAGCGGGCGGAACAGTTGCGCGGGGAGGCCCAGGCGGGTGTGCTCACACCCGGTGTGACACCGCCGCCCAAGCACCCGCTACTTCATCGGCTGCCCTAGGCGGGCATCACCCCAGCGGAGTCCACTGCCGGGTGGCGACTCCACCGGCACCGGGAACTTCTGGCCCGCCCCGGTCGGCCGACGATCCAGGATACCACGAACGCCCATCTGCCCGGGGTCGCGCGCGATCTTGTCGGTGATCACCCGCACGTCACCCAGAATCGGCTCAAGCCTCCGCACCGCCTGCTCGATCTCGGCCAACGCAGTTCCGCGAAGTTGGTGAGTAATTCGTTGACCCGCCGAATCGAATCCACCAGGTTCTGGGAGATCTCTTCGCCGCGTTCTCCCAGCGGTGCCGTGAAGTCCTCCAGGTTCTCCAGGTTGCGCGACGCGCGCAGCGCGACGGTATTGAAGCTCTTGAGCGTGTCCTGCACCTGGCTCAGCGTGCGCTGCGTCTGGTCAAAAATCTGCGGGACGCGATCGAGCGATTCATGCAGACGGCGCATGAGCTGTTCGTCGCCGACCAGCGCGTCCACACTGGACATGGCCTTGTTGAAATTTTCCAGGGCCACTTCCGTCTTGTCGACGATCCGCCCCAGTTGGTCGTCCTTGGTGCCCATGAGTTCGTTCATGCTGCGGGCGAAGGTGCCGACCTCCGTGCCGGCCTGCTTGACGGCGTCGAGCGCCGAGCGGACTTCGCCCTCCATGTTGACGATCAGCTCGAACGGGTTGGTTTCGACGATGCCGTTGGTGAGTGACGTACCGTCAGGAATCGCTTCGCGACTCAACTGGGGACTGTCCGAAGCGACAAACTCCAGCACCGCATCGCCTGTGACGAGGGACCCGGTACCGATGCGGCAGATCTCATTGAATCGCAGCGGATAGCGGGAGTTGATCTTCATCGTCACCCACACGCCCCCTTCGTCCCGCAGCTCGAGGTTCGCCACGCGCCCGATCTCGATGCCGCTCTTGCGGACCGGTGTGTCGATGGTGACGCCGGGCGCCGACGGGAACAGAATATGGAGCAGGTACTGGGGCGTGAAGGGGTTGGGCCAGGCGCCGAGCAGGGTGATGAGAATGATCGTAATGATCGCCGCGGCGACCACGACCACGCCCACCCGGAATCTCAACACCCGTTCGTCCATCGCACTCACTCGCCGCCCCGGCCGTTCGCCGCCACGGCCTGCCGCATCTCCATGATCCGCTCCCCCGCCTCTCCCTGGACAAACTGCCGTACCCGCCGATCGCGCGTGCGATCCAGTTCGCTGGGAGGACCGTCGAAGATCACTTGAGGCTCGCCCGACCGCAGCCGGGCGAGGGGGTAGACCATCACGACGCGATCGGCCACCTTGCGGGCCGTCCGCATGTCGTGGGTCACCACGACACTCGTCACCGCGTGCCGGTGCCGCGCCCGCATGATCAACTCGTTGATCACGTCACTCATGATGGGGTCGAGCCCGGTCGTCGGTTCGTCGTAGAGCATCATTTCGGGATTGACCACCGAGGCCCGGGCAATGCCCACCCGTTTGCGCATCCCGCCGGACAACTCGGCCGGCTTTTTCGTGACGACTTCGTCCGGCAGGCCGACTTCCGCCAGGCGGGCGAGCACGGCGGGTGGAATGTCCGCCTGCCGCGCCACCCCCAACTGGCGGAGGGGAAAGGCCACGTTCTGCCCCACGGTCATGCTGTCGAACAGCGCGGCATTCTGAAACACGAACCCGAAGCGCAACCGCTGGGTCGACAGGTCGCGGTCGTTCAGCCGGGCCAGCTCCTGATCGTCAAAGAGCACGCGGCCCCGGTGCGGTCGCACCAGGCCGATCATCGCCTTCAAGAGCACGGTCTTGCCGCAACCGCTTTCCCCAATGATGGCCAGCGTCTGGCCGCGCGGCACGTCCAGGGTGATGCCACGCAGCACCGGCTGCTGGCCGAACGTGACATGCAGATCCTCCACGCGCAGCAGTGGTGATGCCAGCGGGTCGTCGCGTTGGAGATCCACCATGGTGCGCTCCTTCAGAACAGCCGCGCTCCGGCCGGCCAGAAGGCGTAATAGATGTTGTCCAGCAGAATCCCCAGGAACAGGTCGATCATGAGGATCAGGACGAACGAGATCACGACGGCGGCCGTGGCCGCGCGACCGACACCCTCGGCGCCCGGCAGGCAGTGGAAGCCGCGGTAACAGCTGACCATCGCAATCGCGGCTCCGAAGAACAGGCTCTTGAACACGCCCACGAACAAGTCGAACCCCCCCACGAACTCGCGCGAGTTGTACAGGTAGAAGTGGCGATCAATGCCCAGGATGAACACGCTGTAGAAGTAAGCGCCGACGACCCCCATGAAGTCGGCCATGATCGTCAGCGTCGGAATCAGGAACAGGCAGGCCAGGAAACGCGGCACGACCAGATAGTGCAGCGGATGCGCGCCCATGCTCTCCAACGCGTCGATCTGTTCCGTCACGCGCATCGTGCCCAACTCGGCCGCCATGGCACTCCCGACGCGTCCGGCCAGCATCGTGGCCGCCAGCACCGGCCCCAGCTCACGCACCAGCGACATGTTGATCACGGCGCCCAGACGAGTCTCCAACCCGATTTGGCTGAATTGAAAGTGACTTTGCACCGCCAGCACCATCCCGATGAAGGTCCCGGTCAACGCCACGACCGGCAGACTCAGCACCCCCACTTGATAGAAGTTCGGCAGCAGCGTCTCTCGACGCGGCAGCCGCGTGCTCAGCCAGACCAGCGTCTGCCAGACGAACAGCGTGAAATCCCCCACGGCGATCAGGGCATCCACGACGACGCCGCCCCAGTCGTTGATCCACGCCACGACCGCGTGCTCTCCGCGGGGTGGTATGTGGTCGGATTCGGTCATCGAACTGGACGCCGACGCCATGACTGGCCCAAGCACACTGGCAGAACGACAGGAGACGAGACTGCTAGCAGCGCACAACGCCCGCGCATTGTGAGCCTACCGCGCCGGTGTCTTGCATCGTCGTTCCATGCAGCCGTCTTGAGAGATCTTGGCGGTGCCGCGTGGTTTTGGGACGCGCCGCGGCGGGGGCGGTGTCGAGCGATCACGCGGTGCGATGCGGGTTGGCCGCGGGAGGCGCTCCGGCGGACGCCGCGACGGGTTCGCCGGCGTCGTCCACCATCCGGCCCTCGAACTTCAGGTAGAGGATTTTCTCGTGGTTCTCGTCCCACACGACATCGACGACGATCTCATCCTTGCCCTGGAACTCACCGCGGAGCAATTCCTCCGAGAGGGGGTCTTCGACGCGGTTCTCGATGGCCCGCCGCAGCGGACGTGCGCCGTAATCGATGCTCTTGCAGCCTTCCTTGATCAGGAATTCCTTGGCGTCGTCGGTCAACCGCAGGCGGAAGCCGCGGTCGGCCAGCCGGGCCCGCACGCTGGCCAGTTCCATATCGATGACGTCTTTCAGGTCGTCCGTGGTGAGGTGTCGGAAGATGATGACGTCATCGAGCCGGTTGAGGAATTCCGGTCGGAACACGCGCTCGACGTGTTCGCTGACCCGTTCCTTCATGCTCTCGTAACTCGCGTCATCATCCGGCCGCTGGAAGCCGAAGGCCGACTCGTTCTTGATGGCTTCGGCGCCGGCGTTGGTGGTCATGATCAGGATGACGTTGCGGAAGTCGACGTTGCGGCCGAAGCTGTCGGTGAGCCGCCCTTCCTCCATGACTTGGAGGAGCATGTTGAACACGTCGGGGTGCGCCTTTTCGATTTCGTCCAGGAGCACGACGGCGTAGGGCCGGCGGCGGATCTTTTCCGTCAGTTGCCCCCCTTCCTCGTAGCCGACGTATCCCGGCGGCGCGCCGATGAGGCGGCTGACATTGTGTTTCTCCATGTACTCGCTCATGTCGATATGCACCAGCGCGTCGGGATCGCCGAACATGAACTCGGCGAGGGCCTTGGCCAGCAGCGTCTTGCCGACGCCGGTGGGACCGGCGAAGATGAAGCAGCCGGTGGGACGTTTGGGATCCTTCAAGCCGCTGCGGCTGCGGCGCACGGCCCGCGAGACGGCCTTGATGGCGGCGTCCTGGCTGACGACCCGCTTGTGCAGCTCCTCCTCCATCTTCATGAGCCGCAGGCTGTCTTCGGTCGAGAGCCGCGTGAGCGGGATGCCGGTCATCTTCGAGACCACCTCGGCGATGACCTCCTCATCCACCACCCCGTCCGTTTCCCGCGACTTTTCGCGCCACTCGCGCGTGATGGCGTCCTTCTTCTTGCGCAACTTGTCGGCCTGGTCGCGCAGGGCCGCCGCCTTTTCGAAGTCCTGATTGGCGACCGCCTCCTCTTTTTCCTTGTTCAGTCGTTCGACTTCCTCGTCGATCTCCTTCAGGTCGGGCGGCCGGGTCATGGCCCGCAGACGGACCCGCGCCCCGGCCTCGTCGATGACGTCGATGGCCTTGTCGGGCAGGCAGCGGGCCGTGATGTACCGCTCCGACAGCTCCACGGCGGCCGCGATCGCATCATCGGTGATCTGCACGCGATGGTGCTCCTCGTACCGTTCGCGCAGGCCTTTGAGAATCTCGATCGTCTCGGACTTCGACGTGGGGTCGACAATGATCTCCTGGAAGCGTCGCGCCAACGCGCTGTCCTTCTCGATGTACTTGCGGTACTCATCGAGCGTCGTCGCGCCGATGCACTGGATCTCGCCCCGCGCCAGAGCCGGTTTGAGCACGTTGGCCGCGTCGATCGCGCCTTCCGCACCGCCGGCGCCGACCAGCGTGTGCAGCTCGTCAATGAACAGGATCGTGTTCTTGGCCCGCCGCACTTCGTTCATGACGGCCTTGATCCGCTCTTCGAACTGACCCCGATACTTGGTGCCCGCCACCATCATCGCCAGGTCCAGCACGACGATCCGCTTGTCCGTGAGCAGTTCCGGCACGTTGCCCGTCACCACGCGCTGCGCAAACCCTTCCACGATCGCCGTCTTGCCGACGCCCGCCTCGCCCAGCAGCACGGGGTTGTTCTTCGTGCGGCGACACAACACCTGAATGGCCCGCTCAATCTCCCGCTCGCGGCCGATCACCGGGTCCAGCTTGTTCTGCTTGGCCAGCTCGGTCAGGTCTCGACCGAAACTGTCCAGCGCCGGCGTCTTCGACTTGCTCCCCTTGCCCGCAGTCGGCGATTCGCCGCCCGGCTCACGTCCGCCACGTTCGCTCTCGCCTCCCTCGAGTCCATGACCCAACAGGTTGAGCACCTCTTCCCGCACGTCCTCGAGCTTCAACCCCAGATTCATCAGCACCTGCGCCGCGACCCCTTCCTGCTCCCGCAGCAACCCCAGCAGGATGTGCTCCGTGCCCACGTAGTTGTGGTTCAGATTCCGCGCTTCCTCCATCGAGTACTCGATCACCTTCTTGGCGCGCGGCGTCTGCGGCAGCTTGCCCATCGTGACCATCTCGGGACCGCTCTGAACCAGCTTCTCCACCTCCAGCCGGATCTTGCGCAGGTCCACATCCAGGTTCTTGAGCACGTTGGCCGCCACGCCGCTGCCTTCCTTGACCAGGCCCAGCAGGATGTGCTCCGTGCCGATGTACTCGTGGTTGAACCGCTGAGCCTCCTGGTTGGCCAATTGCATGACTTTGCGAGCGCGGTCGGTAAATCGTTCGTACATGCCAACTCCCCTCCAACAGCGGGCGGCTGCAATCGCGTGGTGCGTCACCAGAGCGCCCGGCCCGCTTCGACGGCTGTGGGTTGCCTCAGACTCGTTGCCCCGTGGTTCGCTACTACACCGTACCTCGCAAACGCCGCCCGTGTAACCCGTCCTTACGTGTTGCCGAGCATCAACTTAGTGCCGAACGGCACGTGGCGGAACCTGTCACCTCGGGAAACCGCACAACCTATCCATTCGCTGCAGTCCGAGCGTCCAGAAGAGCCAGTTCCCGGCCGATTTCGAAACGCCACGGTCCGGACTCCTGCAAACCTCTGACTTGACGTAACTGTTTGCAGGACAAATCGATGCGCTTGGTTCTGCGGTGCACCGAGGCCAGCAGCAGCTGCGCTTCGATGTCCAGCGGGTTGCTTTCGATCAGTCGCGCCAGGAGGTCGTGCGATTCCACCCAGTGTCCTTTTAAGTATTCAGCCTGAGCGCGAATAAACAAGTCCTCTTCACAACGCGCTCGCTCCGCGACGCCCGACCAGCTGCGCTGGCGCACTTCCCGCCAACAGCCGGTTGTCCAGAGCACGCCCAACACCGCCCACACGGTCAGCGACCAGGCTCGCGGCGCCGCGTCGGTACGGAGGAGACTGGCCCACACGGCCAGATTCAACAGGGCGGAGAAGCCGACCGCAACGGCCAGGCCGCGCGCATCGCCGCGCCGCCACAGCCGGGGGAGTCCGGGCCAGATGCAAGTCAGCCAGCCGGCAAGTTGCCTGTGAGCCACGTGTGGGGCGTCCTTACCTGCGTGGTCGATCCCGAGGCGACGCGCGCCTCCCCCCGCCTTGGTGCGCGGCGGAGATTGTAGCGGCGGGGGCAACCGGCGACAAGGCAAATGGACGCGTGCGGAGCATGTGGTACAACTGGAAGGGACGCACCTTGCCGCCGGCGTGACCGGCTGGCCCCCGGTCTCGCTGTCCCCGACACCGCCACGAGCTGTGCCATGACCTCGGATCACCCGTCCGTACCGCCCGGCGACGACGCGGCGCTTTGGCGGATACTCGATGCGAACCGCAACCGCTGCCTCGAGGGACTGCGGGTCGTGGAGGATCACGCGCGGTTCGCGCGGGACGACCGGCATCTGACCGGCCTGTGCAAGCAGCTGCGCCATGATGTGGCTCGGACGCTGGCGACCCTGCTGCCGGCGGACCTCCACGCTGCTCGAGATACCGCTCACGATGTCGGGTGCACCGTCGTCACCGACACGGAATACGCCCGCGCGGACCTGCAGTCCGTGCAGGGTGCGAACTGGCAGCGCGTGGAACAGTCCCTGCGAAGCCTGGAGGAACATGCAAAGGTGGTCGCCCCCGAGCTGGCCCACCAGCTCGAAGCCCTCCGTTATCGCGCGTACAGCCTGGAGCGTGCCTTGACGATCCTGCACACCAGCGCGCAGCGCCTGGCCGGAGCGCAGCTGTACGTGCTCCTGGACGGTCGCGCGTCGGCAGGTGCATTTGGCGAGCTGGTCGAGCAGCTCTGTGCCGGTGGCGCGGATGTGCTGCAACTGCGTGACAAAAGCCTGCCGGATCGGGTCCTGCTGGAGCGTGCGCGGCTGCTCCGCGAGCGTACGCGGCAACACGGGGTGCTGTTCGTGATGAACGATCGTGTGGATCTGGCCCTGCTGTCCGCCGCCGACGGGGTGCACCTGGGGCAGGACGAACTGGCGGTCCAGGACGCGCGGCGCCTGCTGGGATGTCAGGCCTTGATCGGGATCTCGACGCATTCGATCGAGCAGGCCCGCCAGGCGGTGCTGGATGGCGCGAATTACCTCGGCTGCGGCCCCACGTTCGCCTCCCGCACGAAATCGTTTGAGCACTTTCCCGGTGTGGCGTTGCTGCGGCAGGTGGCCGATGAGGTGCGGCTCCCCGCGTTTGCCATTGGCGGGATCGAGCTGGGGAATGTCGCCCAGGTCGTGGCCGCGGGGTTCTCCCGCGCGGCGGTCGGCCAGGCCGTGGTTGCGGATCCGGCGCCGGCGCGCGCCGCGCGGCAGTTGAAAGACGCGTTAGGTCGACAGATCTGTTGACGACCGAGGTCGGGGACGGTGACGCGGCGGCGCGCACCGGTGCTCCGGCCGAGGACGTAGGGGTGTCCCCCATGCAGTACGAAGTCGAAAACAAGTTTCCGGTCGACGACCTTGAGCGGATCGCGCGGCAGCTCGAGACGCGTGGCGCCCGGTTCGGCGCGGTCACCGAGCAGGTGGATCACTACTTTGCGCATCCGGTCCGCGATTTCGCCCTGACGGACGAAGCGCTGCGGATCCGCCGCAGCGACGACCAGAATTGCGTGACGTACAAGGGTCCCAAGCTTGATCGCGCGACCAAAACGCGTCGCGAGCTGGAGCTGCCCCTGGCGGCCGGTGCGGACCGCACCGCACAGTATGCCGAACTGCTGCTGGCCCTGGGGTTCCGCTCGGTCGCCGTCGTGCGGAAACGGCGCCGCCACGGCCGGTTCACCTGGCAGCAGTGGTCGGTCGAAGCGACGCTGGACGAGGTGGACCAGCTCGGCCAGTTCCTCGAGCTGGAAATCCAGGTCTCGGCCCAGTCCCTCGCCGCGGCGCAGAGCGCACTGGTCGCGCTGGCGGCCGACTTGGGACTGGGACGCGTGGAGCGGCGAAGTTACCTTGAATTGCTGTTGCAGTCCCGCTAGCTGACATCGGGAGGACAGGCCATGCGCATCACACGACTCGTACTGGCGGAAATGCTGGGGCGTCCGGTGAGTCTGCTGCTGTGCGTCGCGGTCGTCACGGTGGCGGCCGTGCTGTTCCTTGCGGGTCCCACGATCCTGGGCGGCTATGCCGCGGACACGCAGCGCCAGTTGGCCCAGCTGCAGCAGGAGACCGACGCGGCCCTCGCAGCGGTGCAGACCGAGACCGACGCGATCCTCAAGGAGATGGATACCGGCACCAAGCGGATCATGCGCGACCTGGGAGTCAACTTGCGGATCGTGCACCGCGAGACGCGCTTCGGCGATCTTTACACGGACTATGCGGCGGTCGATTTCCCGGAGGAGTATGTCCAGCGTCTGGCCACCGCGCCGCACGTGGAAGCGATTGTACATCTGATCGCCACGCTGCAGGAGAAGATCAAGTGGCAGGGGCGCACGGTGCTGCTGATCGGCATGCTGCCTGTGCTGACCGCATCACAGAAGAACGCCGAGATGAAGCACATGGCGCGGGACGTGGCGGTGGGTACGGTCGTCGTGGGGCACGAGCTGGCCGGTGGACTGGCGGCGGACCAGCTGGCCCCGTGGGACGCCAACGGCAACGGGCAGCTCGACGCCGGCGATCAGCTGGAGATTCTCGGAACCCTGTTCCGTGTGGCCGAAGTGCGTCCCGAAGAAGGCGGCATCGAAGATGTCCAGCTCGTGCTGCATCTGCACGATGCGCAACGCCTGGTCGGCAAGCCGGGGCGGATCCACCAGATCATGGCGCTCAACTGCAAGTGCCATGGCAACCGCCTGTCGGCCGTGCGCGAGGAACTGGAAGGGATCCTGCCGGACACGAAAGTCACAGAACATCTCTCTCGCGCCACGGCGCGCGAGCAGCAGCGGGATCTGGTCGAGCAGCAGCGGGCGGAGCAGTTGCGCGTGCTCAAGGCGAATCGCGAGCAGCAGTTGGAGACGGTGAGCGCCAATCGCGAGCGCGGGGAGCACCTGCTGGCCGGGCTGGTCAACGTGCTGCTGCCGTTGGTGGTGCTGGTCGCGGCCGCCGTGATCGGGCTCATGTCGTGGTGGAACGTCCGCGAGCGGCAAGCCGAAATCGGTCTGCTCCGCGCGCTGGGGAAACGGACGACGCAGATTGCCGCACTGTTCCTGCTCAAGGCCGTCGCGATCGGCCTGCTGGGCGGGTTGGTCGCCTGTCTGCTGGTGCTGGCTGGCTACGCGCTGCTGGCTCGTTTCGGTGTCGCCACTGGCGGGGTGCCGGCAGCGGCCTGTCGACCCTCGGGGGCGTTGCTGGTGGTCGCCCTGCTCGGCGCGCCCCTGGTGACCACGCTGGCCAGTTACCTGCCCATGCTGCGGGCCGTCAGTCAGGACCCGGCGCGCATCCTCACGGAGACTTAAGCGGCGAAAAAGTGCTCTATCCCGGTTCGCCGCGATGTGAGATACTCTCGCCACCAACGCTGTTGCCGCGCTGGATCTGTCATGCGGGCGAGTTCCGGGAGCCACTGCGCAGCGCCCCCTGGGGCGCTGGTCGACTCGGTCAGCCGTGCCGGGTGGAGCGGCAGGGAGGCCGCGCGGTGAGCCGTGGCAAGGGAGAGGTCAGGGATGACCGGGATTTCGGTTCTCGTTCCCCAGCGCAATGCCGGCGCGCTTGTGGCGGCGCAAGTCCCGGCCGTCTGCGCGGTCCTGGAACCCCTCACGTCCGACTTCGAGCTGATTGTCATGGACGACGCTTCGCGGGCCGAGAGCCGGGCGCGGTTGGCCGATTGCGCTCGGCACGACCGGCGAATCCGCGTGCTCAACTTCACACCGGCGCGCGGATTGAGCGCGGCGCTGAGCGCCGGGCTGGCCGAGGCCCGCGGTGACATCATCGTCACGTTGCCCGCCGGAGACGGTGTGGTCGGCGCGATCATCCAACTGCTGCTGGACGAACTCGTGCGCGTGGATCTGGTCGTCGGTCGTCCGCACCGGCAGGGCGTGCGGAAGCTGTTCCATCGCCTGGGCCGCATACCGCGGTGGATGCTGCTCGGACTCGAAGTGCGCGATCCGGAATGCCTCGTGTGGGCCGCCCGCCGGGAAGCCGTTGCCGGGGTCGAACTGCCGTGCGGCATGTATCGCTACCTGGCCACGCTCGTCGCCGCGCGCGGCTTCCGCGTTGGTGAGATCACGGTGCCGATGCCGGGGCGGAGCGTCGCGCTTTCCGACGGCTGGCCCAACCCGGGCGACCTGCTGGCGGCGTGGTGGTTCAAACGCCGATGGCGTCAGTACGAGCATGTGGAATTGATTCAGTCGCGTTAACACAGGATCCGTGTGCATCATGTCGACCCGACCCTTGAACATTTTCTTTTCCGTGGGTGAACCGAGCGGTGATCTGCACGGGGCGAACCTGGTGCGGGTGCTGCAGCAACAGCGGCCGGGTTTGCATGCCGTGGGATTCGGCGGGCCTCGCATGCAGGCCGCCGGCATGGAACTGCTCAGCGACCTCACCGAACTGGCGGTGATGTGGATCGCCCAGGCGGTGGTCAACGTGGACAAGTTCTGGCGACTGCTGCAGCGCGCCGACGAGCACTTTCGCACGCGGCGTCCCGATGCCGTCGTGCTCATCGATTTCCCCGGCTTCAACTGGTGGGTGGCACGCAAGGCCAAGAAATACGGCATCCCCGTCATCTACTACGGCGCGCCCCAGATGTGGGCGTGGGGCGACTGGCGGATCCGAAAAATGCGCCGGCTCGTCGACGACGTGCTCTGCAAGCTCCCCTTCGAGGCCGACTGGTATCAACAACGCGGCTGCCCTGCCACCTACGTCGGCCATCCGTACTTTGACGAGTTGACGCGACACGTGGTCGATCGCGAGTTTCTCCGGCAGCACGCCGTGGACGCGCAGCGCCAGATGGTGGGTATCCTCCCCGGCTCGCGCACGCAGGAAGTCCGTAACAACCTGCCGATCTTGTTGCGGGCCGCTGAGCTCATCGCAGCACGCGTGCCCGGCACGCGGTTCGCCATCGGCAGCTACAACGAGAAACAGGCCGAGATGGCCCGCCAGCTCGTCGCGGGCATGCAGCTCCCGGTCGAAGTGTTTGTCAACCATACCAGCGAAGTGATCCAGCTGAGCGACTGCTGTCTGGCGTGTTCGGGATCCGTCTCGCTGGAGCTGATGTACTACGCGAAACCGTCCGTCATTCACTACTGGCTCAACCGCCGTATGTACTACTTCGCGAAGCACGTCCTGCTGCGGTGCAAGTACATGACGCTCGTCAACCTGCTGGCCTGCGAGGACCGCTTCGATCTCACGCATGCGCCGTATGATCCGGGACATCCGGGTGCGGACCAGGTTCCGTTTCCCGAATACCCGGCCTGCACGGACAAATCGGCGGAACTGGCCGAGCATATCGTCCGCTGGCTGCGGACTCCCGCGGAGTACCGCCGGCGCGTCGACCAGCTGGTCGGGCTCCGCGCGCGGTTCTGCAAGCCAGGTGCCACCCGCCGCGCCGCCGACTATATTCTGCAGAAGCTGGAACGTCCGATGACGTCCCGTCACCACGATCAGGCGGCATGAGCGGACTGAACCATGAGACCGAAACGCGGGGCCCGCGCTGATGAGGCGTTCCGTCACCCGGCACACGCAGGTACTGCTGGCGCCAGGCCCGAGCCAGATCTGTCCCGCGCGATCGATCTCGTGCTGGAGTTGCTCGTGATCCCCGGCAGGAGTTGCGAGGAACACTTGATCGCCGACGCGGTCGAAGCCCGTTTGCGCGCATCCGGCGCCACGCCGTCCATGCTGCGACGCGACACGGCTCACCGTCGCACTCCCACACCCGGACAAACCGGAAACCTGATTCTGAAACTCCCCGGGACGTGCCGGCGCCCCAGACGGATGCTCTGTGCCCACCTTGATACGGTGCCCATCTGTGTGGGCTGCCAGGCGGTGCGGGAGGGAGACACGGTCCGCTCGGCCCATCCCCACACCGGGCTCGGGGCCGACAATCGTGCCGGGGTCGCGGTGACGCTTACCGCCGCCTGCGAAATCCTCGCACGCGATCTGCCCCACCCCCCGCTGACCTTCTGCTGGTTTGTGCAAGAGGAGATTGGTCTGCACGGGTCGCGATGCGTGGACACGGGATGGTTGGGAAACCCTCAGCTCGCCTTCAATTGGGACGGCGGCCCGCCCGAGAAGCTCACGGTGGGCGCCACCGGCGCTTGCCGCGTGGAGATCGACGTGCGCGGCGTGGCGGCGCACGCCGGTGTCGCTCCGGAACGGGGCGTGAGTGCCATCGCCATCGCCAGCCTGGCCGTCGCCCACCTGCATGAGCATGGCTGGCACGGTCTCGTCCGGCAGGGAAGGCGCCAAGGCACCTGCAACGTGGGAGTCATTCACGGCGGGGACGCGACGAATGTCGTGACGGATCGCGTGCTCCTGCGCGCCGAAGCGCGGAGTCACAGCCCGGCATTTCGCCAGCGGATCGTCCGCGAGATCGAGCGTGCCTTTGCGCGGGCCGCCCGGAAGGTGCGCAACGCCGTCGGCGTATGCGGCTCGGCGGCCTGCTCCTCCCGCGTCGACTACGAACCGTTTCGGCTGGCCCCGCGGGAAGCGTGCGTGCTGGCTGCCGAGGACGCGGTCCGGGCGGTCGGCCGGACGCCTTTCCGCGTTGTCGCCAATGGGGGACTCGATGCGAACTGGACCACGCGCCACGGCATCCCGACGGTCACGTTGGGGTGCGGGCAGGTGAATCCGCACATGGTCACCGAAGCGCTGGATCTGGCCGCCTTCCGCGATGCCTGCCGGATCGCCCTGTGCGTGGCCACCGATTGCCGCTCGGGGACCTGACTCCCTGGCGACGCTCGTCCGGCCTGACGCCAACTGGCGACCGGGGGCGAAATGGGTTACCATGGGCCAGAGGCGATCTCTGGTTCCTAGGCGTGGCGGTAACCCATGGCGCGTAAAATTGTCAATCGGAAAGCGTTGCGCGAAGAGGTAGAAGCGGCGGAAGCGGCGGAGAAGGCTGGTTTGAGCGAGAAGCCGGCCGCCCCCAAGAAGGCCGTCAAACGCGCCAGCCGGGCGAAAGAACCTGCCGATCTGCGCAAGAAAGTCTACTGGGGCGTCTTCAACCAGTCGCTCAAACGCGTCGCCACGTTTGAATTCAACCAGAAGAAGGAAGCGGAAAAGAAGGCGGAAGCGCTCAGTCAGTCCGGGAAGACGCCCCACTTCGTGCAGAAAGTGAAGGAGACGCTCGACGCGTGACGCGTGCCGGCTTGTCGTGCCTGTGTCTGCTGCTGGCTGCGGGCTGCGGACCAGCGCCGCCGGCCGCGACCGGATCGCGCGCCAAGCTGGACCGCTTCGAGTTTCGCGTCGACGAACTGTCCGATCTGGCGGCGTACCTGGCGGACGTCGACCGCGGGCGGTTGCGTGTTGCGCCACCCGTGGACTGGCACACGGCCGCGCGCGCCCAGGACTACCTGGTTCGGTTCGTGCTCTATCCCGGCCTTGACAATCCCCTGCCGCGCATCACCGTGGAGGCGCGAGACAGCGAAGCGGCTCCGGCGGCGGATCGCGAGGCCACGCTGCACCAGCTGGAAGGGATGGCGACAGCGGTCGAGCAAAGTGAACCGCAGGCGCACGACATCGGCCTGCTCATCCTGGGCGAAGTCCCCTGTCTGCGGTACATCGTGCCCCGCACGTTCCGCGCCGGGGAACGCTCGTACCGCGGTGAACGCGAAGTCCTGATCACCCTCGCCAACCGTCGCGTGTACAGCGTGACACTCGACGTCTATGCCGGGAAACTCGACGACTATCGCGCGGACGCGTTTGCCGTCATGGCCGGGCTGAAATTCCTCCAGCCTCAGACGGAGGCCGCCGGGGAGCCCGCAGCGGAGGCGGAATCGGAGACGAAACAGGAGGCGGACGGAGCACGGCCGGCGACCGCGGACCACTGAATCCCGGGGAGCATCTCCGTCAGACGGGATCCTGCGACGCAGTGGCCGGTCCGGGCGAGAGGTACGGGGCGAGTTTCGCCAGCGTCTCCGGCGCCGTGAGCGACTGTTTCCCGAATCCCTCGACGGCCCCCGCCTGCATCGCCCGGCGCTGGTGCTCAGGGAAATTCGTCACGAGCATCACCGGCACCGCGCCAAGGTCGGGGTCCTGTTTCAGCCGCTCAATGAACCGCACGCCATCGGAACGATCGCTGTCGAGCATGCGGTTGACCAGCACGAGGTCAAACGGCATGGCCCGCAAGTGCTCCACCGCATCATCCCAGTCGTGCGCCCGGCTGACTTCCGCCGAGAAGCGCGCGGCAATCATCGCGGAAATGGCGCGATGATCGGGCGTACAACTACCCACGTTCAGTACGCGCTTGAGCATGCGGCACGGGCTCCTGTCACGGGTCGCTGTTCTCGATGGCCAGCAGATGAGTCCGCGTGGCAATCCAGAGGACCTGATTGGCCACGACGGGCGTCGCGCACACGGACGCGCCGACGTTGATTTCCGCCAGCGGCTCCTGCGGATCGGCCGACAGCTCAAAGATACAGATGTCGCCATCTTCGTCGCCCAGATAGACCCGATCCGAGACGATCAAGGGAGAACCCCAGACGGCCGCGAGCATGTCGTAGGTCCAGTGTGCGGTGCCCTGTTTCGCGTCGAGGCAATGCACGATGCCGGCGAAATCGCCAATGACCAGCAGATCATTCCGGATGGCCACACTGCCGCAACTGCGGTGCATCTCTTCCTCGAACTCGATCTCGCCGTTCCCGTTGCGGTCGCAGCGGCTGTATTCCCAGACGACCGCGGATTGCGGGTTGCGCACCGTCGTTTCACCCTGCGCGGGAATTACCGCCTGGATGCGCCGCGGCGGCAGCACCTGCCCGGGATCGTCCGCCCGCACCGCGAGCGTCGGACTCACGTCGCCACGCCTGGTCGGATCAATACACCAGATCCGACCGCTCCCGGCGCCGAACTCCGGATCCTGTCCAACGGCGACATACACCAGGCCGTCGTGCAGCACCGGTGTGGCCACCAGCGTATTGCGCGACCCGGCGCCGCCCGCCACCCACTTGGACTCCTTGGGATTGGTGTCGAATTTCCAGAGCATCTCCGGCCGCCCCGTATCGTTCGCCTCGGCGCGAAAGCTGTACACCCAGCCATCGCCGCCGGCGAAGATCACCTGGGGTACGCCTCCCAGCACGCCGGCGGCGGGGGAAGACCATTGGCCATGCAGCAGGTTCTCGCCCGGCGTATTGTCGGACCACACCACGGTGCCGGTGTGTTTGTCGAGCGCCAGGAAACTCGGGGCCGCCAGGGACGCGAACCCCGAGTCGGGTTCGTGCCAGCCGTTGGAGGTGTTGACGAAGAGCAGGTCGCCCAGCGACGTGACGGAGCAGCTGGACATGTACAGTTGAGAAACCTGCAGCTGCGACATCATATCCAGCCGCCAGACGACATCCGCCTCGTGCCGTGGCGGCCGGGGGTCGTCCGCGTCCCCGCCACCGGCCGGCGCAGTCTGCTGGAGCCCGTCATCTTCCCCATCCTCGAATCCCCGCACATCCAGGCAGACGACCTCGCCGCGGCTGGTGACGTACCACAGCCGCTCGCCCTCGACCAGCGGCGTGGAGCAGATGCCCTGCTGAGGCCAGTCGTGGGCGCGGCCGGTGGCGAGTTTTTCGCTCGAGTCCTGCCAGAGGAACTCACCGTCGCATGCCCGGAAGCAGAGCAGGCATCCCAGATCGGTGTCGGCCGGGTAGCGCGGCAGGTAGCCGGCGTCATTGTTGGTTCCGATCCAGACGCGGCCGCCGGCCACGACCGGCGTGCCGTACGTCTGACTGCCCAGCCGTGCGACCCATGTCACGTTCTGCGCGCCCGCCAACTGCCACTGGCCTGTCCTGCGATCGAACCGTCCGATGTTCCAGTGCGTGGGCACATCCGCCGCGGCGGTGACGTTGTTGCGCAGCGACGAACCGCCCCATTGCGGCCAGTCCTCGGCGCGCAGCGCGTCCGGGGGCGGGCCGGTCCAGCAGGCCAGCCCCAGCGCGACGATCACTGGGACACGGCATCGCATGGTCATGATTCACCTCTCGCATCATAGCAGCCGGCACGGAGGGCGACCACAACCAGAGGGATGCTGCGCCGCAAGGTTTCACCAGTCTCTGCAGGCCGCATTGTCTCCGCAACAGTTGATGTAAACCACTTGTCGGCGCGCCGTGCGGGCCGATACGGTACATGTCACTTGACGCGCGTGCCTCTGCATCAGGGGCATGTAGCGAAGCGTCAGGCCAACCGGAGCGGACTTATCGGGTCAAGGAATGACTCGACCGGTTCTGGCGCACGACACTGCATGGTACGCGGTGCAACCCACCACCTACCTCGGTAGCCCACCCCCAGTCAGGCACACCCCGATCGAACATCTCCAGGAAGGAGAACCCGCTGACGATCTGAGTCTCACGGCGCATGACTCAGCGCGCCCACAAGACTCACAAGCGCAGGCCGACCCGGGAATTGCGCCAGTTCGAAAGTTCCATCGTAAAGGAGACGTGGCTCGATGAAGTGGAACATTTTTGTTGGATCGTTGGTGTTGGGCCTTGGCCTCAGCACCCAGAGCTTCGGTTTGGATTTGCTCGACCGAATGCTCGGCATGAACTACAACGGCTGCAGCGACACCGCCAGCTGTTGTGACACGAAGTGTGATCCAGGTCCCAGCTGCGGCTGCGACACTGGATGTGACGCCTGTGTTCCGTGTGCGCCGAAGTGCCGCCGCACCCCGCTGCTGAACCTGCTGCGGAACCTCAAGTGCCGCTGCCAGAAGGCAGGCTGCGACGGTGGTTGCTCCGACGCCAGCTGTGCGGATCCTGGCTGTGACGCGGACCCGGCATGCGGTTGTGAAGCGGCGTGCGATCCGGGTTGTGGCGCTGAGCCCGCTTGTGGCTGCGAAGCCAAGTGCGTGGTCAAGAAGTGCCGCCGGACCCCGTTGCTGAACCTGCTGCGGAGTTTCAAGTGCAAGTGCAAGAAGAGCTGCTGCGACAAAGGTTGCGCTGATCCGTGCTGTGGCGCGGAGCCGGCTTGCGGTTGCGAAGCGGCGTGCGATCCGGGTTGTGGCGCTGAGCCCGCTTGTGGCTGCGAAGCCAAGTGCGTGGTGAAGAAGCGCTGCCGGACCTCGCTGCTGGATCGGATCTTCGGCAAGCACTGCGCTCGCAAGAACTGCTGTGACAATGGCTGTGCCGATCCGTGCTGCGGCGCCGAGCCGAGCTGCGGGTGCGATCCGGTGTGTGGCTGCGAGGCTGCTGCACCGAGCACCGAGGCCAAAGAAGCGGCTCCCACCGAGGCCGAGCAGGACGAAGTTGGACCGGCTCCCGTGGTCGATCCCTCTGCGTTCCTCCCGACCCAGCGTCGATTCATTCAAACCAACTTGGTCCGCTAAGTTGGCCGGTTAGAAGGCGACGATGACAGGCGACCTGCCCGTCCCCGCGACGGGCAGGTCGTTTTCTTGCGCAGGGGCCGAACCACGCCATCTTGGTTGCTCGGCCAGGCGCCCCTACGATGGGAGGCATGGCACAGGACTCTCCCACGTTCCACGGGTTGCGCGTCGCGGCGTTCGAGAGCCGTCGGTCCGACGACCTCGCGCGCCTCATCACGCGGTGGGGCGGCATCCCGCAGCTGGCCCCGGCACTCCGCGAAGTCCCGACTCCCACCCCGGCGACCGCCGATTTCGTGCATCGGCTGCTCGTGGGCGAAATCGGCGTCGTCGCCTTCCTCACCGGAGTCGGTTTCCAGTACCTCCTCTCAGCCGTCGAGCGGCAGGTCCCCGCGCAGCGCTACCTCGACGCCTTGGCCGATAGCGTGACCATCGCGCGCGGTCCCAAAGTGGTCCAGGCCATGCGCGACGCCGGACTGCGTCCCACGCACATGGTCCCGCCACCACACACCTGGCGGGAAGTGCTGCAAACGATCGATCAGCAGGTGCCGATCGACAACCAGGTGGTGGCGATCCAGGAGTACGGGGACTCGAACGTCAGCCTCGTGGCCGGCCTGGAAGCGCGCGGCGCACGGGTCGTGACCGTGTCTGTGTATCGCTGGGAACTGCCGGAGGATCCGACGCCCCTGGCACGCGTGGTGCAGGCCTTGGTCGCCGGTGACGTTGCGGTCGCGCTCTTCACTTCGGCGATCCAGGTCACACACCTCCTGCAGGTGGCGCGCGACCTGGGCGTCGAACCGGCGCTGCGGCAGGCGATGTGGCATACCGTCGTCGGGTCGATCGGGCCCGCCACGAGCGAAATGCTTCGCCGCTGCGAGCTGCCGGTCGACGTGGAGCCGGCACACCATCAGATGGGACACCTGGTCCGCGAAGCAGCGGTGCAGGCGGACAGCGTGCGCGCGGCGAAACGCCGTGTCAGCGGCCTGCTGGCGGCGGCACCGGCCGCACCGGCCACGCCGCTGGCACCGTGGCACGACAGTCCGTTCATGCGGGCCTGCCGTCGCGAGCCGACCCCGGTCACGCCGATCTGGCTGATGCGCCAGGCGGGACGGTACATGGCCGAATACCGTCAGGTGCGCGACAAGGTGTCGTTTCTCGAATTGTGCAAGGATCCCGCCCTGTGCAGCGAAGTCATGTGCACCGCCGTCCAACGACTCGGCGTGGATGCGGCCATCGTTTTCTCCGACTTGCTGCCGATCCTCGAACCGATGGGGCTGGACCTGGAATTCGCACCACACGGCGGGCCCGTCGTCCACAATCCGGTCCGGGAAGGATTGGATGTCGATCGCATCGTCGAACTCGAAAGCGTCGAAGCGCTGGACTTCGTCATGCAGGCGGTCCGCCAGACGCGCCGGGACCTGCCCGCCCGTATTCCGCTCATCGGCTTCGCCGGCGCGCCGTTCACGCTCGCCAGTTACACCATCGAAGGGGGAGCCAGCCGGACATACCTCCACACCAAGACGCTCATGTACCGCGACCCGGGTGCGTGGCAGGCGCTGATGGAGCGCTTCGCGCGCGCCGTGACGCGCTACCTCAACGCCCAGATCGCGGCCGGCGCTCAGGCCGTGCAGCTGTTCGATTCGTGGGTGGGATGTCTCAGCGCCGGCGACTACCGCCGCTTCGTACTCCCCTATGTCCGCCAGATCATCACCGGGATCCGCGCCGGGACACCGGTGATCAACTTCGCCACGGGGAACCCGGCGTTGAACCCGCTGCTGGCCCAGGCCGGCGGCGATGTGATCGGCGTCGACTGGCGCATGCGACTCGACGAGGCCTGGCAGGTGATCTCACCAGAGCACGGCATCCAGGGAAACCTGGATCCCTGCGTCCTGCTGGCCGATCGCGCAGCCGTGCGCGCCAGCGCCCAGGAGATCCTCGACCAGGCTGGCGGACGACCCGGGCACATCTTCAACCTGGGGCACGGCATCCTGCCGCAGACGCCCGTCGATCACGCGGTCGCCCTGGTCGACGCGGTACATGAACTAAGTGGCAGGTCCGATTAGTCCCATAGGTCCTATTGGTCCTATAGGACCTATAGGACCAATAGGACCTATGTGTTGATCCAATCGATGAGTGTGCGCAGGCGGCCGAAACTGCGACGATCGAAGTGAAATACCAATCGCGGCAGGTCGGCGAGATCGGGTTCGTCGTCTTCCTCCGGTAAGGCCGCGCAGAGCGTGAACTGGCCCTTGGCCAGGAGGTCCGCAAAGCGGTGGTTGAGATCCGCCAGCGCGGCAGCGGGCAGTGCGTGGTACAGCCGGAAGACGAGTTGTTCTCCCACATAGCGCATGCTGTGATACACGCGGTAAAAGCGCATGATCTCGGCGACCGCCTCCTCATGGCTTTGGGTCACCAGGTAGAGTGCCAGATCTTCCGGCGAAATCATGCCGCCCCCCAGCAGCCGGCGGCGAATGAACGTGTCGAAATCCCGCCAATAGGTTCCGCCGGGAGCTTCCATCAACACCACAGGAACCATGTCGCGCTTGCCGGTCTGCAGCAGCGTGAGCACTTCGAGTGCCTCGTCCAGCGTGCCGAACCCGCCCGGACAGCAGACGACCGCGTCGCACTCCTTCACAAACATCAGTTTGCGCGTGAAGAAGTATTTCATGTGCACCAGCTTGTGATCGCCGGCGATGATCGGATTGGCTTCCTGCTCGAAGGGCAACAGGATGTTCAGACCCATGGAATGGTCCCGTCCGGCCCCACGGTGCCCCGCCTCCATGATGCCGCTGGCGGCCCCCGTCACGACCAGCCAGTCCTGCGCCGCCATGGCCCGGCCGAAATCCACAGCCTGCCGGTACGCCGGATCAGCTGGCAATGTCCGTGCGGAACCGAAGACCGTCACCTTCCGCCGACGGCGGTAGGGGGCGAAGACCTTGAACGCGTACCGCAATTCGCGCAACGCGCGGCTGAGGATCTTCAAATCGCCCCGCGCGGGCTGGTCGCTGGCCAATTGATCCGCCGATTCCTTGATGCGACGGATCAGGTCGTCAACCGGCCGTGCGGGCCGCGACTGGGCGGCGGGGGTCGCCGCCGCCGCCGACCGCGGCGAGTCGGCGAATTCGGGACGTTCCTGCTGTTCGTGTGTCACGCTGAAGGACGCTGGTAATGCTGATACGCGAGAATCACGTCATACAAGTCGGCCGAAATCGTGACCTCGTCGTCTTCGAAATCACGCAGCCACGTTCTGCCGCTGTGCACGGCATCCATGAGCCAGCCGAACACCTCACGCAGCGGCACGGTGACCGTCGACGGGGGGGCGGCGGATACGGAACAACCTGTGTCCGTGTCCTCTTCTGGTCCATAGTAAACGCGAAGCTGCGGATGTACCATAGCGTGGTCCCTCTCTGCATCAGGCACGGCGCGCGGCCCCCCCGCGTCACGTTTATATCGGCAGAACCGAACCTGACAGTTTGCACTATTGTCCAGAAACGGCAGGTTTTCTTGAGCACACGCGTTGCACTGCGGATAGCGGTTGTGACGCGCTCACAACCGCCAGCAATCCTTGACAACCCCCCTGGGAACCGCCTAGATTGCCAGCCAGGTAATGGCGTGAGGCACGAACGCTTGCGCCGCTTCTCCGGTTGCCCTCACAGGGGCCCTTATGGACATCACGATCGAGATTGACTTCGCACAGGTTGCCCGAGAACTTGGGTTGCCTGCGGAGAGTGTCCACCAGACGGTCATGCTCCTGGATGACGGCAACACCGTTCCGTTCATCACGCGATACCGGAAGGACCGCACGGGCGATCTGGACGAAGAACAGATTCGGCGCATTCAGGAGAAAGTGGGCAAGCTGCGCGCCCTGGCCGAACGCAAGCAGACAATTCTCAAGTCGATCCAGGCCCAGGGTCAACTGACGCCGGAGCTGGCCGAGCACATCCGGAGCGCGACATCAGCCAAACGACTCGAAGACTTGTATCTGCCGTTCAAGCCGAAAAAGCAGACGCTGGCGACGGTCGCGCGACAACGAGGACTCGAGCCGCTCGCCCGCGAGATCCTGGAGGCCGATACGGCGGCGGCGGATGTGACCGCGCGCGCCGCGGCCTTCGTGAACCCGCACCTGCAGCTGAGCACGGTTGACGATGTGCTCTCAGGCGTGCGGCACCTGATCGCCGAGGGGTACAGCGAGCGTGCGGACGTGCGTGGCCGCCTGCGCAAGACGCTCCAGCGTACCGCGCGCGTCGTTTGCAGCCGCGTCGAGCTGGTGGGCCGCCGCGAGGTGGCTGCCCAGAACCCGGTGACCGCGCCACCGGCAACACCATCTGCGGACTCTGCGACCGTGGCGGCCGTGGCAGAACCGGACGTGGCGACGGGGTTGCCGGGCGTGGAATCTGTCGGCAGCGCGCCGGTGGAGTCAGCTGAGCCGGAGCGCGCGGCGATCCTGCCTGGCCAGGAGCTGGTCGTCAGCGCGCCGACCGAGCTGAGCGACCTGGGGGCAGGCACGGCGTCATCCGTCCCGTCGCCGCCGGCCGACGCGCCGGATCACCTGCTGCTGGACATGACGCGGCCTGCGTCGGCCGCGGTCGACGCGGCGTCGGATCCCGTGGCCGCACCTGGCGGGCCAACGGACCGGGAGGCCGCGGCGGACGTGCCGGCGATTCCGGCGGACAGCCCGGCAGCGGACGGTCGTGCGCCGCGCGCGGCGTCCGTCCGCAAACCGATCGTGCGAGCGCGAGGCCCCTTGTCCGCCGCGATGAGCAAGAAGGCCAAGAAACGCCAGCGACTGGAGGCGGCGTTCAAGGACTATTTCGCCTTTCAGGAGTTGGTTTCGCGGGTGCCGCCCCACCGCGTACTGGCCATCAATCGGGGCGAACGCGCGCGCATCTTGCGCGTGAAACTCGACGCCGACGTGCCCGCGATGACGGCCGAAGCCGAGCAGACGCTGGTTCCCGAAGGGCACCCGCACGCGGACTTTCTGCGGACCTGCGTCCGCGACGCGCTGAGTCGCCTGCTGATTCCGAGTCTGGAGCGGGAGCTGCGACGGGAAATGGCGGAGCTGGCGGAGTCGCACGCCGTCGAAGTGTTCGCCCGCAACTTGCGCAAGCTGCTGCTGCAGCCACCGGTACACCAGCATTGCGTGCTGGCGATCGACCCGGGCTTCCGCAGCGGCTGCAAGCTCATCGCGCTCGACGAGTTCGGCAACGTGCTGGGACATGAGATCATCCATGTGATCGGCAAGGAGGAGTGGATCCAGGCCGGGCGCGCGAAGCTGGTCGAGATCGTGCGACGCCACAACCTGACGGTCATCGCGATCGGCAACGGCGCGGGCTGTCGCGAGACCGAGCAGCTGGTGTTGAGTGTCATGGATGACGAGTTGCGCGACAGCTCGGTGTCGTTCGTGATCGTCAACGAGGCCGGGGCGAGTGTGTATTCCACAAGTCCGGTTGGGCGGGAGGAACTCCCCAGCTACGACGCGGTGCTCCGCAGCGCGATCTCGATCGGACGACGGCTGCTCGACCCGCTGAGCGAACTGGTCAAGATCAATCCGGCCAACATCGGCGTGGGCATGTATCAGCACGACGTCAAGGCCAAGCATCTGCGCAGCTCACTCGACGCCGTCGTCGAATCCTGTGTCAACTACGTCGGAGTGGATGTGAACACCGCCAGTCCTGCGCTGCTGCGGTACGTGTCGGGCATGAATCAACTGACCGCGCGGCGGCTGTGCGAATACCGCTCCAAGCACGGTCCGTTCCGCACTCGCGAGCAGCTCCGCGAGGTACCCGGGCTGGGCGACGCCACGTTCGTTCAGGCCGCCGGGTTCCTGAAGGTCACCCATGGCGACAACCCGCTGGATACGACCTGGATCCACCCGGAGAGCTACCTCCTGGCGGAACAAGTACTGGCCAAGGCGGGATGCAGCGTCCGGGATCTGGTCGAACCGTCGCGCGCGGCGCCCGACAGCGGTTCTGGCGAAGCCGCAGCGCCCGCCGAGCCGCCGAGCGAGCCGGCGGCGGAGGCCTGTCTCGAGCCGCGTCTGCTGCTGCAGGAGAAGGTCCGCCACCTGGATCCGGACGAGCTGGCCGAGGAAGTCTCGGCCAGCGCCGTCGTGTTGCGCGATATCCTCCACGCGCTGGCTCGACCAGGACGCGATCCGCGGGAGGATTTCCCGGCTCCCCTCCTGCGCCACGGCATCGTCAAGCTGGAACACCTGGAACCCGGCATGCGGCTCTCCGGCACCGTCCTGAACGTCGTGGATTTCGGCGCGTTCGTCGATATCGGACTGCCGGACAGCGGCCTGGTCCATATCAGCCGTCTGGCGGACCGCTTCGTGCGCGATCCGCACGAGGTCGTCGGTGTCGGCGATGTGATCGATGTCTGGGTGGTGGATGTCGACAAGCAGCGCCGGCGCGTGTCCCTGACGGCCATCGAACCGGGGACGGAGAAGTCGCCGGCAGCGCGTCGCGAAACGGCCCGTCCGCGCAGACCCGCTCCCGCGCGGCCGGCCGGACGCGGTGCCGCCGCGCGTCGGTCGGGGAAGGCGGCTGGCACGCCGGCCGCGCGGGCCGGCAAGCCCCAGCCCCGCCCGCCCGCCAAGCCGAAATTCGTCACCCCGATCACGAAGGAAATGGAAGAAGGCAAGGCGCCGCTCCGCTCGTTCTCCGATCTGATGCAGTTCTACCAGAAGAAACAATCCGACGAGAAATCGGTCTGAGCATGAGTTTTGAAGACCGTCTGCACCGGGCCATCGAACGCGGACAACGCCGCAGCGAAGCACGCCGCATTGCCGACGCCGCCGAGGCGCTGAGTGACGAAGAACTCAAACGGCTGCATTCCAAATACCGCTTGCAGCTGTCCGAACACATTGAGAAGTGCGTCCGCCAGCTCCCCAATTACTTCCCCGGATTCCGCTACGAAACACTCTACGGTGAACGCGGCTGGGGTGCCGCCTGCAGTCGCGACGACCTGCGCGTGACCGGCGCAGGACGGCGCAACAACGACTACAGCCGTCTCGAAATGACGGTGCGCCCGACCACCAGCGCGGCGGTCCTGGACCTGGCTGCCAAGGGCACCATCCGGAACAAGGAAGTGTTCAACCGCAACTACTTCGAGAGACTCCCGGACGTCGACCTGGACAAGTTCCTCGAACTGATCGACCTCTGGATCCTCGAATACGCCGAACTCTACGCCGCCAAGACACTCTGAACGTCGACCTCACGCAGTGACGCCCAGCACCGCCTGGAAATCCGGCAGATCACGGATCGAATCAAAATCCACCTCGCCCGCGACCAGTTCGCGATACCGCGGGTCCAGATCGAACGACTGCGCGAGATACGGGATCGCCTGCTCCGGTCGACCGGCCAGACTCCAATAGCAGGCCAGGTTGTAGTGCACGATCGCCTCGCCCTGACCCACCACCAGCGCGTGTTCGAGCGCGCGAATCGCCTCGTCCAGCCGGCGCACGCGCTTGTAGCACCAGCCCAGGGCGAGCCAGACAGGAACAGATCGCGGATCCAGGTCCGCCGACGCCCGCAACGGCCCAAGGGCCTCCTCGTAGCGCTCCATGATGCGGTACGCCAGTCCGGTCAAGTACAGCACGTGGGCCTGCGCCCCCGGTGTGCCGCTCACCCGTGCCAGCGCTGAGATCGCGCGCTCCGCCAGCTGGTCCCGCAACTTCGCCGGCAACGGCCACTGGTCGGCCAGGCCCAGGGCAAGATCCAGATACCCCTCGGCTTCGCCGATTGCCTGCCGTCGCCGCATTCGCTCGTACTTGGCCACACGCCACCTGGTCGTCTACCGACACCTGATCCGCACTACGCCTCCTGTTCCATTCTAGTCATCGACCACGGATCCCCCAACAGGTTCGCGCCCCTGAGCGGAAATCCATTGCGCCGCGGGCCAAAGAGAAAGCCTCGGGGGCGCAACACTCCCGAGGCTCAGGCGAACTGTGGGTCAAGTACGCGTCGTTGCGGCACAACGCCGGCTCAGCACAGCGCCGGCTCAGACAGCCGCGGTCTCCACCGGCTCGGTCAGCCACTGCGCCAGCGTCCGACTGGGCATACCGAGTTTCAACACCGGCGCGAATTCGACGAAGTCCGTGTCAATCTCGGTCAGCAGCGGCGCGATCTGCGACTCGGTCGAACCGGTCAACCGGCAAAAGGCATCGGTGAACTGCTCCCGCTCGTACCACGCCTCGTCGCGGACGGCCGGCAAGAGCGCGGACATGCACACGGCCACCTGCCCGGGCGTCGCACCCACCGACAACAGCTCCAGGAACTTCGTGTGGCACTCAATCAGCCCCGCAAAGTCCTCGGGAAGGTTCCACCGGCGGGCAAGCAGGCCGGCCGCCTCGGCGTGCGTCCAGCCAAATTGCTCCTGCTCCAGGTCCGACAACCGTATCCGGCCGCCCTGCCGGCCCTGGAACAACTTGTCGTAGTCCTCGGGCAACTCCTTGGCCAGCAGCGGCACCGCCATGTCCTGCAGCAACGCCGCCGCAAACAGGTCTTCGCTGTCGGCCTGGCCGAGCAGTCGGCCCAGGGCCCGGGCAAACAGACCGCGACGCAACGAGTCCTGCCACAGACTCTTGAGCTCGAACGGGCCACACTTCGGGTTGGGCATCAAGCTGAATACCGCGCTCCACAACGCGAAATTCTTAATCGTGCGAATCCCCACCAACGTGATCGCCAGCTTGATACTCGAGATCTCGCGGGCAAACCCGAAATACGACGAGTTCACGAATTTCAACACCTGTCCCGTCAGGCCGGGATCGGCCTCGATGGGAACGGCGAATTCGACCGGACCATTGTCCGGGTCCTGCGACAATTGCAGGAGGCGGATGGCACTCTGCGGCAACGCCGGCAGCTGGGCACCGGTCAGCAGGGACTCGATTCGGAGCGAAGCCTTGCGATTCGTCATGTCCTTCGTACCTTTGTGTGAGCACAGATGGGGCGGCGAAACCCCCGCCAGGAGATCTCACGTCCCGTCCCCCGCGTGACCTGACCCGCGGTCACCCCGTGGTTCCTCCCACGTTGAAATCTAGGACACGCATTCGGGCACCGCAAACACGCCCCGCCCCGGATCGATCGGATCCGCTGCCGGGGGATGGCGTGCCCCGTGTCCGCCGGGCACGTTCGCCCCGCCCCGCGACACAATGTGGCGATCACGCCACGCGAACCAGGCGACCGTGTCGCGATTTCGCCACGCGGTGGGGCCCGATCCGCGCGCACCGCGACCTGCCGGCTCCACCGTAAGTCACAGTTCACATGCCGGTTAGGACGATCCCGCGGCGCACCCGGCGGCGGCGCGGCGCACGCCTTGCATCCGACCTGCTGCAGGATGCCTGGTGTCGATCCCTCACGTCCGCCACCAGTACCGCACGGAATGCTCGGTTTCCCGTTCGAGACGCTGTCTTCTTCTGCGTGCGACGAGGTGGGCTGGTGCGCGGCGCAATCGGTACAATCGTTGTCTTGCTGGCCGCGGGCTGCCTGGCCACGCACTTCCAGTCGCCGACCGGTCACCCTGGGAGCAGGCACGCGGATCCGAGCGACGACGGGTGGCGCCGCACTGCGGACGGCTGGGAATACCGCCCCGGAGCGTCCTGGTCCCCAAACCACGACGCGGCCACTGATCGCCCACCGGCGCGTCCGATCCATCCCTGGTTGCTGGCGGTATTGCAGATGCTGGCGTCGGTCATCGCGCTGGCAGCCAGCCGCACGCGCGAGAACCGGGCAGTTGTCACGCGGCGGCGCGGGGACGCGCCGACGGCTTGTGCGCCGGGTTATTCCCCCGGCTCAACGGCACGATGTCGCGGTTGACACGCTGCTCAGCGGCGCCCGCATCCCGCCGCGCAAGGAACTGGTGGCGGCGACAGGCATACACGCACGCGCCCTGTGCCCGGCCCAGCATCTGCAGGACGACGGCCGGTCGGTGCAGGTTGCCCGCCAGTTCTCCCACAAGCATGCCAGGATGACAGAGCAGGGCCCGCCACCAGCCGATGCCCGCGCCGTTGCGCCAAAACAACAGCTCGGCTTCCCGACCGCTGCGCAGCGAGAGTCCCGCGGTCACCACGGGCTGCCCCGTGGTCACGATCGACTCCTGCTCGTGCACGGCACGCCACCCCCGGACGCGCAAGGCGAGTGCCAGATCGATATCAGCCAAGAACTCGCCCACCTCGCGACAGAAACCGCCGACCTCCAGAACCGCCTCGCGACGATAGAACCCTGCGGTCAGCGTCGGACCTGCCACACGCCACGCACCAGCGCGTCGTCGCCAGGTCGCGCCGCACACGCAGCGGCGGCCCCCCGGGGCATAGCGGACCCCGCGCGCGACAACCGCGCTCCCGTCCTTGGCGACCACCAACGGCGAGACAGACCCCAGAATGGGGTCCGCGAACCGCGCGACCACCGGTTCGGTCCAACCCTCACGCACCTCGACGTCGCACGAGAGCACATGCACAATCGAACCCGCCGCACGCTGGAACCCCAGATTGATCAAGTCAACGCTTTCCGCGTCCGCGGGAGCCTGCACGAAGCTGACTTCGCCCGCGAGCTGGTACGGATCACTATACGCGCGCGGCTGCACCACCAACACTTCGCAGTCGTCCGGCCGATTCTGCAGCACGGACGCCAGCGTGGTTTCAAAAGACACGGCGTCACGCTCGCACGGTATCACGATCGAGAGTTGAGGCACTGGAGTCTTCCCGGAACCGGCAAAGTCGTGTCGTTCGATGGGCATCGACGACAAGACCTGCGCGCCCGTCTCGTTACTTCGGCCCGGGCGAGTCGGCAAGTTTACCTCAACCCATCCAAATCCTACTGACCCCCAGCACTCGGGGCGTCGGAGATCTTCCGTAGACCCCCTAAATCACCTGACCTTCCCGGCGACTCCGGCTGCGTTCCCACCACACGCGGATCGTCTCGATCACCACCTCGCACGCTCCCGCCATCTCGTCCAGGCAGGCCCATTCGCGCGGCGAGTGGGGCGCGTGCTGGCCGGCGGAGAGATTGGGCGTTGGGAGTCCTTGGGCGGTCAGCAGTGCGCCATCGGTGCCGCCACGAATCACCGTCAACTCAGCCGTTCGGGCCAGACGCGTGTGCGCTTCCTGGGCATACTGGACGCCGCGCGGATCGCGGCGCAGTCCTTCCGCCATGTTGCGGTACTGCGCTCGCACGTCGACGCGGATCACCACGCCCGGGAAGTCGGCTTCCACCGCGGTGGCCGCCGTCTTGAGCAGCTCTGCCTGTTGGGCCAGCCGGGGCGTGTCGAAATCGCGCAGCAGGACTTTCAGTGTGACGAGGTCCACACCACCCTGCAGCACGTATGGATGCAGGAATCCGTCGCGGTCCGCGGTCGATTCCGGGGCGAGCGTATCCCGGGGCAGACGCTGCACGAAACTCGCCGCCGCGCGCACCGCGTTGACCATGCGCCCTTTCGCGATGGACGGATGGATGTTGACACCGCGGATTTCGACGGTGGCCAGATCGGCGGAAAACGTTTCCACATCCAGGTGATTGGCGCCCGGGCCGTCGAGAGTGTAGCAGGCCTGCGCACCGAGCTGCTCGAGGTTCACGTGGTCCACGCCGTGACCGATCTCCTCGTCGCAGGTGAACAGGATCCGCACAGGTCCATGCGGGATTTCCGGGTGTTCCAGCAAGTAGGCCATCGACTCCATGATGATGGCCACACCCGCCTTGTCATCCGCGCCTAAGAGCGTTGTGCCATCGGACGTAATCAAAGTGGCCCCGCGCAGCTGTTCCAGCTCGGGATGTTCCGCCACACGGATCACCTGGCGCGGATCTCCCGGCAGCACAATGTCGCCCCCTTGATACGCCTCGATGACCTGGGGGCGCACGTGCGCGCCGGTCGTTTCCGGCGACGTATCGAGATGTGCATTGAACGCCACGACGGGGACGAGGTCGGGTGACGTGGCGGGCAGCGTGCCGGTGACCAGCCCGTAGGCGTCCTGGTGCACGTCGGTCACTCCCAGCTCAGCTGCCTCGTCAGCCAGCAGGCGGCCGAGTTCGAGTTGCCCGGGCGAGCTGGGGTAAGTTGTCGCTGCGTCGTTGGCCGTCGTGTCAATCGCCACGTAGCGCAGGAAGCGGTCCAGGAGTCGGGCGCGATTCATCGGTCTGCCTCCGCGCGGCGCGCATCGCGAAGTGGGCGGAATTCTGTTACGCTGGGACGCATCATCCCGCAGTATCCGGACGCGGGAAAGGGGGGAACCGTGGGAAGTGCGAGTGTCCGTTTTCTGGTGTTTGATGTCGAGAGCGTGGCAGACGGAGAACTGGTCGCAAAGCTGAGGTATCCCGATCAGACGCTCGCACCGTGCGAGGCGATCGATCGTTATCGGAAGGAGCTGCTGGAACGGCAGGACTCGGACTTCATTCCCTACACCTATCAGGTGCCCGTATCTGTCGTGATCGCCAAGGTGGCCGACGATTATCAACTGCTCGATCTGGTCGCCCTGGATGAACCGCAGTGTCGCCCGCACATCATCACGCAGCTCTTCTGGAGCGGGTGGGAAGCCTACAAACGTCCGACGTGGGTGACCTTCAACGGCCGGTCGTTCGATCTGCCCCTCATGGAACTGGCCGCCTTCCGCTACGGCATCAGCGTCCCGCGCTGGTTCGACGGGCAAGGCAAGGGCTATCAGCAGCGCCGCAACCGTTACAACGTGGAATCGCATTGGGACCTGTATGACGTGTTGACGAACTTCGGGGCCACGCGGTTCCACGGCGGCCTGAACCTGGCGGCACACCTGCTCGGGAAACCCGGCAAACTGCAGGTGCAGGGCTGCATGGTGCAGGACTTGTTCCACGCGGGGCGGCTGGCCGAGATCGGTGAATACTGCCGCTGCGACGTGCTCGACACCTACTTCGTCTTTCTGCGTACGGCCGTGCTGACGGGACAACTGAGCCTCGCGCGCGAACAAGCGCTGATCGCCGCGACGCGCGCCTGGCTCGGCGAACGCCGCGACCAGTGCGCTGCCTACGCCATGTATCTGGACCACTGGGGCGACTGGATGAACCCGTGGGGGGAGGAGGGGGGAGAGAGAGGAGAGAGGAGTGAGGAGTGAGGAGAGAGGAGAGAGGAGTGAGGAGTGAGGAGTGAGGAGAGAGGAGAGAGGATTTAGTGGTGTTCTTGGAGCAGTTTGAAGGCTTCGAGCACTTTGCCGCGATGGCGACTGCCGAAGACCAGCACGATCAGCTGCGTCATGATCTGGCGTTCATCGGCGGTCAGAAACGATTCGCCCCCGCCCACCTCCGCGATCTCCACGAACTCCCGCAGCTTGACGGGCGACCGGCAGGTGACGGTGCTGACCAGGCCTTGCTGTTGACCATGAAAGTCGGATGCGATGCGGAGGCACTGCGGCAGGTATTCCTGATGCGGCGGCGCGTCGCCAAAGAGGAGGATGACCTTGCGCGCCCGCGGATGGAACTGGTTGTTTTCCACCGACCACCGCAGTCCCTCGTGCACCGCCTCGGGTTCGTCGCCGCCCGCTGCCGCCAGTACGCCGGACAGGTAGTACTCGATCTGCTGGATATCGCGCGTCAGCGGCAGACCCCGTGCCACGTACTCGTCGCCGTAATCGCGATACGTGCAGATGCTCAGCCGCGCCTTGGGGACGAGCGTGAGCAGCGTGGTGCCGATGCGCTGGATCTGCTGCTTCACCTGGTCGATCTCCCCCTGCATGCTGCCGGTGCTGTCGAACGTGATCACGATGTCCAGGCCGTCGCGGCGCAGCGACTGCAGCATCCCTTCCCAGCTGCCGTCGGACATTCCCCCGCCCCCGACTGCCATCGTCCCCAGCTCAAACGACGCGGACTCGCTGCCGCCGGATGAGGGTGCGGCGGCGACCAGCTCCTCGGCGCGCGTCCCCTCCTGGGACGCATCGACCGGCGGCTGCACGGTCAACTCCTCCACGTCCGCGCGCGTCTCGGGTACGACCTCGACCGCCTCCAGCGCCTCCTCCAGGGACTCGTCGAGTTGGGCGGAGGGGAGTTGCCCGATCAGCACGTCTTCGCCCAGACCAGCCACACCGGACGAGCCATACGAAATCAGCGCGAGGATCAGGATCAGGACCAGGTGGAACGTGAGCGAGAGGAGTCCGGACAGCGAGTTCTGCAGCCAGTGGGACGGCGCGGCCGGTGCCTCCGCTGACGGAGACTGATCCACGGCCGTCGGCAGGCGGATCTCGCCGCGACAATGAGGACAGCGGCCGGTGCCGCCCAGCTGCTGGGCGGTTATCGAGAACACGCGACCACAGTGGATGCACGACATCCGCATGATGAGACTCCCCGCGTGCATTGTTTGTGCGGGGGCAGTTTCCTGTCAAGCGAACGCGCTTAACGGACCTCGTGCGATGCCGCGGCTGCCGCCACCGTCGACGCGGGATAACCTTCCTGCACGCTGAATTCCGCCCACACCGGCAGGTATTCCGACACCTGGAGGGCTTGCTCGAGTGTCAGATTGTACTCCCGCAGAAAATCCAGCACTCCGCTGCGGCCGGTGTACTCGCTGGAGGCCGGCAACTGGAAGACCAGGTTGGCGCTGGGCAACGTCTGCCGCGTGTTCGTCGGCTCGTCGCCAAGGGCCGTCATCAGGCCGGGGATCGACCCCAACTCGCCCAGTTGCCGTGGGCCCACGTGCAGCGTGCCGAGCAGCAGCACGTCGTCTTCGCCCCGTCCGTCGTCGCGCACCGAGAAGAAGACGTTGTCCAAGACATTCAGTTCCTCGCGCACGTGGTCCGCATCGAGATGCACCGCGACGAGCGTGAAGGTGAATGCCTGGTCGGCTGCCGGGCCGCGCGTGCGGAACCAGCCCACCAGGGGCGGCCGGTTCAACAGGTCGTCCGGATCGTCCACCGTGTAACACGCCGCTCGGTCGACCTCCACCGTGGCCTGATCGAACACGAACGCATACTGTTCCTTGTCCGAGGCCTGTCGCCCGACGGACGGGCCGGCAAGCAGCGCGTACGTGCGGCCGGCGGCATTGACCCGGTCCAGCAGCCGCTGCAACGTGTCGGGACGTTCGCAACGCAGTCCCTGCAGCGCCACGACGTCGAAGCGACCGATGATGCCGGCGATCCATTCGCCCCACTGGGGATTGTCCACCTGGTGCGGATGGCACGAGGTGAGATGAAACGACGCGATACGCAGCGTACCTTTGTTGCGCGGAGCGGGGGGCAGCTGGGGCTGCTCGCCGGCGCCGCGGCGTGCCAGCGTCACACCCCGCCAGCCGCGGACTTCGTACTTCTGGCCGACAAACCAGGCCACCACGGCCAGCAGCGCGATTCCCAGCAGCAGCCGCGGGCTTCCCATGTCATCTCTCCCGGACGCAAGCTCCCGATGATGCGCGCCGCACCGGGCCAGCCAGTCGACACGCTCCCGTATCCTTCTTCGGCCGGCGGAGCCCCGGTGCTTGAATCCAGACCCGCGTCGCGCGGACGGTCAGGCCCGCCAACCTTCGCTGACAACGCTGGTCGCCACGCGATCTTCCAGATTCGGGCGGAACACGGTCAGCAGAAACAGCGGCAGGTACCAGGCCATGTATAACCCGCCTCCGTAACCGTGCCAGAACTGCGTGGCGATCATCACGGCCGCCGAACAACTCAACAGAGTCCCCAGGTTCTTCTGCGCAGGCCAGATGGCCATCGAGCCGCACATCGCCACGAAGGCCGCCAGGATGGGATACCGGTACACAGGCTGCCAGCCCAATGCCCAGATGCCTCCCAGGTATTTCATCTGCGGCGGCATCAGTCCGAACATCTTCTTGAAACACTGCCAGAAGGCCGCGGCATCGGGCGAGACCAGCACCAGCAGCAGCACCATGACGGCCAGCACCGCCAGCAGCCCCGCGATGAAGCGGAACAGCCCCCGCTGCCAATAGAAACTGAACCACAGGGGCAGCAAGAACAGCGGATAGTAAATCACGCCAATCGCGAAACCGACAAAGGCGCCGGCCAGTAACGGACGTCGATAGCACAGCACGGCCCAAACCAGCATCGCTGTCGGCAGCACGTGGTCCACGCGCCCCGTCATCTGGGATGTATACGGCAGCATCAAGTAGAGGGTGGCCGCGCCCACGCCCATCTTGACGTCGTTGAAGTGCCAGTAGCCGACGGCGATGATGCCCACGATGATCGCCAGGTGGGAGAGGATCGCCATCAGCTTCGCGACGGTCGTGTACGCGCGGATCTTCTTGACGAACGCCTGATCCGCCTCGCTCAGATTCTCCAGCGGCACGGCCAGTTCACTGCCACCCGGCGTGCGGAGCCGGATGTGATCGTCGGACGTGAGCTCCAGGAACTCGGCGTCCATGTCCACCTGCGGCTCACCCGCCGCGACACGGTACGTCCAGTTCCGGATCGGCACCGAAGGGGCCTCGGCACGCTGACGCGTGAGATTCGCGCCCATCTTGGCTGTGGGGAGACTCGGCAACATGAACACCAGGGCGTAACCCGGACCGTGTCGGTCCAGATCTTCGGTCGCCTGCCGGCTGATGAGCCGTTCCGCGCTGACCGGACCGAGCAGGTCATCGGCCGTCGGACGACTGGCCACCACGTTGGCCATCAGGAACACGAACAGCGCGCAGCAACTGAAGGTGAGTGCCCCGGCGGTCATGTTCGGTTCGAGCAACGGTCGCCGCACCATGGTCGGATCGAGCAGGCAGCGCACGAGGAGCGCCAGTCCCGTGGCCAGCAACCAGAGGAAACCGATGCGTTCGATCGTTGTGCCGTGACGCAGCGCTTCCTGTGACTGGGACAACACGGTGCCGGGCACCGGACCACCCGCTGCCACACCCTCCTGGTGGACCTTGCGGTTCACCTTCCGCGCGTCCGCCAGCGCCCCCTCCGTGTCCACCGACGCGCCGGCACCGGTGACGGACGCGTCCGCGCGAGCCGGTGAATCACCCGGGCTGTCCGTCATCGCGCTGAGGGTCGCCGTGCCGGTCGACTCCGGGGCATCCGCTGTGTGGCGCGCGGCGGCAATCGCCGCCTGCGCTTCCTGATGGAGCTTCCGCCCCTCGGACACAAGCAGCAGACCGGGCGCCAGCAGGATCAGCAGGAGCAGATCCAGATTCCGCACGCTCCAGAATCGGCCGAACTTGAAGAACAGGCCCACGATGAGCAACGAAGCGAGATAGGCCCACGTGGTGGGGTTGACCTTTTCGTATTGGAACAGGATCTCGTTCATCGCCTGGGGCCGCCAGGGTGGTGCGCCGAACAGCAATTCGCTCGGCAGAACCTTCTCAAGATAGGAATCCGGCGCGGTTTTGCAATAACCCGGCCCGAATCGCGGCACCGCCGCGAATCTCCCGATCCATTGGCGCCAACGGCAGTTAGGGACCTCCCGGCCCCGCGTGCGCTGTTTCCTGTGCCGGCGACTTGCCGTCACACAATCGCGCCAAACGGCAAACTGCCGCCTTGGCCAGGCATCGAGATGGCATGCCGCCGCGTGTGGTCGGCCGGCCGAGCCCAGGCGCCCTTCGTGACCGCGGCGGGATTACCACGCGCCGCGCAGGCGGTGACGCGCCTCGTCCGTCCAGGGGCTCTCGGAAGCCAGCGCCAGGAACGCGCGCCAATGCTGTTCGGCTTCCGCGGGACGTCCGAGTTCGTCCAGAGTGCGTGCGAGATGGTAATGTGCGTCGGGGTAATCGCGGTGGTAGCGCAGCGCCCCTTGAAACGCCGCCACGGCCAGCTCCCCCTGTCCCGTCTCGGCCAGCACGCAGCCCAGATTAGCGCGCGCCTCGACGTAGTCCTCGTCGAGTTCGATGGCGATGTAATAGCGTTCCCGCGCGCCGGGCAGGTCGCCGAGCCGGTAGAGGAGCTCGGCCAGCTGGAAACAGACTTCCGCACTGGGCCCCGCCGCCGCCAGTGCCGCGCGATAGAGCTCGGCAGCCTGCTCCAGATGCCCCTCGTCCTCGTACTGCGCCGCCAGATCCCGCAGCGCCGCAGGGCTAGATGACAACATGTTGTCTGTTGGCAGCGACACCGTGGCGGCTTCGGCAGCGGCGGGCTCCGCAGGGTGGTCCAACGCTTCAAAATCGATCCGCAACTGCCCGCCCGGCTCGATCAAACCGTCTCCCTGCCGCAGCAACAGCTGGCGACCCTGCACAATCACCGACAGCTGAGCCAGCGGGCGTTGGACGTCCGGCACGTACCGGGCGAGTTCGGCGAGTTGTTTCTCGATGGCCTCCGGCGAAGCGCCCGCCGCCACCAAGGCGGCCAGCTGTCGTGCCGTCGCCACCTCCTGGAAGTCGAAGTACGGAAGTCGCCGGACCTCGCGGACGGGCACGATCAACCCCCGTCGGTGCCACCGCCGGATCACCGACAGCGGAACCTGCAGCAGCTCGGCCAGCATGGCGGGGGTGTAGAGCCGGGCCGTCGCTTCGGTCTCGAGCAGGCCCAGCCGCCGCCAGAGCTCGGTCTCCGAAATCACTTCCAGGTCGCCCGCACCCGCCCGGGCGCGCGTCGTGTCGTCCAGCAGGCTCTCTTCGCGCAACGGCAACTCGTCCGCGCCAATCACGATCATGTCCACCGCGTCCGCGCACGGGTCGTCCACCGGCGTCCCGCCGTGCTCCCGCACCAGCTGCTGGGCTGCGCGCCGCGACATCCCACCCAACCGGCCCGCAAACGCGACGCGAAGATTGAGCAGCGCGGGCTCACCGTCAGCTGATTCCGCCGCGGACATGGACAGACACCCGCTCAGGTCGCGCTCTTATCGTCCCCCGCCGGCGGCTGAGCCGGTGTCGGCTCCGGACTGGCCGGTGTCGGCTCCGGACTGGCCGGCTTGTTCACCTCGGACTTCTCGAGTGAAGGGGTGCCCGTGGGATCCGTATCCTGCGGCGCGTCGGAACTCGCGCCCGGGACCAGCTGCGCACCGGCTGGAGGAGCCAGTACCGACGGAGCCCCGACAGCGGGCGGCGCCATCACGCTCGGCGCAACATATGTCGTCGTCGGATCGCACATGACCGCGGGCACGTCCAGCGGAACCCGCAGGACGACCGACCGCGGCACATACTGGGTCGTGACGCACGGTACCCACTGGGCCACCGTCCTGGGAACCATCACCTTGCGGACCTCCGTCGCCGTGCGACAGACCTGCACCGGCGTGCTCTCCACACGTTCCTCGTACTCGATCCGCTGCGTTGTGACCGGGACCTTGCGCACCATCTCCTGACGTTCCCACCGACAGGTCTGGACCGGCACCTTGTACGTGATCGTCTCCGTCACGGGCCGCTGGACCGTCACCGGCACCCGCCGCACCTGCACTTCCTCGACCGTCCGGCAGACCTGAACCGGCACCTTCTGCACCACGAGTTCGTCCACGTGACGCGTCACGGTCACGGGCACCTTCTGAGTCACCACCTGCGGCACGTACGAAGTCTGCGGCACCTGCTGGGCGACAATGTTCGGCACGTACTGTCGCTGCACGGTGTAGGTCCCCGGCGACGTTTCATTGACCCAGTGCAGCCCGCGCGTGCGATTGACCGACTGGCCCGTCACCGGGTCGCAGTAGGTAGCTGGCGGCAGCCAGCGGAGCCGCGTCCGCGTGTCTCCGGGGCGGTAGACCAGCTGGTCCACGCAGCCGCCCTGATCCACCAGCTGGGTGCGCATCGTGGTGACGGGCTGGTACGTCGTGTAGTTCTGATCCTGATACATCGTCTCCGTGACCGGCCGTCGCACGACGTGTTGCTCTTCCCGATACTGCGTCTCCCAGACCGGCTTGGCGACGACCACCCGCTCCTCACGCTCGGACGTCTCCGTGACGTAGCGCACCTGGTTGTAACTCCGCTCCTCGTACGTCGTCTCCCAGACCGGCTTGAGCACCGTATAGCGCTCCTCACGCTCCGCGGTCTCCACCACCGGCTTCGCCACGCGATAACGCTGCTCCCGCAGCTCGGTCTCCCACACCGGCCGCTGCACCGTCACCGTCTGCTCTTCCATGATCGTGTCGTATTGCAGCCGATACGTTGTCACCTGCTGTGGTTCCAGCACGGTCTGTGGCAGCAGGCGATAGGTCTGGCACACCTGAGCCGAAGCCGGCGCGACCAGCACGCCGACCAATGCACATGTGACTGCGAAAGGAACAAACGTTCTCATGGCCAATCTCACCTCACCGGTCAGTACCCACCCAGAATCTCACCTCGACCCGTCCCTGCCACCGACGCCGCGGCACCCGGCCTGACAGAGTGTCAAACCCTTGACAGACCTGCTCAGCACACGATCTACCTCGAGTGTGCCGAACGGCGGTCCCGGCGGCAAATCCCGATCTGTCAGGAATTCCGCGCTTCCTGCTGGAACAACCTATTACACAATAGCTTACAACAAGAAAAAAATCTTGAAGATTCTGCAGGATCCTGCCGAGATCCCAGTTTCCCTGGCGAGCCCAACTTGCGCGAGCTGCACGGCTTAAACCGATCACGTTACCCAATCGCTACAGACTGCCCGACCGATGCCTGTCGAATCCGCGAGCCTGCAGCGCGCGCTGGGCAGCGACCACTTCCTCCCGCACGTCCGGCGGCGTGCTAGCGTCGCGCGCCACACGGTCCAATGCGTCCAACACGCTTTGGAGATCGGCGTCGGCGCTGGCGCGGGCGACCTGCTGTGCGGCGCGCGCGGCCGTGCGGATCCGTTGCCCATGCGCCGCGTGTGCGACCTGGCCCAACGTGGTGTACCCGTGCGCGTCAGAGGCATCTTCGAGCATTGCGACAAGTACCGGGATACTGTCGGTCACGCCGTGCCGCGCCAGCCCTGTGGCGGCATTGTAGCGCAGGTCCGCGTGCGCGTCGGTCAGCAGGTTGCGAAGCCGCGCCACGGCGACCGGGCCGCCCACGACGCCCAAGGCAAAGGTCGCCGTGGCGGCCACCCGCACAGCTGCGTCGTCCGTGGCGGTCGCGTCAGCCAGTTGCGTGCACTCGAGCAACAGCGCCAACGCACGGGGATCCTGTGACAACGCGGGTGACTCGAGCTGGCCAGCCACGACTGCCAGCGCCTCCAGGGCAGCGATGCGCACGGGCACGCCGCGCGGCGCTCGACCTGCTTCCACGGCGTCGAGCAGCACGGGGATGCCATGGGGCAGTCGAAATTCCGCCAGGACACGGCAGAGAAACGCCTGAAACTGCACGTGGTCGGGCCCCGCGTCGGTCCGACGAAGCTCGAGCGCCAAGAGCGCCGTCAATTCGCGGCACAGCGACGCGTCGTCCTTGAGCGAGTCGTGGGCGGGGCTGCGCAGGAGCTGTGACAGCGCGTAGGCTCTGGGCCAATCGTAGCCGCGCGCCGCGCGCAGGTCGCGCACCAGCGCGAGAGCGTCATAGTCCGCCTGCGACCACCAGACCACGCCGAGGCCCAGCAGCACGGCCAGGCTGACCAGCGCCAGCGGCAGGAGTACGAGCTGACGCGTCCAGCCGCGGGCGCGCACGCGAACGCAAGCGCCGGGGGAATCGGCCGGAGTGTGTGCCGGCGGAGTCGTTTTCTGCAGAACCGTCATGCAATCAGCGTGTCGGGGAGAGTGAATCACGCGCAGGCGGTACTCCACCCGCTGCGTGACGCAGTGTAGCCGGAGGTCGGGCATCGGGCCAGGATTGCCGTGGCGTGAGGTCCTTGGTCCGCGGCCGGCGCGATGGCATAATTGGGAACCGTGGTTGCCCATACTCTGCCGTGACGCCGCGGACGCAGTCGTCATGGTGTCGCGACGAGCCCACCGCCGATGATGCAGCTGCTGGACCTGACCTGCGAGACGCCGGAGGAGAATCTGGCGCTGGATGAAGCGCTGCTGGATCAGGCCGAAGCGGGCGGGGGGCCGTCCGAGATCCTGCGGCTGTGGGAGATGCCCGTGCCGTGCGTCGTGGTGGGCCGCAGCTCACGCGTGGCTGCGGAGGTCGACGAGCCGGCGTGCCGCGCGGCGGGCGTGCCCGTGCTCCGCCGCTGCAGCGGCGGAGCGGCCGTCGTCGCGGGACCCGGGTGTCTGATGTACAGCGTGGTGCTCGGGTATCAGCAGTACCCCGAGTTGCGGGCGCTGGACCGCGCCCACTGCTACGTGCTGAGCGTCCTGCTGCGGGCCGTCAGCCGCCTCGTGCCGGATGTTCAGCTGGCCGGCACCAGCGACCTGGTGCGCCGCGATCGCAAGTTCTCGGGCAACAGCCTGCGCTGCCGCCGCGAACACCTGCTCTATCACGGCACGGTCCTGTACGATTTTCCCCTGCCGTGGATCAGCCGCTTCCTGCGCCACCCGCCCCGTCAGCCGGCATACCGCCGCCAGCGCGCGCATGCCGCGTTTGTCGACAATGTGCCGGTGGGCAAAGAGGCGCTCATCACGAGCCTGCGCGAGTCCTGGCAAGCCACGGCGATGATCCCCACGTGGCCGCGCGAACTCGTGGCGCAGCTCGTGGCCAGCCGCTACTCGCAAGCCGCCTGGAATCTGCGGCTCTAGCCGTTTGGCGCTGTGACCACCGGCGTGTCGGGCGCGTTGCCCCACTGGCTCCAGCCGCGGTAGTAGTTGCGCACGTCACGCGCCCCCATCAGCTCCAGCCCAAAGGCCATCACCGACGAGCGACCGCCCGATTGGCAGTGACACGTCACCGGCCGGTCGAGATCGATCCCCGCCTGCGCGAACAGTGCGCGCAGCTGCGCAGGGCTCTTGAAGCGATGTGTCTCCTTTTCCACCAGATCGCTCCATTCCAGGTGTGTGGCGCCCGGAATGCTCCCCGCCCGCTGGTTGTCCAGCGCATCGATCCCGCAGTGCTCGTCGCTCGAGCGCGCATCAACGATCTGGTATTCACCCCCTGGCAGCAGATCGAGCACCTGTTGCATGTTTGCCCGCCGTGCCGCGCGCGCTTGCGCCTGGAACGTCGTCGGCTCCACCGCGACCGGCGGATCGGCCGAGGTGGGATACGCGCCGGCGACCCAGCCCGTCCAGCCGCCGTTGAGCAGACGCACGTCGTCCACGCCCCAATAGCGCAAGATCCACCAGATGCGCGCCGCGTCCTTCATTGCCTGGTCGTCGTAGACGACGACGGTCGTCGTCGCCTCGATCCCCAGCTCGCCGATCCGGGCGCTCCAAAGAGCGGCATCGTCTCCCTCGCCGAACTGCTTGCCCCAGGCGGCCTGGTCGACCCAGCGGGCGCCCGGCACATGCAACTGGGCGTACGCTTCCTGCGATCGGACATCCAAGACAACGGATTGTCCGTCGAGCGCAGCTTGTGCCAGATCAGCCGGCTCCACCAGCATCTCGGGTCGCGCATAGGCATTCGTCGGCTCGACCGACGGACGGCAAGCCGCCACGCACGAGATCGCCAGGAGCCAGTACAGGTTGCGCATCGCAGGTACCTCGTCGGGATGCGGGACGAAAGAAATCGCCAACGATGATAACGGACCGGGGCTCACGTTCCGTCGAATCTTAACGCAAAGAGCCAGCGAGGGAAGCACGCCGTCCCATTTAGACGAGTCCCCAGCGCTTGCGCAGGAACCACTCGAGAGTCAGCAGCCCGACCAGGCATCCCAACGCGGACCAGGCGTCCAGGGGCGTGTCGCCCAGTTGCCAGCGAGTGAGGACTTCCTCGACGAGTTTCGGTGGGTTCTGCTGGATTTCCTCCAGCAGTGCGGGCAGTTGTTCGGGAGCCACTGCCCGGCCGCCCGACTCGCGTGTCAGGCTGGCCAGGCGCGCCATCTGATCGGGATCGGCCGCCGGATTGGCGAATTCCACGTCTTCATCCAGCACCTCGAACTGCGCGGTCGCCTCCCCGAGTGGTTGGCCGGCGGCGTCGACCGCGGTGACGCGGAGCTGATAGCTGCCGGGCGCCGCCGCACGTTCCAGGGCACCGGCGAAATCAGCGCCTTGTCGGCCGAGCGGCAGCGGCGTGCGGCCACCGGCCGGATCCTGGAGCAGTGCGGACAATTCGGCGCCGGGGATCACATCGCCCAGGGCGGTGTGCGCGCCGGCCGAGAACGCGACACGCGCTCCGACCGAAAACCGTCGTTGGGGCAGGTCGATCCACACGTCGTTGCGCGTCAAGTCATCGCGCCGCGCCAGCCACAAGATCACCTGCCGCCAGAAGCGGCGATGCAGCGCGCTGAGCCCTTGTCGCCACCACTGCCAGGTGCTATCGCCCGCGAAGGCCAGCACGCGCCCGGCACCATACTCGCCTCCCACCAGCAACGGAACCTGTTCCGGGCTCTCCGCCAACAGCTGCACCCCGGGTGCCTCCCGCAGTCCCGCCCACCGGTTCGCGCCCTGCAGCGGACGCAACGACCGCCAGATCTGCTCGTTGTCCGCGGCGGGTCCCAGTGTGGTCACGGGATGGCTGCGCGTGGGGAGCATCACCAGCGGGCCGGGCACGTGCCACCGCTGGGCATCCGGCCGGCCGAAATCCTGCCGGGCCAACCGGTCCATTTCGACCGGAAGTACGGCGCTCAGCGGCGTGTTGCGATAACCGCCCGGATCAAAGCTGTGGTAGCCCCCCAGGGCCATCAGGCCTTTGCCACGCTCCACCTCGTCCGCCAATTGCTGCAGTCCCGCTTCGCCAAGTGCGAGGCTGTCGCAGTCGCCGAGGATATACGCGTCATAGTTGCCGCCGGCAATGGTCTCCTGGATCGCAATCGGCCAGGTCGACCGCAGCCGGCTCGGGAACCACTGGAAATCCAGATCAATGTCCGGCGATGCTTCCAGCGCCCAACGGATGAACTTCTGTTCCTGACGCGGTTCCCCTTCGAGAAACAGGACGCGCAAGCCCCCTTCGAGCACGGTCAGAAAAGCGGACAGGCGGTTGTTTTTCGTGACCAGCTCCCCCGGCTGCTCGGCCGCCTCGAGTGTCAGCCGATACTGACCCGGCTCCTGCGGCGTGAACGTCAGGTTCACATCCAGCTGCTGGTTGTCTTCGCTGGCCTGGATATCCAGCGGTCCCACGCGCTGTTGCCTGCCTTGGTCGTCTTCGATGATCAAGGTCACGGGAATCTGCTTGTTGACGTACCCGCGCACCCGCACCAGGCCGCGGACGGCCAGTTCATTCTTCACGAACACCTGGTACTGTTCCGGCAGATTCTCCACGGCTACATCCCGCGACTGGGCTGCATCGCCCGCCGGTCCATACGAGACGGTGTAGAGCGGATAGCCGCGATTGCCCAGTTCGCGGGCCGCGTCGTACAGGTCGATCTCCGGCTCGAACGCCGTCTGCGTGCCGTCTCCGAGCACAATCACGCCGACGAGTCGTTGGCCGAGTTCCTGTTCCAGGGCCCGGTGCAGGCTGGTGCCGATGTCCGTCTGCTGGCCGTCCGCCTGGGCGGGAAGGGCCAGCCGGCCGTCCTGCCAGACGGTGGCGCGGAGTCCGGCGTCGTACGCGTGCACCTGGATGTCCAGGTCCTTGCTCAACTCGCGCAGCAGGCGCTCGATCTGCCGCAGCGTCGCGAGCTGCGCTTCCCACCGCGACTTGTCACCGGCCGCATCGGGCAGCTGCATGCTGCGGCTCTGATCCAGCAGCACGACGAGCGCAGCGGACTGCGGTCGCGACTGTGTGCTGGTGTAGGTCGGGCGCAGCATCAGCAGGATCACCACGCCGACGACCAGCAGGCGCAGGCCCAGAAGTACGCGCCGCCGCGCACCCGACACCCGCTGCCGACCGGGTCCGACGGTGAGCGCCAGCAGCATCCCCGCGGCCAGCACGGCCACGGCCAGGTAGCTGTCGAGGATGGGCTGGCAGGACCAGTTCATGACGGTTTTCCGGTGTCCGGTTCGCGGTAGAAACGGTTCGAGAGCAGCTGTTCCAGCACGACGCCGACGGCCACCAGCGCGACAAGAAACGGAAAGAACTCCCGTCCTTCGCGCTGACGTCCCTGGACGCGCACGATCTCGTCCTGATTGCGGGCCAGCTGATATCGTCCCGCGCCCAGGCTGTTGTCCAGCTGGACGGCCGTCGTCCGTTCCAGCCGGCTGGCATGTTCCGGTACATTCACCGAGAAGCCGCGCGTGACCGGCCCGTCGCGTTCACCTTTGAGCCGGTAGATCCCGGGTGCATCGGTCGTGCTGATCGTCACGCGGTCGTCCCGCGCCTGCACCGGCTGCGTCTCACCGCCGGGCGCAAAGAGCAGATACCGCGCCGGGTCGCGGTCCGCTCGATTGGCCAGCACCACGTTCTGCCCCGTCTCGAAATTGAAATGACCGGCATCGTGTTCCACGAGGTAACGCAGGATTTGGTTGACGAGAATGAACCGCGGCCAGTCGTTGGGCCCGGCCAGTTCGTTCCACGCGGCTCGACCGCGCGGCCGATCCAGTTCCGTGACCGGCGTCGTCATGGTGACCACGGTACCGGCGCCGACGGAATGTTCGATCAAGGCGGGCTGCTGGTTACTGTAACGCAGGATCACCGCGGACTGAGGAGCCAGGTCCCGCACGCTCCAGTGGCGGAACACCGGAAAGTCACCCCAGGGGACCGACGAGGCGATCGGGCGGAACGGGCGCAGGACGGGGTGGTCATAACTGTGGGGTGCGAGATAGACATCGCGTCCCGGGGTGCGATAGGGTCGACCGAGCTTGCCGGGCAACACGGACTGAGCCGCCGCCTCGTTGAAGCTCGTGCCATCCCCCGCCTGGTGACCCAGGAACAGCGCGAGCTGGCCGCCGTCCCGGACGTAGGTCGCGAGCTGTTCCCAGCTGCCGGCCGGCATCGGCGCGGGATCCAGCAGCACGACGGCCGCGAAGTCGCCCAGGCTGTGGTTCGTCAGCTCGTCGGGCGTGCTCACCAGAGGCTGGAACACCGCCCGGTGTTCGACGCGACGCTCGTACGGAGCGATCGCCTCAACCAGGGCCGCACTGTCCACGTCGCGCGGGGCCACGATCAGCACGAGCCAGGGGTCCCGCACCAACACGGTCACATGCCGTCGATTGTCGATGGCCAGCGCATCTTCGCGCGCCAGCCGCACTTCCGCGTGCCGTGTCCCGGCCGTCAAACCACTGACCGTGAACTCGACGCTGCCCGTCTCATCGTCCGACAGCTCGACCTCCTGCCGAGCATGGACCCGCGCGGTCGGCAGCACGACCGTCCCGTCCCGCACGATCGGCAGCGTCGGATCGAGATCTTCGATCAGCAGTTCGACACCCACTTTGCCGCCGGTGCCGACACAGGAGACGGTGGTGCGGACCGTCAACGGGCTGTGCAGCGGGACCGTCTCGGAGGACAGCTCGACCGACCCCAGCGCCAGGTTCTGCGGCTGTTCCACGCCGACGTCGATCACGTACACGGCCACGTCCCGGGCGGCGGCCAACAGCTCGCGCACCCGCGCGCGCTCAAGGTCCCAGGCTGCGGCGGTCAGATCGCTGTAGACATAGATCTCCTTGCGCTGCAGGTCGCTGGGATCGAGCAGCTGCAGGGCGGTGAGCAACAACCGGTCGAGCGGCCGCGGCGCGCCGGTGATCTTCACCCGCTCGATCGTCTTCCGGGCGGAAGCCAGGTCGAGGGCGAAGACGGGGGCGATGGCCCGCGAGTCGAGCACCGCCACCTTGCTGTCCGGCGGCAGCTCGCGGACCACCTGGTCCGCCATGGCCTGCGCACGCTCCAGCCGCGTCTGATTCTCCTGCCGATACTGCATGCGCGGCGATGAATCGAACACCATCACCGCCGCCACCGGCGCCTGACGGTCGCCGACCAGCGAGGCGTCCTGGTGGCGGAGGGTGGTCCACAGCAGCGCCAGCAACGCCGCCAGTACCGCCGCGCCAAGCAGGCCGAGTCCGCCCAGCAGGACCGCGCCCGAGCGCGTCATGGTCCCGATCAGCAGCAGCGTGCCGATCAGGATCAGCAGCAGCGCCAGCACAATGATCATCGCCCAGTTGCCGAACAGCTGGGAACTGACGCTGGGTCGCGCCAACGCCAGGGCCGCCAGCGCGATCACCAGGCAGCGGAGCAGGAGCAGCAGCCAGTGCCGCAGACGCAGACTGCGACGGTTCAGTTCCTGCCGCTGCTGGATGAACCGGATCGCCGGGAACAGATACGGTTTCGGCTGCGGGCGCATCACCAGGTGCAGCACGATCGGCACCCCAACCAGCAATGTCCCGAACAGCAGTGGCAGATTGACGAATGCCATGACAACGTGTGATTCGCTCCGGGAACCTAGCAGCGCGCGCGGCGACTGAGCAGATACTCCAGCAGCGCCTTGTCAAAGGGCATACTCGTGTCGAGCGGCACGTAGTCGATACCACGCTGAAAACACTCGCGGCGGTACGCGTCCCGAAAGGCCGCCACCTCCTCCTGGTAGTCGTGCCGGAAATGGTCGGCGTCGAGGCGCACCTTCTGACGCGTCTCCGGCTCCTCCAGTTCCACGGCGCCCGAGAACGGGAAGGCGACCTCCGCTTCGTCCAGAATGTGAAACAGAATCACGTCGTGGCCGCCATGCCGCAGTTGCCGCAAGGCACGCACTACCGGCGGCGTGTCCACGAGCAGGTCGGAGAAGATCATCACCAGGCTGCGGTGCCGCAGCATCGCCGCAATCTGCACCAGGCTGTGCGCCACATCCGTCTCGCCCGCCGGCTGCAACCGCGCCAGATGTGAGAGCACGTGGCCCAGATGCGCCCGCTTCGACCGCGGCGGCAGACTGTCCCGCACGCGCTGATCGAACGTGATCAGTCCCACCGGGTCCTGCTGATGGATCATCAGGTAACAGAGGGACGCGGCCAGGCAGATGGCGTAGTCGAACTTCGACAGGTCCTGGCGATACGTGTAGCCCATCGAGTGACTCAGGTCCATCACCAGATAGCCCGTGATGTTCGTCTCCGCCTCGAACTTCTTCACGTAGAACTTGTCGGTCTTGGCGAACACCAGCCAGTCGATATCTTTCGGATCGTCCCCGGCCGTGTACTTGCGGTGTTCGCTGAATTCCACGGAAAAACCGTGAAAGGGACTGGCATGCAGACCCTGCAGGAAGCCGCGCACCACGAATTGCGCGCGCAGATCGAGCCGCTTGATCTGGTTGATGACGGCGGGCTTGAGGTACTTTTCGACCGATGGCATGGCGATTGATTTCGAGGACGACGCGGCGGGTCCCCGTCGCTCACGCGCGCCGCTTCGGCGGCTCGCTGAACTTGGGTACGTCCGGTTCGGGAATTTCGGCCAGCAGTCGGCGCACGACATCGTCTGTGGTCATGCCCTCGGCCTGTGCCTGGAAGTTTGTGCTGATGCGGTGCCGGAGCACGGGGACAGCGATCCGCCGGATATCGTCCACGGCCACGGAAAACCGGCCATCCATGGCGGCCAGGGCCTTGCCACCATTGATCAGGAACAGGCCGGCCCGCGGGCCGGCCCCCCAGTCGACCAGTTCCTTCACGAACTCGGGCGCCGACACGTCGCGGGGCCGCGTCGCACGCACCACGCGCGACACGTACTGCACCACGTACTCGCTGACCGCCACGGAATTGACGAGTTTCTGCAGGTTGACGATGGCGCGACCCGACAGGACCTTCCGCACCTCCACTTTCTCGTTGCGGCTGCCCACCGCCAGGATCCGCTCCTCTTCCTCCGCGGACGGATACCCCACCGTGATGTTGAACATGAACCGGTCCAGCTGGGCTTCCGGCAGCGGGTACGTGCCTTCCTGTTCGATCGGGTTCTGAGTGGCGATCGTGAAAAACGGGTCGGGCAGCTCATACGTCTGCCGCCCCACCGACACCTCGCGTTCCTGCATCGCCTGGAGCAGAGCCGCCTGCGTCTTGGGCGGTGTGCGGTTGATCTCGTCCGCCAGCAGGATGTTCGTGAAGATGGGGCCTTCCATGAACCGGAACGCACGCTTCCCGCGCTCATCCTCCTCCAACACGTTTGTGCCCGTAATGTCGGACGGCATCAAGTCGGGAGTGAACTGGATCCGCTTGAAGCCCACATCCAGGATCTGCGCCAGGGTGCTGACCATCAGGGTTTTGGCCAGCCCGGGGACGCCTTCGAGCAGGCAGTGGCCGCGCGTGAAGATGGCGGCGAACAGCTGCTCGATCACTTCGTTCTGACCGATGATGATCTTCTGCAGCTCCTGCTGCATCACAATCCGGTGCTGGCTGAATTCCTGGAGGATCTCACCGATGTTGCGTTGTTTGGTGGACACGATGTGGTTGCTTCCTTCCCCCCCTGGTCCAAGGTTCCCGGTCCGAGAACCTCGCAGGGCGCTGTCGCGGCTGCGCGCGTGAGGCGACTTTGCCTCGCCGGAAAAACCGGTTGATTGTATCGCTGGCCCCTCGTCGCAGCAATGCACGACGCCGCGCATTGCGGGCGTAACGTTTGAATCCTAAGATATTTGAGACGACTAAGGTGAACGGGGTGCGGGGAATGGGGCGATGAAGCTCGCGGTCCAAGTTGCGGTCATGGCGGCCTTAGCGGTTGCACGAGTCGTCACGCCCGCGGCGGCTCAAATCACGGACGGTGATGTGCGGCAGGCCATCGAGCGGGGTGTCGACTACCTCAAATCGCAGCAGGACAAAACGCGGGGCGGATGGCCGGAACACCCCAGCCAGCCCGCCGGACTCTCGGCGCTGTGCACCCTGGCACTGCTCAATTGCGGCGTCGGCACCGAGGATCCGGCGGTGATCCGCGCGCTGGACTACCTCCGCAAGTTCGACAAGCCCGACATGACCTACTCGGTCGCGCTGCGGACCATGGCGCTCTGCGCCGCGGAACCGAAGAAAGACCTGTTGCTGATCCGCCAGAACGTGAAGTGGCTGGAAGTCACGCAGCTGACCGGTGCCAGCGCGGTCCGGGGCCGCAAGGGAACCTGGGCCTACTCGGATCGGCAGGAAGGACAGGGGGACAATTCCAACACCCAGTTCGCCCTGCTGGCGCTCAACGACGCGCAACGCGTCGGCGTGGAGGTGAATCCCAGCACCTGGCGACTGGCCCAGGAATACTGGCAACAGACGCAGAAGCCGGACGGATCGTGGGGTTATAAACCGGGCTTGCCCTCGACCGGGAGCATGACCTGTGCCGGCATCGCATCCCTGGTCATCACCTCCGGTCGGCTAAGTTCGGGCCGGGCACGCGTCGAGGGGGAACGCGTGATGTGCTGTGGCCCCGGCGCAGCCGACGACAGCATCGAACGCGGCCTGCTCTGGCTGGGACGCAGCTTCAGCGTGCGGGCCAATCCCGGCGATCGCTCCTGGTTGCTCTACTACCTCTACGGCCTGGAACGCGCGGGGCGATTGACCGGCCGCCGGTTCATCGGCGGTCACGACTGGTATCGGGAAGGTGCGGAAGTGCTGGTGCGCGAGCAGGATGATTTTTCGGGGAGCTGGCGCGGCGTGGGGACCGCCGAAAGCAATCCGCTGGTCGCCACCTCCCTGGCGCTGCTCTTTCTGGCCAAAGGCCGTCGGCCGGTCGTGATCGCCAAGGCCAAGTACGGTGCGGAAGGGGAATGGGATCTGCACGCCGGAGGGGTGCCGAATCTGACGCGTCACATCGAACAGGCGTGGCTGCGGGAACTCACGTGGCAGACCATCGATCTCGAAGCGGCTTCGGTCGAGGATCTGCTGGAGGCCCCGGTGCTGTTTCTCAGCGGTCGTCAGTCGCTGAACCTGACGCGCGATCAGCGCGAACAACTGCGGCTCTATGTGGAGCAGGGCGGCTTCATCTTTGCCGAGGCGTGCGACGGGGATGGCTGCGACGGGAAGGCGTTCGACGCATCGTTCCGACAGCTGATGCAGGACATGTTTCCGACCGCGAGTCTCCGCCTCCTGCCCCCCGACCATGCCGTGTGGTTTGCGGAAGGGAGCGTGAATCCGCAATACCTGCAGCCGCTCTACGGCATCGAAGCCTGCTGCCGGACCAGCGTCGTGTACTGCCCGACCAACCTGTCCTGCTACTGGGAGCTCAGTGCGCCCGGGCGCGAACTGGATGTGCCCGCGCAGGTGCGGGACGACATCCAGGCCCGGATCCAGATCGGGCAGAACGTGGTGGCGTACGCCACCAACCGCGTGCTGAAGGAGAAACTGGACCGGCCCAGCGTCATCGCCGCCGATACGGGCGGGCACGAATCGGCGCGCGGCGTGCTCGTGATCGCCAAGCTGCAGCATGACGGGGGGAGCGACGATGCGCCCAACGCGCTGCGGAATCTGCTGCGGTACCTGCGGCAGGAAGTGGAACTGCGCGTGCTGGCCGAACAGCGACTGGTCACCGCCAACAGCGGCGCGCTGCTGGAATATCCGATCCTGTTCGTGCACGGGCGGCGGAGCTTCCGCTGGAACGCCGCGGAACGCAAAGCGCTGGCCGATTACGTGGCCAATGGCGGTTTCCTGCTGGCCGACGCCATCTGTGCCAGTCCCGAGTTCGCCGCCGCCTTCCGGCGCGAAATGGAAGCGATCTTCCCGGGACAAAAGCTGGAACGCATCCCGGTCAATCATCCGCTCTTCTCGAACGAGTTCGGCGGGTTTGATCTGAGCCGCGTGACGCTCAACGACCCCCTGCTGCGCGAAGCCGGCCAGCGGCTCGACGCCCGCCGCACGCAGACCGCGCCGCTGCTGGAAGGACTCCAGGTGCAGGGCCGCTACGTCGTCGTGTTCTCGCCGTACGACCTGAGCTGCGCCCTGGAGAGCAGTGCGTCGCTGGAGTGCAAGGGCTACCTCAAGGAAGATGCGGCGCGGATCGGCACGAACGTGGTTCTTTACGCAATGGAGCAGTGAGGTCAGCCCCGGTCGCGGACACCAGCCCCGGGACTGCGCGCCGCGACCAACAGCAGCAGCGGCACCACCAGGACATTGCCGAGCAAGCCTCCCAGCATCGCCAGGCTGACCAGACATCCGAAGTAGATCGTCGGCACGAACTCACTCCCGCACAGCGCCAGGAATCCGACAATCAGCGCGACGGTCGCGTAGACGACCGCACGCCCGACCGTATGCTGGACTTCGCACATCGCACGCCGGACACTCCACCCCCCACGCCGGGCCTGCACAAACGACATGATGTAGTGGATCGATCCGTCTACGCTCAGCCCCATCGAGACCGCCGCGATCATGGCGGCACCCATGTTGACCTTGACGTCCAGCCACCCCATGGCGCCGAGCACGAACAGGATCGGCAGCACGTTGGGCACCAGCGCGACGAGCGCCAACCGGATGCTGCGAAAGGCCACCGCCAGCATCAAGCCCACACTCAGTGCGGCGACGCCAAAGCACAACCACTGGTCACGCAGCACGCTGTCGATCAGGTTGGTCAGCAGCACATACGATCCGGTCACCTCGGCCCCTGGGCCGTCCGCACCCGCCGGAAAGTGCTCCTGTGCCACCCGCGTGACGGCGGCAATCAGCTGGGCCTTTTCGCGCGCCGTTTGCTGCTCGCGGGCCCGAAGCATGACCCGCACATAGTTCTGCGCGCTGTCCCCGTGCCCGGTGCGCAGGGCCGCCGTGAAGTGCGGCATGGTCAGCGTCATCCCGCGCGCGCGAAGCTCAGGCGGTACGTGCGCCAGCAGCGGATGCACGCCGGCCGCCTGGATGCCATCGATCAGGCTCAACACCTTCGTGAGTCCGATGACACGCTGCCCCGCGTCGCTGTCGATCGTGATCGCCCGCAGCGCCTCCTGAAAGGCGGCCATGCGGTCCACGAAGGCCACGTCCAGCACGGCCGGCGCGGGAACCAGCACGTCCCACACACCGGCTCCGCCCAGCCGCGATTCAATGAAGGCGTACGACTCGACGATCGGCGACCCGCGCCGAAAGTTCCGCGTGAAGTCCGTCTCGATCTGCAGACGAAATAGCCCCGCGACCGACACGCCGAAGAGCAGCACCAGCGTCACGAGCGGACCGCGCGGACGTCGCGCGGCCCCGTGCACCATCCGCAACAGCTCGGTGCCCAACCAGTCGTCCCCCCACGTGTGTCGTGGATCCGAGTCAAACCGGCCGCAGAGCGCGAGCCCGGGTACCACCAGCATCACGCCGCACAGCACCCACCAGCAACTCAACGCCGTCATCAGCCCGAAATCACGGACCGGTCCCACCTGGGCGACCCGCAGCGACAGGAAACCCGCCGCGTCCGTCGCGCAGGCCCAGAAAATCGGCACCAGCAGAATGGCCAGGGTCTGCACCAGCGCCGCCCGCGGCTCCAACCCGCGCACCCGCGCCTGGCGGAACCGGACAATGATGTGCACGACCGTGGCCACGCCCACCACCGTGACGATGGCGTTCAACATCGAACTGACCATGCTCAGCCGCAACCCGAGCCAGACGACCGAGGCGCGTGTCAGGAGCAACGTCCACTGCACGACCAGGATCGCGATCACGACCCAGCGGAGACTGCGGAAACTGAGGAAGAGCGCCAGTGCCAGCAGCGACATCGTCGCCCAGCCCAAACGCCGCCCGTCCCGGTCGAGATAGCGAAACCCGTCCATCACCATCACGGGTTCGCCCGCCACCATGCCGCGGGGCCGGCCCTCCAGGATGCCGCGCAGCCGGTCAATCGTGTCACGGCGGGGACAAGGAGCCGTGGACTCCGGCTCAAGCATGCAGGCGAGCGCCGCGATCTGCCCGCGCGCATCGTGCGTGTACCCGGCAAACATGTCGCGAAACGCCGCCGCGAGGGGATCGTCCGGCCGGGCGATCGCCGCAGGCGCATCCGCCGAGGGCCCCAGTCGCGGAAGCGACGTCACGACCTGCAGCGCTCGGTTCACCTCCGCCAGGCTCAAAACCTCCCGCACACCCGGCACCTCCCGCAACTGCCGATCGAGCGCCGCGAGTCGCTCGATCCCGCTCCCGTCGGCGGCCAGCAGCTGCGGATCCTCGTACACCGCCATGACGATCTCGTCTTCGCCAAACTGCTCCCGCAGACGGCGGTAGGCGGCCAACAGCGGATCGCCGCGGCGGAACATGTTCTCCAGGGAGCGATCGAATTCAAGCCGCGTGGCGGGCAGCCAGGCCAGCGCAGCGAGCACCGCGGCGGCCGCCAGACACGGCCACCGCCCGGCCACGATCCAGTGTGCAATCCGGTGGCTGCCCGTCATGGAGTGCGCTGCGGACGATCGGGCGTCATCACTGCCAGCCATCGATCCCAGTTCGCCGCGTCCTCCTGCGAAACGGAGAGGCCGCCGGCCTGCCGGTCGCGCAAGTCCAGAAACTCGCGGCGAAGCGTCGCGGCATCCAGCGCGACCAGATTGACGCCGCGGTCAATGCGCCGCCCCGACAACAATTGCCCCACCCGCACCAGCTCGTCCACGCTCCGCTCGGTTGGCCGGAGTGGCCACAGGCGCGCGACCCCGTCGGCGCCTGCCGTCAATAACAGTGTACCGTCGGGCGATACGTCCAGCGAGTACACCTCGTCCCACAGTGGCCACAGGGGCGCGAGCAGCTTGCCCGTCGCCAATTCCCATACGCCGGCGCCGCCGCCGGACCAACGCGCGCGCGGCGCCTGACGATTGAACGTGGCGGCAAAGAGCGTCCCACCCGCAAGATACCGCACGGCATTCACCTGCCGTTCCGGCAGGGAAAACGACGCTGCCGGCAAGTCCGCCGCTTCCCAGGTCCAGTGCCGGAGGTTCCCCTGCAGATCGCCCGTGAGAAACCATGGCTGATCCACGCACCAATGCACGGCGTTGACCGACGCGGTGTGACGCAACGGCGGCCGCACCGGCTGGCTGTCTTCCACGCGCCAGATCCGTGCCGTGCGATCGCGGCTGCCCGAGAGCAGATACGCGCTGTCGGGACTGAACAGGCAGTGATACACGGCATC
>JALOQX010000448.1 GCA_025459265.1 Pirellulaceae bacterium | reverse complement strand
AGGGCCGAAGGCCCGGTACAGCCTCTGCCGGTGGCGCAAGCCACCGGTGAGAAGGCGAATCGACGACATTCAGGCCCGAAGGGCCGACACAATCAGGCCTGTGTCGGCCCTTCGGGCCTTGAGGAGTTCTCACCGAGCATTCTACCGGGGCCTGTCGGCCCCGGCAGAGGCTGTGCCGGGCCTTCGGCCCTCGCCTCAGCACGGGATGGGATTGCACACCACAAACTGAACCGAAGAGAACACGAACGGGAGAGACAACGCCTCTGTTATCCGACGAGTGCCGATTCACCGGCGTTGCTGCAAGTCACGAGAACAGCCGAACATGAACCGTGCGTGCGAATGAAAAAGTCACGAGCGTCGCTTCACAAGCGGCTTCACGGAGCGGAGAGGACAGGATTCGAACCTGCGGACCAGTTTCCCGGTCACCGATTTAGCAAACCGGCGCTTTCGACCACTCAGCCACCTCTCCGGGGTCCCGGGGTTGCCGGCTCGCCGCTCGGACGTGGCCGTACCGCCCCATGTCCTGATTCTGCAACATACCCGGACGATCCGCAAGCCGCCTTTTTCGGACCGCGACGGCCCCACGCGGGTTGCCCCTGAGCTATATTTCCGCGAAGGGCGGCTCGATTCTCATCTACAGCTTGTCCATCGCCTCGGGTCTCGAGGCTGACGCGCCCTGATCGACGCGCATGCACCTTTCGACTAACTTTGATGTGACACCTGGGAGTCTGGTTCGATGCGTTTCTGGCGAAGTACTGCGCTGGGAGTCCCGCTGGCGGTCGTGCTGGCGGTCGCGCCCGCCCGTGCCGTCGACGTGGCGGCGTTCCATGCGGCATTCAATTCCATCACCGTCTCTGAACTGGGGCATCATGTCGATCTCCTGGCCGACGACCGGTTCGAGGGGCGCGAGGCGGGCAGTTCAGGTGGGCGGGCGGCAGGTGGATACCTGCTGCAGGTGCTCGAAGAGCTGCAGCTGGAGCCGGCGGGTGAGGGCGGCACGTACGTCCAGTCGTTCGGCGCGGGCTACCGCAATATTCTGGGTATGATCACGGGCGGCGATCCCAAACTGCGTCACGAAGTGATCGTGATCGGCGCGCATTACGACCACGTCGGGCGTGGGACGGCACGCAACAGCTTCGGTCCGACCGGGCAGATCCACAACGGGGCGGATGACAATGCCAGCGGCACGTCGGGTGTACTGGAACTGGTGCAGGCGTTCACCACGCTGCCGGAACCACCCCGCCGGTCCATTCTGTTCGCCTTCTGGGACGGGGAGGAGAAAGGGCTGTTGGGCTCGAAGCACTGGACATCCGCCCCCACCGTGCCCCTGGACCGCATCGTGTTCGCCTTCAATGCCGACATGATCGGACGCTTGCAGGACAACCGCGTGGAAGTGTACGGTTCCCGCTCCGCCGCCGGCCTGCGGCGGCTGTTGAGTCAGCACAATGCCGAGTTCAGGTTGAATCTGGACTTCAAATGGGGCGTCAACGCCGACAGCGACCACTACTCGTTCTTTGAACGTGGCATCCCGGTCCTGATGCTCCATACCGGCCTGCACAAGGACTATCATCGCCCGAGCGATGATACGGAACGGATCAACCGCGAGGGGACGCAGTCGGTGACCCAGCTCATGTTCTGCCTGGCCTACGAGCTGGCGGAAGCGGACGCGGTGCCGGCGTTTCGCGAAGACTCCCGGCTGGAGACGAACGTCGCGCAATCGGAATTCGAACGGGCCATGGCTCCAGCCCCTCCGCGACTCGGGCTCTCCTGGGGGACGGTCGACGCCGCACCGGGTCTGCCGATTACGCGTGTGGCGGCGGATTCCCCCGCGGCGCAGGCCGGGCTGCGGATCGGTGACCGTGTGATCCGATTCAACGGCTGCGATGTGACCGACGGGGCACAATTCCAGTTGCTGGTGCTGGCCGCGCCGCGGGCGACGGACATTGTGATTCTGCGGCCCGGTGATCCCGAACCGCAGGGGGTGGCCGTCGAGCTGCGTGGGGAACCGGTCCGCGTGGGGATCGCGTGGGACGAGGACGTGGCCGAATCGTCGGTGGTCATGCTGACGCGCGTCGTGCCCGGGTCCGCGGCCGATCAGGCGGGACTCGCGCCGTTGGACCGCGTGTATGCCGTAGACGGGCAGGCCTTTGCCGACGCGCGGGAATTCGGCCAGCTGGTCACCGCCACCACGCAGCCCGTGGAACTGCTGGTCGAGCGCCACGGCGTGCTGCAGACGCGTACGATTCTGCCGCTGGCGGAAGCAGGTTGCCAACGGCTTGTGTCGGACACGCCGCCCCCAGAGGACGGCACCGCACCGACGCAGGTGCGGTAGGGCCAAGACCAGGACGCCTGAATGTGACGCCACCGCCAGAACCGCCGGACGGAGCCCCAGGGCCCGACGAACTGACGGCGGAGGAACAGGAACGTTACGCGCGGCAGCTCGGGCCCGGTGTCCTCACTCCCGCCGCTCAGACGCGATTGAAGCAGGCCACCGTGCTCATTTCGCGTGCCGGCGGCATCGGTGGACCGGCCGCGCTGGCCGTGACGATGGCCGGCGTGGGACACATCATCATCGCCCACGGCGGCAACCTGGAATCACCCGACCTCAACCGCCAGGTGCTCGGTGCGGAATCGGGCCTGGGGCAGGCCCGCGCGGCTCAGTTCGGCCAGCGGCTGCGATCCCTGAACCGATTCGTCACGGTCGAGGTCATCCCGCGGGAACCGGACGATACAGAGGCCCTCAGCTTGGCTCGCCGCGCGCACCTGGTTATCGCCTGCGCCCCGACGTTCGTCGAGCGATTGCGGCTCAACGCCGCTGCTGTGGCCGCGCGCGTGCCGCTGATTGACGCTGCCCAATGGGGCATGACCGGGACGTTGATGGTGCTCCAGCCGCACCGCACCGCCTGCCTGCGGTGCATCTACCCGGAAACACCGCCCTTTGAAGAGCAGTTTCCCGTGGTCGGGGCGATCAGTTCCGCCATGGGATCGCTGGCGGCCCTGGAAGCGATTAAGATCCTCTCCGGTTGCGGAGATCCGCCGTGGGGTCAACTCCTGACGTACGATGGTTTCCGCGGTCGGTGCCATCACGTGCAGCTGCGTCGCGATCCGCTGTGTTGTTGCTGCGGCCAGAACCCTGCCGGCTGAAGAACCAGGTGCAAGCGTGAAGCTGAAGATCACGTATCTGGGGCACAGTTACCACGCGAACCAATTGCTGCCGGGCTCACTCGAGTTGTCCGCCGGCGCCACCGTCGACGAGGCGTTGGCTGCCATCCGCAATTGCCTGGGCAACGCACATCAGTTGCCGGACACCATGCTGGTGGTGCTCTCCGGGCGACACCTGGGCACAGTCGCGCGCCACGATTCCCCGCCGTTGGAGCCGTCCGCCGAACTCGTGCTCATTGCACCTGTTGCTGGCGGCTGACATCCTCGCGCAGCGGGGAATATCCCGCAGTACACAGTGGCGTGATTCCGACAACGTTTCATCCTGGCGCGCAACGCTGGGGGCTCGCTGCGCTCGTCCCCAGCCACCCGGCGCTCGTCCCCAGCCACCCGGCGCTCGTCCCCAGCCACCCGGCGCTCGTCCCCAGCCACCCGGCGCTCGTCCCCAGC
>JALOQX010000163.1 GCA_025459265.1 Pirellulaceae bacterium | reverse complement strand
ACCGCCGCCACGTGCACGACCGACTCGGCCGCGTCGCTGAGGATGGCGGCTGAGCCGGTCAACAGATAGGCCGCGCCCTTGATGACAAACATCAGCAGGCCGATGCCAAGCGAGAGGTGCATGGCAAAGGTCATCGCCCTGCGATCGGCCTGCGACTTATCCGTGACGATCATGGGATTCCGCCCAAGGGACAAACAACGGACGACCAGGTCAACGCCATTGGCCTGCATTGTGACTCGCTGTTCTGCCGGGTGCAAGCGGCGCACACACAGTGCGTGAGAGTCCATCCGCTTGTCGGCCACGTCGCACCGGATTCCGGCCGACGGCGCTCGCACGCCTCGCCGCCTGTCCGGGAGTATTCACTCCCACCTCAACACCGCGTACACTTCCTGACGTCGCGGGCAGTACGTTCAAGGAGCCGGTCCATGCACAAGCGGGTCAACACGGGACTGTCCCTACTGACCGGAATCGTCGTGGCGAGCAGCGCGGCCCTGCTCGCGCGGGCGGACACCGTCGAGTCCATTCGCGAGCGCGGCGTGCTCCTGTGGGGCGCGGATGCGGAAGGCGGGGGGCCCTTCGTGTACCCGCGCGACGACGCCCCGACGGCCTGCCAGGGGTTCGAATTCGATCTGGCCAACCTGCTGGCCGCACGGCTCGGCGTCCGGGCCGAACTTGTCCAGGGTCAATGGGACAAGCTTCCCGACCTGGCCAAACGCGGCGACATCGACATTGTGCTCAACGGCTACGAATGGACGCCCACCTGGGCCGAGCGTTATGGCACGACGATCCCCTACTACATCTACCACTTGCAGATGCTCGTCCGCAAAGACGATCCGCGCTTCCGCACGCTGGACGATCTCCGCGCGCCGCGGGAGGACAAGCCGCGCGTGGCGGTGCTGGGCGGATCGGCGGCCGACCGGTATGTCCGCCGCGAGTTCGGCGATGCGATAGAAGTCGTTCGCTACGACGGCAGCACCGACGCGATGCGTGCCGTGGAAATCGACATCGACGGCATCGATGCCACCGTGCAAGACCTGCCGGTCGTCACGTTCTACGAACGGCGCTTTCCCGGCCTGCGGCGACTGGGCGAACCGGTGGAGCCCGGCTATTACGTGATCCTGACGCGGCCTGGCGACGAGTCGCTCGTCCGCGCGCTGAATCAGGCCGTGCTCGACGTCTACGCGGACGGGAGTTTTCCCCAGGTGCTCGACCGATACGGCCTGTGGAACGACGCGCAGCGTCAGCGCGGGCTGATCACCGGACCGGACGGGGATTTCCGTCCGGACCCCGCTGCGCCGGCTGGCGCAGGTGAAGTGGCGGAGCACAACGATTGGTGGGACGACGTGCGGAGTCGGACGCCACTGTTGTTGCGCGCGGCCCTGATCACCGTGCTGCTGGCCGTCTGTTCCATGCCGCTGGCCATCGCGGCGGGCATCCTGATCGCCGTCGGGCGGCTCTACGGGCCGCGCGGGCTGCGGCCGGTTCTCGGGTGGTACGTCGAGATCATCCGCGGCACGCCGCTGGTGCTGCAGCTGTACGTGATCTTCTTCCTGCTCCCGGAACTGGGACTGTACCTGCCCAAGCTGGTCGCCGGCGTCCTTGGGTTGGCGCTGAACTACTCCGCATATGAAGCGGAGATCTACCGCGCCGGCCTGCAGGCGATCCCGCGCGGGCAGCTGGAAGCCGCCTTGTCGCTCGGCATGTCGCGGCTCCTGGCCCTCCGCCGTATCATCATCCCGCAGGCGTTCCGCCTCGTCATTCCGCCAGTCATGAACGACTTCATCGCCCTGTTCAAAGACACAGCCGTCTGCTCGGTGATCACTATCTTCGAACTCAGTAAGGAGTACTATATCCACGCACAGAGCACGGGTCGCGTGGTCGAGCTGGGCCTGGTCACTGCCCTGCTCTACCTGGCGATGAGCTATCCGCTGTCGATCCTCGTCGCCCGCTTGGAACGTCGGCTGGCGGAGGGACGTCCACATGCTTGAATTGATCGACATCCACAAACGCTACGGTCAGGTCGAAGTGCTCCGCGGCGTGTCGCTCACCGTCCGCTCCGGTGAGGTCTGTGTGCTCCTGGGCCCATCCGGGGGTGGCAAGAGCACGCTCTTGCGCACGATCAACGGTCTGGAGTCCTTTGACCAGGGCCGAATTCGATTCGGTGATCTGGAGTTATCCGGCTCGGGCGGGCACGATGCGGTGCTGGCCCAGCTGCGGCGGCGTGTGGGCATGGTCTTCCAGCAGTTCAACCTCTTCCCCCATCTGTCGGTGCTGGAGAATGTCACCGAGGCGCCCCGGCACGTCCTCAAGATCAGCCGTGACCAGGCCGAGGAACTCGGCACGCAGTTGCTGCGGCGCGTAGGCCTGGAGGACAAACTGCACGCGCGTCCCGCCACGTTATCCGGCGGGCAGCAGCAACGCGTCGCCATCGCCCGAGCGCTGGCAATGAAACCCGAGGCGATTCTGTTCGATGAACCCACCAGCGCGCTGGACCCGCGCATGACGGCCGAAGTCATCAGCGTCATGGCCGACCTGGCGCGGGAGGGACAAACCATGGTCGTCGTCACCCACGGGCTCGGCTTCGCCCGCAGCGTGGCTCACACGGTCCACGTCATGTCCCAGGGCCGGATTGCGGAATCGGGGCCTCCCGCACAGATCTTCGAATCGCCGCGGCAGGATGTGACGCGCGAGTTCCTGGCGGAGGTGCGAGGCGGGTGATCGCCACGTTCCGCAAGGAGGCCGGAACACGAGGGGACAGGAAGATGGGGGACAGGAAAATGAGGGACAGGAAGATGAGCAAGTACCCATCTTCCTGTCCCCCATTTTCCTGTCTCCATCTGCCCCAGGGACAAGCTCAACGCTTCGGCGGATCCGCCTCCCGCACCAGTGCCCCCTGCTGATCGCTCAGCACCAGGATGGCGAACTTCGACACGTTGTCGAGCATGTTCGTGCTGAGCGTCGCGTAGTCAAACCGTCCCCGCAGATCCGTGTAACCATCCTTGTAGAACTGGATCTGACCGTCGTTCAGCTGTGCGCAGACCTTGACGTAGACGGTGGAGAGCGGTTGACCGGTCGCGGCGTCCGTCACGCGGACCTGGCCGTAGTTCTCCACGACCTGGACAGTGAGCGAGTTGCTGTAGTGCGCCTCGGAGTGCCGCACGCCGGCCCCTTCGATCTCTACCAGCACGTTCTGATTCAGCAGCGCATCGGGCAACGGCAGTTCGACGTGCGTCTGTCCCTCCGGCAGGTCGACCGTCTGTGTCAGGTTCGGCTGAAGGTAGCTGAACTGGCCGGAGTAACGCTGGACGAACGGATTACGGCTGAACAGCAGCTCGATGTCCATGCGGTAGTAGTTGATCCGCACCTGTTGCAGGTTGCGATAATCCAGGCGGACCGTCCTGTTCTCGACCGTGAACTCGAAACTCGGCTGCCGCGCTGCCAGTTCGTCCTGGACTTGCGCCCGATCGCGCTGGTCGACCGGACCGGCGTGTTGCCCCTCGATCTCATCCAGGTGGCTGCGAACCAGCGCGAAGGCATTCCGCCAGCGGTCGACCGGATACGGATCATACCGTGAGGCGATCTTCCGTGCCTCGTCCGTGTTGCCGGCGCTCATCGCCAGATACGCCTGGCAGTAGTCGTACTGTAAGCGGGTCGCCAGCTGGGCGGCGTCGACCTGCTGGAACTGCGTCTCGGCGTCGGCCAGGCGATCCTGCAGGAGCAGGTAGTAGACCGTGGTGAGCCGATCCTGGTCGCTCAGTTGGCGGGCGTAGCTGAGCAGTTTGAGCCAGCGATGATACTGTGCGTGGAGCCGATCATTGAGGATCTGCCGGCGCTGCCCAATCTGATGAGCCCGCGCGTTCACCAGCGGTCGATACTCGAGGTGCTCGTAGCGGCGCCGCAGCACAGGGTCAATCGTCAGCAGCGGGCTGTCCAGCTGGTCCCCGCACTGACTGACGAAATCATCACAGTGGCTGAGGAACTCCCGCGCCGCGCCCGGTTCATCGTGCTCAATGGCGTACGACCAGAGCGTGTGATTGTACAGGTGCCGCTGCGAGAGAACAGCGATCGTCTGGCGAAAGACGTCCTTGTCGCGCATGCGGAAGGCGATTTTGTCGAGGTCAATAGCGTTCAGGTTTTCCCGCTGCAGATAGTCGAGTACTTCCTGGTCTGTCCCATGCTGTGACAGGTACGGCCACGACGTCCGGTCGATCTGCGTCGGCTCGTTAACTACGTTGAACGCGAGCGCTTCCGCGGCGGCAACCAAAGCGTCTCCGCGCGCGACATGCACGGGGAAGTGCTGGAACTGACCTGGGGCCGGGAAATAGAAATAGAATTCCAGCGCCTCGGTCCGATAGGGATCCAGCTGCACTTGCGTGTGCTTTGTATATTGACCGTTGTTGACCGGGATGGCACCCTCCGGGACTTGGGTCAGCACGTCGAGTTTCCGGCGGCTGGATGTCGGATTGGTGACCACCACCAGGCCGCCGTAGACGGTCTGTGCCAGGAATTCCCTGGTGACGAACTTATCCACCTGTTCGTTCTGCACCTGCTGGTAGCGGTCCCCGTGGCGGAAGAAGTTCTGGCTGACCAGGATCGGTGCCGTCTCTTCGGAAGATCGCGTGGGCTGAATCTGTTCGTGAAACACGATTGCCGCGCCGTGCAGTGTGACCCGCGCGGCACCCTCCACGACGTCGGCGTCATGCTGCGGCGATTCCGGCGGCAGGTCGAGGAAGCTCAGGGCGAACATCACCTCGCTGAAGTTGCGCGATGCCTCCGCCAGGTGCGTCGAGAGGAACGGTTGCTCGGGATCGTGCGTGGCCAGATCGACCCAGAAGGCGTTGACCGTGACCAGGTCCGCGATCTGTGCCGTGATCGGGAGTTGGTAGTAGTTGTTCTCGGCCCATTCCTTGGTCTGGTCCAGCGGCTGGAACAACTGCAGCTGTTTCATCTGCTCGCGCAGCTGGACCCCTGCCGTGACTTCGCGCTCGAAGAAGAGATTGTCGCGCGCGTCGGCCGCCGCGCCGTTCGCGGCGAGGCTCTCGGGCTCAGCGGCCGCTGGCGACGGCGCCGGCGGCACTTCGACAGGCTGATCGCCCAGTTCGGCGGCCTTTTCGGCCAGACGCTCGACGCGATCTGCGCCAGCCACGGAGGACCGTGCGCGACGGGCCAGCTTTTCGGCTCCTTCGCCCCGACCACCGGCCACGCCGCCTGACCCCATCGCGCCGAACGCGGCGAGTGCCGGGCGCGACTGGGCTTCCTCCAGGGCCTCGCCCAGTTGCAGCGTCCCTTCCGCCGCGAGCGCACGCCCGCGGAGTGCGGTGTCGAACAACAGATTGAACCGATCCACATCCGGCGGGATCAGGTGGAACACGTCGGTCAGCTGTCGCGCGGTGACCGTGCGTTCGGCGGCGATGCGCCGCCCCAGCAGAATGCGCTCGACAACATTCAACTGCTGGTACTGCCAGGGCGCCAGATACCCGCTCAGGTCGTCTTCCAGCAGGTAATGATCGAGAAACGTCTTGTGCAGTTTGTTCTTCAGGTAGGGCTGCACGACGGTGCGGAAGAACTCGGGGTCCTTGCGGTGCAGGAAGAAGCTCAACTCGTGGCAGGCGTATTTTGAGAAGTGTTCGCGTTTCTCCGCGTCGGACAGCTGGTGCCAGCGCAGTACGAAGCGGAAGTCACCCAGGTGCGAACCGGGCAGCAACGTCTCATAGAGCTGATACACTCGCGCGAGGCTGTCGTAGAGCTCGAACTTGCCCGCGCGGACGTCTTGCAGCACGAACGTCTCGCCGGCAGACAGGAGGCTGATCTGCTTCTGCTGCGAGAAGTGGCTGGCCGGATCCAGCGGCCGCAGCAAACGGAGGTCCAGTCGCTGCGGTGATGCAGCGGGCAGACTGATGGCGCGACAGCTGGTCGTGAACGGATCGACGGCCACGACGCAGATCATCTGTTTGCCTTGCAGCTTCTCACGTGGGATGCGCACTTCACCCTGGGCGTCCGGGCGGGCATTGAGCAGCACGACGGACGGTTTGGCGAGGAAATCGAGCGACGCGAAGTCGGTGGGGACGACCGGGGCCGCTTCTCCTGTCGGCTCGCGCACGGCCTCCGTCGCCGGGGCGGGCGCTGCGGCGGCGAACTCGTCGCCCTGCTGCAGCTGCTCCTGCCCGGTCTGGGTGTCGCGGACAGCCCAGGGATTAAGCAGGAGTTCGGGGCGCGTGAGCATATTCCCCGGAAATTTCCGTGCGTACTTGCGATCGAGGACATAGCGGAATTCGTCGCCGATGCGACGGCCTTCCAGGTAAATCGCCGCGGCACGTCCGAAGCGACTCCACGACGGCTCGGCGTCGCCCACCTTGACCAGCTGGTCGTAGGCGGCAAACGCCGGCTGTATTTCGGTCGCGAACACGTGTACGCGCGCAAGCTCCGACGCGTTGCGCAACTGGATCTTCAGTTCCTCGTCACGCACTTCGATTTGACCGACGTGCAGTGCATGCTCGCCGCGGAGTTCGAGCTGGCGATGGGCTCCGACAGCGTAACCAGCCAGCGCGGGTCCCGCCGTGATCCGGATCTGGATCCGCTGGCCCTGGGACTTCAGCATCAGGTCGTAGTCCCCGGGCGGAAGATCCCGCAGCAGCAACGTCCCCCCTTCGATGGACAACGCGTCAAACCGATCGGCCACGTAGGTCCCATCGCGGACTTCCAGCAGCGATAGCCGGTCGCGGCTCGGATTCTCGCCCACCGCGACGGCGGGCACTTCGAGCGTCTGGCCGGCCAGGCCGTGCAGGGACTGCGCGTAACTGTGCCGGTCGGCACGCACGGGCCATTGGTGTTCGGTTCCTTCGGGACCTTTGGCGGTTACCCAGCTGATCTGGTCAAGCGTTCCCAGGTGGATGCGGCCGGCGTCGTCACTACGCAGCATCACGTGCACCGGATCGCGGAAGTCCTTGTGCTTGGCCGTCACGAGGACCGGGCGATTGGCGCGCGGTTCTCCCGTGCGGCCGAGCACGTCGACGTAATACTCCTGCCCGCTGCGGGAAAAGTGCAGATCCTCGATGGCCATCGTCTTGTCGATCTCGTTGATCGCAAACGTCTGCGCCGCCTGCAGGTCGATCAGCTGATTCGCGCTGAGGCTCGTGACCTGACCGCGCAAGGCGAGCGTGATCGATGCCAGCCGCGGTGGTACGCGGAACGTGTGGACGACGTCCTGGTCTTCGCTCAGCTTCAGATCGCTGACCGTGTCGGTCGTACTCACGCCATCGAGATCGACAGATGTGATGTCCAGGCGGACGTTTTCGAGGATCGTGCGACTCACCGGCACGCCGTTCACGTAGAGACCAGGGCGGACCAGCGCCTGCGTCACGCGGCCGGACAGCAGTGACTCGCGGTCCAGATAGATTCCCGCCTGCAGCGCGTAGTTCTCGGCTTCGTGGTGGAACGCGTCCAACGTCACGACGTCACCGTGCAGCAGCACGATGGGCTGCCGACCGGGGCTCGTGCTGTACGGGACGACGATCTGGCCGGTGGGTCCGGCCTGGTACAACTGCCCGCCCATCCACAGCGCGGCGTCGTGGAGCGGCCGGTTCTGTTCGTCCAGGACAGTGAAAGCGTGGCCAGCGGCGGTGGTGTGGAGCAGGTAGCGCAGCCGTCCCTTGTGGATCAGGACGCGGCTGCTCTTGCCGTTGCCGATGAAGTCGATGACGTAGACGCCGGGTCGGGAAAGCGAGGGGAAGTCGAACCGCCGCGACATGCGCCGCAACGGCGGTTCGCTGTAATTGAACGTCAACTCCTCGTTGGCCACCAGGCCGTCGAGGTTCAGGCCGGTGTTGATCTCGCCAGCTTGATCCTTGTAGTAGTTCAGCGCATTGATCCGATAGACCTTCACGATCAATGTCGGGACGTTCTTGACGAACAAGTCGAGCACCACCGGTTCGTCAGCGGCGAAGAACCGCGGATTCGTCGGCGCGAAGTCGATGTCCACGCGTTCCTTCAGCTCCTGATACTTGTGCGGCGGAAGCATCGCGTACCATTTCTCCGGGTCACCCAGCCCGTTGACAATCTTCGTCTCGGCGAACAGGTGCTTCAGGTACTCATCACTGACGAAGGGTTCGTAGGCCGTGTAATCGGCCTCCTCCACGAAAAAGTGCTGCAAGTACTGCCGCACGAGCAGTTCGTCGTTGCCTACCGTCGGCAGCTGGGTGACGGCGGAAAAGTCTTCTCCCAAATTACAGGGAAACTGCCGGTGTTCCGCCGTTTCCAGGTATTTCGGATTCACATATGGCGCTGGCCGCGGCAGGGCCAGATACGCCAGGAATGTCGCCCTGTCGTACGTACTCTGCATTTGGTCGGTCGCCAGCCGATGGTAGAGCACATGGGCTTTCAGAGAGTTGTACGCTGGGCTCAACGTCGACACGAACCCCCACAGTCGTGCCAGGTACGCCTGGAGCTCGGAGGGCGCGTGCTGCCAGTCAACATCGGGGCTGGGGCGGAGCTTCGTCACATACGTGTTGACAAAATTGACTTCCGTGCGGAGAGCCGGCTTGAGCTGCAGGAGCTCATCAAGCTGACTTTGCAGCAGGTCGTGATGGATGGGGAACGCGCCGAAGCCGGGGCTGTTGGGAGCGTCCAGGTCGCTGACGATCAGCTGTGCCAGACCGGCGATGTCCGGGCGGCGGATGCGCTGCAGCAGGTCGCGGCGACGGGTCGGATCCAGCTCCGCCGCAGCCAGCCACTCCAATGCGGAATCCTCAAACCCGTTGAGCGTATCAGGGTGTCGCTGCAGCGCTTCCTGCTGCAGTCGGTCACGGCTGATCAGCGTCGCGTCGAGCTGGGTGGGCAGTTGCGCCGCCTGGTCCACCGTCTCCCGCTGATGATTCAGCTGCAGTCCCAGCTGTTGCTGCAGGTAGATCAGAGACTGACGCGGATGCTGGACATAGGTCAGCAGCGCCTGCCGGTGCTGGATCTCCCGCACGCGGTCCGTCACATTGTGGCGCTCGATCCATGCCGCCAGCAGCCGATCGACCTCGTCGTATCGCTGCAACGACTGGAGGTGGAGACAGGTGTAGTAGTAGTATTCCTCCGTGCCCGGAATGAGCTGGTCGAGGGCCTTCTGGCGGTCGGGCGCCAAGGCGAAATCCTCAATGAACCCGATCTCGGCGGAGGCGGCGACCGCCGCCAGGGCCAGCACGATGAAACCGGTCTTCAGACGCAAATGGCGGTGCATGGTGGAGCCCTCGCATGTGGCGCTATCTGAGCCAATCTAGCTCGCTCGATCGGGGGAGTCCGGGACGCGCCCACCGTTTTCGCAGGTCGCGACGCCTCTCCGGCGGCCGGTCGACGCCCTGTAACGGGCCGATTTCCTGCCCACTGGTGGAGGGTGGCACGAGCCGCGACCAGTGGTGCGTCCCCTGCCGATCGTACGAGCCGTGCCATTTTGGACGCTCCGGCGTGCTGCGAAGTTCCCCCGCAAAATTCCGCCCGCCGCGGTCTGAGAATGGACGTGCTGCCGGGTGGCTGGGGACGAACGCAGTGAGCCCCCAGCGCGCTCGGGTGGCTGGGGACGAACGCAGTGAGCCCCCAGCGCGCTCGGGTGGCTGGGGACGAACGCAGTGAGCCCCCAGCGCGCTCGGGTGGCTGGGGACGGACGCAGTGAGCCCCCAGCGCGCTCGGGTGGCTGGGGACGAACGCAGTGAGCCCCCAGCATTCGGCGTTCCCGGGGGCTCGTTGCGCTCGACCCCCGCCTCCCCAGGATTCGGTATTCCCCATTGCGTTTAGCGGCAACGACATCGCCCCACGGGGGATACAGCGCAACGGGCCACATTGCCGCCGGAGACAGCCGGGCTGACTCGTCACGTGAGACTACGGCCCAAGGTCACACCAGATGGTGACGCGCGAGCAAGTCGTCGACCGAAATCGCCTCGTTCCACGTCGCGAAACCGTCGGAACCCGGTGCGGCCGTCACGAAGGAGTCGGGATCCACCTTCCGGAGCGCGAGAGTCTGTTCCAGGACATCGAACATGACGGCGCCGACCTTCATCTGGTCGGCGATGCGACGAACCAACGATCCCATACGGACTTCGTCAAAGATCGGGCGAAACATGTAAATCACGTCGTAGTCACCGTAGCGATCGAACGTGAGTGCGTCCCCCTGGAATAGCCGCACAGGATAGGGATCTTGTGCCGCAATCGCCGCGAACAGGAACTCGGCGACCGCAGCGGTGCGTGCATCGTATTCCAGCCCGTCGCACCTGGCGAATCGTCCCAGCGCGAACGCCAGGAACACCTTTTCTCCAGTCCCTGACCCGACGTCCAGGAAGCGTCCGGTGTGGTCGAGCAGCCGGAAGTAGTCAAGCTGTTGGAAGAAGCGATCGGGGCCAAAGGCGATGTAATAGTGGTGTCCTTCTTGGGTCTGGCAGTTGTCGCGCGCGGTACGGTAGGTTCCCAGCCGGCGAGGATGGAACGCCCGCGCGAGTGCGGTGGGGACGTGTCCGTTTTTTTCCCTCGTGGGCAGGCTTCGGCAATAATCGACGAATGCGCGGAGGTTGTCCGGCGTCAGCAGATATGCGCTCAGCGCGCCGGCGGCAGTCGGATCGGTTCGGCAAGCACGCAACAGGGCGTGCAGGCGTGGGCGTCGGGCGCACCGCACCAGCGTCTGGGGCACGTCGGGCACCGTCGTGGCATCCCACACACTTCCCCATCGTATCGTGCCCGGCGTCGCCGTGACGGTTTGCATCGTACCCGCGCGCGCGGTCCCACGCGGCTGCGCCGGGGCCATCGAGTAGTCGACGACCAGGCAGGCGCCCAGCGGCGCGCCGGGCGAGTGAGGGCGGACCCAGGTGAGCGCCCAGCGCGCAGGCCACGGGCCTTCACAGCTCGGGCAGGGATAGGCGATGGCTCCCGCGCCGCGCTGTCTTTGCAGCGTGGCGTCCACGATATCCCGCAGCGGTACCAGGACTTCCGCGCCGCGCGACCGGCAGGCGGGATTCTCGCAGCGGAACACGGCGAGGATCGCGGCGAGATCCCTCTGATGCGGCCGGCGCAGCGCCGGCAGCGGCAGTCGCAGGGATCGCAGGACACTCGCCGTGCCGCGCCGTCGATGGGCGTTGCCGAAACTGATCTCCAGCGCGCGGGCCAATTCCTCCTGGCGATAGCAACCCCGCGTCGCAAAGTACGCGACAGCCGCGGTGCCTCCGCGGCGCGTCACGACCGCGCACCGCAGGTAACTTGTTATCGCATCACGGGGTGGCGGTCCAGCCCATTGCACCGGGCCGCCCAGATCGGCGGAGAGAACCAGGGACATCTCGAGCCGGCCGTATCGACCTGCATACGTCCCGGTCCAGCGCGCCGCCGCCGCCGCGTCGAACAGCACGGTCTCCGCGTTGCCCAAGGCCCGGGGCAACAGCGTTTGCACCGACTCCTGCACCAGCGCGGGTGAGGCAGCACACCACCAGGACTCAAGAGCGATTCGTCCAAACCAGAGCATCGTCGTGTTACCTCCACAACCGGGACGGCACCCGCGATGCTGCGCGGCGCTCACCAGATAGGCCAGTCGGGCAACCCGCCGTGCATCATGGGCGTGGTTTCATCCGCATCGAACCAGTTACGACGTCCCTTCCCGCGGCATCGTATCAAAAACGCGCCAACGTCAACAGACGTGCACAATGCCGCTTAAGACAGGATGAACAGGATGAACAGGATGATCTGCGTCAGTGCGTCAGGCGCGGCAAGTAGCCCCCGCGCGTGCTTGTCACGCGGGGGAAGGAGATCATCAACTCGCGTGCGTACCGCTCCGCCATCGGCTCGTCCGATGGGGAGCCCAGACCATCGGCTACGTGCGGGCAACACTACGCGCACTCTCCGCTCCCCCATCGGCTCGTCCGATGGGGAGCCCAGATCATCGGCTACGTACGGGCAACACCGCGCGCACGCTCCGCTCCCCCATCGGCTCGGAGATCGTCTCACTTTTGAGTGCTGTCGGCGTTGGACTTAGCAGCGTTCTGGCGAAGGCGGTGGAGCGTCAGGGTGTTTTGGGCCAAGACGAGCAGAGGGACTTCCGCGACGGCGCGACGCAGGCTTCGGCCATGAAGTCGGCAGAAATTGCGGTGCTGCTTTGCGTCCGCGAAGGCGTGCGCGATTTCCCGCTCCCCATCCGGCCTTGTGCCGGTGGAAGCGCGGTTTGGAGACTACTTGGCGCGCGCCGTGCGCGATTTCCCGCTCCCCATCCGGCCCTGTGCCGGTGGAAGCGCGGTTTGGAAACTACTTGGCGCGCGCCGTGCGCGAT
>JALOQX010000014.1 GCA_025459265.1 Pirellulaceae bacterium | reverse complement strand
TCGCATGCGCAGGCCGGACGTGCGGGTTCCCCGCATGCCGGAGCGGGACGGCAGCCGGGGACCGGGCGACGCGCCCGGTGCGGGCACTGGACTGGGTCGCATCGCGGACACGCTGCCCGTCGTACCGGGAGCGCGCGATCGCACGCGCAGGTCGGACGTGCGGGTTCCCCGCATGCCGGAGCGGGACGGCAGCCGGGGACCGGGCGACGCGCCCGGTGCGGGCACTGCACAGGGTCGCATCGCGGACACGCTGCCCGTCGTACCGGGAGCGCGGGATCGCGTGCGTCGGCCGGACCTGGGGGTACCGGGTATTCCGGAGCGGGATCGCGCACCACAGGGCGGGAGAGCGCCGCGCGGGGACTCCGGTCCCCGTCGCATGGCCGAGGATCTTCCTGGTGCGTCGCGAGGGCCCGTGGGGGTCGCACGTTCGCCGCAGCTGCCCCGATCCGTCCGGGCGCAGACTGACGGTCATCGGCCGGGTGCCGACGCGGGCATGCTCTCACGTAGCGGACGGCCGTCGGCCGTGGGAGCGGCGCGGATGCGAGCCGAGTCGGCGCGCGCGGCGCCGGTGGTGCGGGGCCAGAATGACGGCGCACGCGCTGGCAGAGGTCGGCCTGGTGCTCTAGACTCAACAGCGCCGCGTTGAGTTCCGCAGTTCGGCTGGCGAGCACCAGGATGCTGATCCACACCCAGAGTCACGCCCTCTTCCACCGTGCGCTACAGCTCATGCCGGGCGGGGTGAACAGCCCCGCCCGCGCGTTTGGAGCGGTAGGTGGTGAACCCGTGGTGATCGAGCGTGCGGCAGGCGCCTGGCTCTACGACGTTGATGGGAACCGTTATCTCGACTACATCGGCTCCTGGGGGCCGATGATTCTCGGACACGCTCACCCGGCCGTCACGGAAGCGGTACTGCGCGCGGTGCGTGCGGGCACGAGCTACGGCGCGCCGACGCGCGCTGAGAATGACCTGGCCGAGCTGATCATCGAGCTCGTTCCGTCGATCGACAAGGTGCGGCTGGTCAATTCCGGCACGGAAGCCACAATGAGTGCGCTGCGGCTGGCCCGCGGGTTCACCGGCCGCGATGTCGTGGTCAAGTTCGCGGGCAACTACCATGGGCATGTGGACAGTCTGCTGGTCGCCGCCGGCAGTTCGGCGGCCACGCTGGGCGTGCCCAATTCTCTCGGCGTGACCGTTGGCACGGCGCGCGACACGCTGGTGCTCGCCTACAACGACGTGCCGGCAGTGCAGGCGACGTTTGAGCAGCACGGCGGGCGGATCGCCGCGGTGATTCTCGAACCGGTGGTGGGCAACATGGGCTGCGTGCTGCCGACGCTCGAGTTTCTGTCCACTGTCCGCCATTGGACGCAGCAGTGCGGCAGCCTCTTGATCTTCGACGAAGTGATGACCGGTTTTCGCGTGGCTCTGGGCGGGGCGCAGACGCTCTGGGGCATCACGCCGGATCTCACGACGTTGGGCAAGATCGTGGGAGGCGGCCTGCCGATCGGGGCCTATGGGGGTCGCCGGGACATCATGGACCACGTGCTGCCCGCCGGGCCGGTGTTTCAGGCGGGGACGTTGAGCGGCAATCCGGTTGCCACCGCGGCGGGCATTGCGACGCTGACGTGTCTCAAGGAGCGTCCCCCCTTTGCGCAGCTCGAGGCGCTGGGTGCCCAGTTGGAACACGGTCTGCGCACCGCGGCGGCGGCGGCAGGAATCCCGCACCACACGGCGCGCGTGGGAAGCATGATGACTTTGTTCTTCAACCGCGACGAAGTGACCGACTGGGAATCGGCCAGCCGCAGCGACACGCAGCGCTATGCCCGCTATTTCTGGGGCATGCTCGAACGCGGCCTGTACCTTCCCTGCAGCCAATACGAAGCGCTGTTTATCTCGGCGGCGCACGAGCCCGCCGATATCGCCTCCACCGTGACCGCCGCCACGGAAGTCCTCGCGAGTCTGGCGTAATCGGGCTAGGAGCCGCGTTTTTCTTCCGCGTAGCTGGGTCGATAATACTGCGGCTCGACCCGCCACAGATCGCCGCGTTGACCGGCGTCGTAAGCCAGGCGGGCGAGGTGCCCCAGCGTCTCGGCGCGCGGGTTCCAGCAGGTCGGGTCGGCACGTTGCTCGCCCGGCACGAATGGGTCGTGGGCGCGGGCCAGGCCGGGGCCCGTCAGCACGATGTCGGGCGACAAACGCTGGGCCAACGCCGCGCTACTCCACACCTGGCACGGCGCGACGACTTGCCACGTTCCGTCCGGCAAGCGCCGGTAGCAGGCGGCGAACCACTGCCCGCGCTGCGCGTCCATGATTGCCCAGGCGGCGTCGATGTGCTGGGGCAATTGTGCCACAATCACGTCCAGCGTGTTGACGGCCAGCAGCTCCGCCCCCGCCGCGTAGGCGAAGAAGCGGGCGGCCGTCACGCCGATACGCAGTCCGGTGAACGAGCCCGGTCCGTGCGTGACGGCTACGAGGGCCACGCTGCGCGGTTCCCAATCCGCTTGGCGCAGCGCGGCATCCAGCGCGGGGGCGAAGGTCTGGGCCGTGCGCTGGCCGGGAGTGAGCTGGTGGCTGAGCACGACCCGGCCCGGTTCGAGCAGGGCGAGCGAGCCGCTGCCGGTGGACGTTTCCAGAGCGAGGATGCGCATGGTTGTCACGTTCGTGCTGGGGGTAACGCGGCCTGATCCTGAGCGGTGGCACGCGGCACCGCTGCGCGGGCCGCGCGCGAATCCGGACCTCGGTACAATTGTCACAGATCGCGCCGTCGGCGCCTCCCTGGGAGACGCCCCAACGCGCAGTTGCCGGGTGGACATCCGGGTGGCCGGCACTTCGGGGTGGTGGCCCTTGCATGCGGTCTGCGACCATCCTAGACTTCCCTAGAAATTTGTGCGGTTTGTAGTTACGTCGATCCTGGCACGTACGGCACGCTCCGCCGCCGAGCGGCTTGCGCCCACGCTGGGACGGAAAGGTTGCAGGCCGTGAAGCGGGCCTTGATCAGCGACATTCACGCGAACGCGGAAGCCTTGGATAAGGTCTTGGAGGACATCTGCCGCCAGGGCGTCACGCAGATCTACTGCCTGGGCGACATCATCGGCTACGGCCCGAATCCGTGTGAATGCCTCGATCAGGTCATCCGGCTCTGCCGCGTCACGATCCTGGGCAACCACGACCAAGCCGCGCTGTTTGACCCCGACGGATTCAATCCGGTGGCGCTGCAGGCGGTGTACTGGACGCGCGAACAGCTGGAACGGCGCGACATCAACGCCCGCGCGTCGGACGAACGGTGGGATTTTCTGGGGGAGCTGCCGCGGTCGTTGAGTGAAGGCAGTTACCTGTACGTGCACGGGTCCCCGCGCGAACCGACCAACGAGTATGTATTTCCGGAAGACGTCTACAATCAGCGGAAGATGGACGCGTTGTTCGACCGGATCGAGCGCTACTGTTTCCAGGGGCACACGCACATCCCGGGTGTCTTTACGGCCAGCGGTGAGTTCATTACGCCGGACGAGTGTGATGGCGTGTACCGGCTGACCGGCGAGAAAACGATGTTCAACGTCGGTTCGGTGGGTCAGCCGCGGGACGGAGATCCCCGTGCGTGCTACGTGATCGTGCACGAGGACGACGAGCCGCGTGTCGAATTCCGGCGGGTGGATTACGACTGCGAGATCACCGTGCAGAAGATCTACCAGATTGCGAGCCTGGACAACATGCTGGGGGATCGATTGCGCAGCGGCCGGTAGTTGACCGGGGGCGGGCGGGAGGCGCGCGTCCGGCGGCGGACGGCACCACCTCCCCGCGTGACGCGAGGGTCGCGGGAGTTGCGAGGATGCCGATGTGAAGCGAGCGATCGTCAGCGACATTCACGCCAATCTGGAGGCGTTGACGGCCGTGCTGGAGGACATTGCGGCCGAAGGCGTGGAGCAGCGCATCTGCCTGGGGGATCTGATCGGATACGGTCCCAATCCGCTCGAGTGCATCGATCTGGTGATGGATTTCGACGTCTGTGTGCTGGGCAATCACGACCTGGGTGCCCTGTTTGATCCGGAGGGTTTCAGCAGCGGGGCCGAGCGGGCGATTTTCTGGACGCGGCGGCAGCTGGAAGACCCGACGGGGGACGCGGCGGCCGTCAAACGCCGGCTCGATTTCCTGGCCGAACTGCCGCGCAACCATCACGAGGACGGAATGCTCTTCGTGCACGGCTCAGCTCGCAACCCGCTCAACGAGTACATCTTCCCCGAGGACGTGTACAACGCGCGGAAGATCGACCGGATTTTCGGGGTCGTGGAGCGGCGCTGTTTCCAGGGACACACCCACGTGCCGGGCATCTTCACGCGCGACAAACGCTTCCTGAGCCCGGCCGACATTGGCGAGCAATTCGTGCTGGGAACCGAGAAAACGATGATCAACGTGGGGAGTGTCGGACAACCGCGGGACGGCGATGCCCGCGCGTGCTATGTGCTGCTCGAGGACAACTGCGTGCGGTTTCGCCGTGTGCCGTACGCGGTCGAGCGGACGGTGGAGAAGATTTACGCGGTGCCCGAGCTGGACAACTTCCTGGGCGATCGCTTGCGGGAAGGCCGCTAACCGCCGATACTCGAGGGTTTCGCGGCCGGCGGACCGCGGCCTGCGACCGCCGATCATTCATTCCCGAGCGTGAAGGCCTGCAGACTGGTGGAAAAGCGGCTCGTCATCTTTCTGTTGTGTTCCGTGCTGATTCTCACCGGGCACATGTTGCTGGTGCGGATGCTGGTGCCGCCACCGCCTCCCCAGGTGGCCCCGCCGGCGGCGCCGGGCCCGGGCGAGCTAGCCCAGGCGGATCACGGCCAGCCGGCCCCGGCGGAGGACCAGCCGGCCCCGCCCGAGGCGGCGCCGGACGCGGCGCCCGCGGATGCGCCAGCCGCCCCCGCGGCAGAGGCGGCCGAGCCGGTGGTCGTGGACGCCCCACCCCGTTGGCTCACGCTCGGCTCCTATGCCCCCGACAGCCCGTATCAACTCCTCCTTACGCTGAGCAATCGCGGAGCGGCGATCGAACGGGTGGAACTGGTCGAACGTCTGCGCGGCGGCCAGCTGCGGTTTCGCGATCTGGATCGCCCGGCCGGCTACACCGGGCTGCAATGCCAGGATACGCCGGAGGGCTGTCGGGTGACCGTGGTCGGACACGGCACCCCTGCCGCGTTGGCGGTGCCGGATGACGGCCTGGTGTCGGCCGGGTTGTTGCCGGGAGATGTGCTGGTCCAGGTCCAGGGCGCGGCGGTGCGCACCGTGGAAGAACTCGATTCTCTCGTGGCGGCGACGCGACCGGGAGAGACGCTCGAGCTGCTGGTGCGGCGCGGGGACGGCGACGCGGCACAGCGGCTGACCTTCGTCCTGACGCTGGGCGATCGGCCGTTGGTGCTGATTCACCCCGAAGCGCGTGACGAGGATGCACGCGTCGCGTCGTACCTTCTGGGGCTGCACCGGGTGGGGAGTGCCATGCCGCTGCGAGGCGAGGCCGAACTGCGCGGATTCCCCTCGTTACGCACGGCCTATTGGGACGTGGCGGAAGCGACGGACCGTGAGGTCCTGTTCCGCTATCGGGTCACTGCGGAGTCGGGGGGCGCGACCAGCCGGTTGGAGCTGCGCAAGCGGTTCCGCATCAGCCCTGGCGGGAGCGAGGGGGGAACGTTCGCCACGGGCTACAGCGTCGAGATGCAGCTCGACCTGGTGAACCTCGGAGATGCCGCGGAAACCGTCTCGTACGCGCTGGACGGCCCAACGGGCTTGCCGATCGAAGGGTGGTGGTATTCCACGAAGATCCATCCCAGCTGGGGTTCGGCCGGTGCGCGGGACGTGATCTGGCGCGTGCACGACAACCGACACAGCCTGCGCAGCGCCACGCAGATCTTCAAGCTCGCGCAGGAGGACGTGGTCGATCCCGTGCGGTCCGTGCTGACCAACCGTCCGTCGGTGGAGGACCGCACGCTCGATTATCTGGGGGTCGACACGCAGTATTTCGCCGCCGTGATGCTCGCGGGTGCCCCGGGTGTGGCCGCGACATTCCTGTGTGAGGACGCGCAGGCCTTGCCGGTCGGCTCCGTGCCGTCGCTGCAGGGTAACAAGACCCGGACGCTCGACACGACCTTCCGGTTTGTCAGTCCACCGGAAGTGCTGGAGGCCGGTCAGACGGTCACACACGCGTATCACCTGTTCCTGGGTCCCAAGGCGCCCGCGCTGCTGGACCAGTACGGGCTGGGCGACATCATCGAGTACGGTTGGTTTGGCTGGATCGCCAAGCCGCTCTCGTCCCTGCTGCATCTGTTTTACGCCCTGGTGCACAACTATGGCTTGGCGATCATCTTGCTGACGGTGCTGGTACGCGGGGCGATGTTTCCGATTGGCCGCAAGGCGGCCCGCAACGCGCAGATCATGCAGGAGCTGGCGCCGGAGATCAAGAAGATCAAGGAGAAGTACAAGAACGATCTGGAGAAGCAGGGGCAGGCTCAGCGCGAGTTGTGGAAGAAGTACAACTTCAATCCGTTGGGCGGATGCTGGTTGATGTTCCTGCAGCTGCCGATCTTTATCGGACTCTACCGCTGTCTCTCGGTGGACATTGAGTTGCGGCAGGCGCCGTTGATCCCGGGCCTGGCGTGGTGCTCGGACCTGGCCGGCCCGGACATGGCCTGGCGCTGGCAGGGGATCCTGCCGGACTTCCTGGCCAGCGAGACCGGTTGGCTCGGGCCTTATCTCAACATCCTGCCGATCCTGACCATCGTGTTGTTCATTGTGCAGCAGAAGATGTTCACGCCGCCGGCGACTGACGAGCAGACGCGGATGCAGCAGCGGATGATGCAGTACATGATGATCTTCATGGGGGTCTTGTTCTTCAAGGTGCCGGCGGGGCTGTGTGTGTACTTTATTGCCTCGAGTGTGTGGGGAATTGGCGAGCGGAAGCTGCTGCCCAAGCCGGGCGGTGGACTGGCGGAACTGGAGGCCGCGCAGACGCGTCCGCCGGGGGCGCCGGCCGCCACCGGCGACGCGAAGCGGTCCTCCTGGCTGGACCGCCTGGTGAACAAGGAGAGCGGCGAGACGCTGGAGGAACTTCGCGCGCGGCGCCGCAGTCGGCGGTAAGTGGGGTCCGACCGATGTACGGGGCACTCGAGGACACGATTGCCGCCCTCGCGTCGCCGCCGGCCAGCGCGGTGCGCGGCGTGATTCGAGTCAGCGGACCGGGGACCGTGCGGTGTCTGGCACGGTGTGTGCGGCTGGCGGGCGATCAGCGGCTCGACACGTGCCGCCGGCCCACGCGTTTCGATGGGGACGTGCTGATCGCGGCGCCGCTCGCTACGTTGCCCTGTCAGATCTACCTGTGGCCGACGCACCGCAGCTACACGCGCCAGCCCGCGGCGGAACTGCACACGCTCGGTGCGCTCCCGTTGCTCGAGGCAGCTCTCGCGGCGCTCTGCCAGGCCGGGGCGCGATTGGCGTGGCCGGGCGAATTCACGCTGCGCGCGTTCCTGGCCGGGCGCCTGGATCTCACCCAGGCGGAAGCGGTGCTGGGAGTGATCGAAGCCGAGACCGAGGGGGAGTTGCAGGTGGCCCTGTCGCAGCTGGCCGGGGGTCTGGGCACGCCGCTGCAGCAGCTCCGCGGCGAACTGCTCGACCTCCTGGCCCACGTCGAGGCCGGGCTGGATTTCGTCGAGGAAGACATCGCGTTCATCACGACGGAGGCGCTGGCGGAACAACTGCGACGTGCGGCCGACGCGGTCCAATCGCTGCTCCAGCAGCTTACCGCACGCGCCGAGGTCCGCCATCGCCCGCGTGTCGTGCTGCGCGGCGCACCCAACGCCGGCAAAAGCAGCCTGCTCAACACGCTCGTCGGCGCGGATGCGGCGCTGGTCTCCACAGAGCCCGGCACCACGCGCGACTACGTCGCCAAACCGTTTCGCTGGCACGGAGTGGAAGGCGTCCTCATTGATACCGCGGGGCTGACGCACCGCGCCGAGTCGGATGCGGTGGATGACGCCGCGCAGCACGTCACCCGCCAGCAGCTCCGCGCGGCGGCGCTGGAACTGCTCTGCCTCGACGCGTCACAGCCCCAGGCAACGGGACAAGATCCCTGGCTGTCGACGCCCCCCACCGGCCAACGTCTGGTGGTGTGGACCAAGGGAGACCTGGCGGCGCCCGCGACGACGGGCCAGCCTGGGGCGCTCGTGACCAGCAGTCGCACCGGGCTGGGCATCGCCGATCTCCGCTGCGCGATTGCACGCGTCCTGGCCGACCGTCCGGTGCCCGTGGTCGCAGCCGTCGCCAGCACGGCGGCGCGCTGTCACGCGTGTCTCCATGCGGCTTGGCACGGCCTGCAGCAGGCGCGGGAAATCGCCACCGAGCGAGGCGGCGAGGAACTTGTGGCCGCGGAACTGCGCGAGGCCCTCGATCAGCTGGGCCAAGTGGTCGGCGCCGTCTACACCGACGACATCCTCGAGCGGATCTTCAGCCGGTTCTGTATCGGGAAATGACCTTCCCCCCTCCACGACGGTGGGGGTTTGCAAAGGCGGCGCGACCACGATACCTTTGCAGTTGCGTCCCACTTTCACCTGCCTGCAAGGAGCGAATGCGATGACCAAGCGGACCAATCGGCGTGATTTCTTGAGAACCACCACGGCGGCCGGCGTGGGGTTCTGGGTGGCGGCCGGCGTGAGCCTGCGCGAGAGCCGCGCGGCGAATGAGAAGATCAATTTCGCCTGCATCGGCGTCGGAGGCAAAGGCAGCTCCGATTCGGAAGACTGCGAACGCGCCGGCAACATCGTCGCCATTTGCGACGTGGATGAAGATACCTTGGGCAAAGGTGCGGATCGCCCCGGCTTTGAGAAGGCCAAGCGGTACTACGATTTCCGCAAGATGTTGGATGAGGTCGGCAAGGAAATCGACGCCGTCACGGTCAGCACACCAGACCACACCCACGCGCCGGCCGCCGCCATGGCCATGCGCATGGGCAAGGCGTGCTTCGTGCAGAAGCCGCTGACGCACGCCATCTCCGAGGCGCGCAAACTGGGCGAGCTGGCGGCCGAATACAAAGTCGCCACGCAGATGGGCAATCAAGGCACGGCCAACACGGCGCTGCGGATCGGTGCCGCGGCGATCCAGGGCGGCGCGATCGGCACGGTCAAGGAAGTGCACGTGTTCACCAACCGTCCGATCTGGCCGCAGGGGATTGAACGGCCGACCGCGGCGGATCCGATCCCCTCCACCCTCCACTGGGACGAATGGCTGGGTCCGGCGCCGGAGCGGCCGTATGCGCGCGGCGTCTATCATCCCTTTGCCTGGCGCGGCTGGTGGGATTTCGGCACCGGCGCTCTGGGGGACATGGCCTGCCATACGGTCAACATGCCGTTTGCGGCGCTCAACCTGCGCGATCCCATTTCGGTCGTCGCCAAGACGTCCGGGCACAACAAGGAGACCTATCCGGCCTGGTCGGTGATCGAATTCGAGTTCCCAGCCAACGACCAGCGGCCGCCCGTCAAGATGATCTGGTATGACGGCAAGCAGCTCCCGCCGGCGTCGCTCCTGGATGATCCGCTGCTGGGCAGCTGCGAACCGCTGGTCCGGGCTCTCAAGTGGAAGCCGGATTCGGACTACGGCATGATCACCGGGTCGCTGTTCCTGGGTGACAAGGGTGCGCTCTTCGGGCAGGGCGACTACGCCGACGAAATGCACTTCATCGGTGTGGATCAGCCGAAGAACCTGCAGTACAAGAAGTCGCCGGGTCACTTCAAGGAATGGGTCAATGCGATCAAGGGCGGGGAGCCGGCGATGTCGAACTTCCCGAACTACGCGAGTCCCTTGACGGAGACGATCTTGCTGGGGAATCTGGCGGTGTGGGCCGACGGGAAGAAGGTCGAATGGGACGCCAAGAACATGGTGGCAACCAATGCCCCGGAACTGAAATCGATCGTCTTTCCCGAGTATCGGCCGGGCTACGCGCTCTAGCATCGGCCCGCGCGAGGTGTGGACCAGCTGCGGACGCAAGCCGGTACGTGCCGCCGCCGGGCACTGACCCGGGCGGCGGCGGCGCCGAAAGGCAGGGGGGATGCGGTACTCATTTCGTCTGGCCGAGCTGCTGGGCCACGTCCCCGATCCGCGCAAGCGGCCGGGGACGATCAAGGCGATTGTCGACTACACCGGTCTGGACCGGCACCAGGTTGCGGCCTTGCTCAAGAACGAAGTCAAGTACATCCCCATGCACGCGCTGTCGCGGCTGTGCGATTACTTGATCGAGAACGGGCATGCGTCGGGGGACCAGTTGCCGGGGGCGCTGTTTGCCGTCGAGCCCGAGCATTTCTGGGAGCTGCTGGCGCGCCGGCGGCGGCTGGAAATGTGTCTGGGCGTGCGGCGCGGCGAAGAGGACGAGTGGCCCGAAGGGGCCTGGGTCGTCGCGTCCGACTCGGTGCTGTTGGGCGAACTGCTCAACGGCGTCTCCACGCTCGGTGGTACCGCGATGTACGTCCAGCGCGGCAAGGAGGGAGGGAGCTCGCACGCCAGCCAGCTCGTGCCGCACCCCGAACATCTCAAGCAGTCGCTGGTGTGGAGTCCCGGCCAGATGCCGCGGGACGTTGTCGTCACGCGGGCGCGCGAAGTGTACGATGCGTTCAGCAGTGCGGGCAGCGACCAGGCGCTGATCTGCGTCGGCAGCATGAAGAGCAATCCCGTGGCCGAGCTGGTGCTGGCCAACGCGTTCGGCTGCGATCCGTTCGTGGCCGTGGACGACGTGCCACAGCCCCACCACCGCGCGTGCCCGTTCTTTCTGCGCTATCGCGTCGACGATCCGCACCCGCCCTCCTGCGCGGGAGGCACCCGGCTGAGTCAGGACGACAAGTCCTCCGCACCCGGGATCTACTTCGAAGACAAAGGTCACGTCTGGCGCTACTGCGGCTGGGACAAGCCCGAACACGACACGGCGTTTGTGTTTTACATGCATCGCGAATCGCAGGGCCGGCTGGAAATGGTCCTGGGTGGCTTCTCCGGTCGCGCCACCCGCCTGCTGGCCAAAACGCTCTCCTCCGGCGCCGAAGGATTCTGGCCCCCGATCTATTCCCGGCACGGGATCCAGGTCGGAGCCTTCATCGTCAAGTACACGTTTTCCAGTGAGGAAGCGCATCAGCCCGACCTCCTGCAGACGGACCTGATCGCCGGCACCACCATCATCCCGCTCGAGCAGCAGGTCATTGCCCGGCGGCTGGAAGCGACCGCCGCGGGGGAAAGGCTGTGATTCACGGAGCGCTGATCCGTCGCAACGCGTGACGCGGGGCCAGCTGGCATGAGAGCCAACGAGATCCTCGAAACCTGTTTGTACGTCGACAATCTCGATGCGGCCCAGCGTTTCTATGCGCAGGTGCTGGGGCTCGAGCTGTTCGAACGGTACGAAGGGCGACACCTGTTCTGGCGGTGCGGCCAGCGGATGCTGCTGCTGTTTCTGGCCGATCGGAGCGGGGCGGCCGATTCGAGCCTGCCGCCGCACGGGAGCCGAGGCGCGGGACACCTGGCGTTTGCCGTGCCGGAAGCGGAACTCGCCCCGTGGCAACAGCACCTGACCGCCTGCGGCGTGACGATCGAACAGATCATTACGTGGCCGCAAGGGGGACAGTCCCTCTACTTCCGTGATCCGGCCGGGAACAGTCTGGAACTCACCACGCCGCGCATCTGGGGCATCCGCGAGCAGTGTGCGATGTTTGAAGGTGACGGCGATCTGCCGGAGACCGGACCGGATGGCGAATGACATCACAATTGTGTTGAGTCGCGCAGGGAGACTCGCAGTATGAGCACCAAGACCTTCCTGATCGTCACGATCACCTGCCCCGATCGTCCCGGGATCGTCCAGCGCATCACCCAGACGGTCGTGCAGCACGCGGGTAACTGGGAAGACAGTCGCCTGGCACGCCTGGGAGGCGACTTTGCGGGCATCGTGTTGGTCAGTGTGCCCGCAGACCAGTCCGCGGCGCTCGAGCAGGCCCTGCTGCAGCTGGCTGATGAACACACCACCGTCACCGTCAAACCATCGCACGCGGATGTGCCAGCCGCCGGTGCGTCCCAGACGCTCTATCAGCTTCGTCTGACCGGTGCGGACCACGAGGGGATCGTGCATCGCGTCTCGGCCTACCTCGCCTCGCGCGGGATCAACGTCGAATCGATGGAGACGCATCTGACCCGGGCACCCATGAGCGCCGCGCCACTGTTTCACATGACGGCCCAAATCAAGGTGCCCCCAGACGTCACGCGCGACGAACTCGACCGGAACCTGACGCAGATCGGCGACGCACTGGGCGTCGACGTGGAGCTGCGGGGAGTGGATGCGACATGAGTCGTCTCCGTCTGCTTGTTGCCGTCGTCTGGTGGGGAGGCTGGACCGCGACGGTCATGGCTCAGGCAGAACCGCCCCTGCGGCCGATCGTCACGGTTGCTGAGGAAGTCTACCGGTACGAACCGGCCAACAACGGCGCCGGTCCGCTGTGGTGTCGCGGGTCGACGTGCCTTGTGCGGCTGGGGGACCGCGTCGTGGCCAGCGGTCTGGAGACGCTCACCGGTGTCCCGCCGCTGAACAACTGCCGCTGGACGTTGTTCGATCGCAATGCGGACGGCTGGCACCTGCGGCAGCGGGATGCGACCGGCCGCACACGCGAACCGTGCCCGCTGGCGGTCTCTCACGCCGGGCAGCTATTCCTGTCGGTCAACCCGACGCTGGCGGCGCCCGATGCATACGGCGGGCCGGCACAGCCCCAGCTGCTCCGCTGGTCCGTGTCGCAGCTGGACGCCGCACCGGAAACGATCCTGCCCAGCTGGAACGGCACACCGGCCTTCACGGAGCACTCCTACCGCACGCTGGCGGCGGACGGCGCCGCGGGCGAGCTGCTGATCATGCAGAATATCGACTACACGCATGCGGAATGGGCGTTTCGCGACGCCACCGGGCGGTGGTCCGCCCAGGGCAGACTGGTGTGGCCCTGGGGCGCCGAATACGATCATCCGCAGCCAATCCGGGTCTGCTATCCCACCGTGATGCTGCGGCAGCGCGCGGTGCATTTCTGCGGCGTGAGCGACATCCAGGAACCGTACGACGCCTGGCGGGCCTACAAGCGCGAACTCACGGGCCGCGACTGGGACTACGACTTTCGCCGCCTGTTCTACACCTGGACCGACGACATCACGTCGCAGGAGTTCCAGCCGTGGGTGGAAATTGCCAGCCGGGACCAGACCTGCGGCTGGGTCACGCCGTGCGACCTGTATCAGGCGGATGACGGACGTGTGCATCTCCTGTGGACCGAACAGGCCCTCGACACGCGCCTGCGCGAGAAGTTTTTCCCCGAGGCACGTCAGTCCTATGCGCTCAACTATGCCGTGCTGGAACGCGGCGTCAAGATCGCTCAGCAATCACTCGTGCTGGCTGAAGAGGGCGGCGCGAACGAAATCGTGAGCGCCGCGCGGTTCCACGTCGCGCCGCACGGGCGGCTGGTCGTGGTGTGCTACGTGAGCGGGACCGATGCTGCCGGCCAGCGCGTCTCGGAGAACCGGATCCTGGAGCTGTCGGAGGGCGCGCTGGTCGCGTCGCACCGCGTGGCGCTTGTGCCGCCCATGACGTCCTTCTTCACGGCGACGGTGCGTGGCGGTTCACCCCCGTCCCCCCTGCTGGACCTGTTGGGCACCCGCGCCGGCGCCGAGCAGGCGATCAGCTACGTCTGCCTCCGGCTCTATGAATAGGTCAGCACGGCGTGCAGCACGTGGCCTTGCACGTCCGTCAGGCGGCGATCCAGCCCGTTGTGGTAGTAGGTCAGCCGCTGGTGGTCGAAGCCGAGCACGTGCAGCACGGTGGCGTAGAAGTCCCACACCGTCACCGGGTCCAGTTCCGCGCGTCGGCCGAATTCGTCCGTGGCCCCGTAGCTGACGCCCCCACGGACGCCCGCGCCCATCATCCAGCAGGTGAATCCGTCCGGATTGTGGTCGCGGCCGGTGGTGCCTTCCTGATGGGTCGGCATACGTCCGAACTCGGTGGTCCACAGCACCAGGGTGTCGGCCAGCAGTCCGCGCTCCTTCAGATCGGCCAGCAACGTCGCCGTGGGCTGGTCGAACACCGGACAATGCCGCTCGTAGTCCGGCTTGAGCGTCTTGTGGGCATCCCAATTCAGGAGTCCATCGACCCCCGAAGCGCGCGAGGCGCAGTAGAGGTTCACGTAGCGCACGCCGCGTTCGAGCAGGCGGCGGGCCAGCAGGCAGTTGCGGGCATACGCTGCCTTCAGGCGATTCGGATCCTCCGTGCCGTACCGCTGGTGGACCGCCGCCGGCTCGCGCGTAAGGTCGGTCACTTCCGGGGCGGAGAGCTGCATGCGGGCCGCCAGCGCATACGACTCAATCCGTGCCCGCAACAGATCCTCGCCGGGCCGCTGGGCGGCGTGGTGGTCATTGAGCTGGGCGAGCAACGTGCGGGTGGCTTCGTCTTCCTCCGATGCGATGTCCGCCGGTCGGGGCAGGTTGCGGATCGGCTGCTGGGCATTCATCACGATGGCCTGATGTTGTGCCGCCAGGAAGCCGTTGCTCCAGTTAGCCTTCCCGTTGGGGGGTTCACCGCGCACGTCCGGCAAGGCCACGTACGTCGGGAGATTATCGTTGGCGCTGCCCAAGGCGTAGCTGGTCCACGCTCCCGCGCTGGGAAACCCCTCGGTCACGTGCCCGGTGTTCATGAACACGCAGCCCGGCCCGTGCGTGTTGGTCTTGGACATCATCGAGTGGATAAAGGCGATGTCATCGACGTGCTGGGCCATCTGCGGCAGCAGGCTGGAGATCATCTTCCCGCTCTGGCCGCACGGGACAAACGGCCACGGGCTCTGCATCAGATTCCCATTCTTGCCTTGGAAACTGACCAGCTGTTCGGCGCCGGGGAGCGGCTGGCCGTGATATTTCTCCAGCGCGGGTTTGTGCTCCCACAGATCGATATGGGACGCGGCACCGGGGCAGAAGATCTGGAGCACGCGCTGCGCCCGCGGCGCGAAATGCGTCTGGCCGCGTCCGGGCTGCCAGTGACCGGCGGTGTCTGCGTCTCCGGCCGCCAGCTCGCGGCCGACCAGGCTGGCCAGGCCCAGGCCGAGCAGTCCCGTGTAGGCGTCGGCCAGCCAGCCGCGCCGCGACAAGACGCGCTCGCCCAGCGCCGCGTCAAGTTCGCCCGTCGCACCGCCGTCGGCAGCGCCCGCCGCGGGCACCGTCTCCTGATCGCGAGTCGTCATGGGTCCCTGGCCTGTTCTTCAGTCGACAAAGACAAGTTCGTTCGAGTTGAGCAAGGCGCGGCACAGCGCGGGGAGTCCGTGTTGGGTGACGAGCGCGGCGGCCGCCGCGCGTTCGGCTGCACTGGGCAGCCGGTGGAAAGCCTGGCGAAACGCCCGCTCGACCTGTGGCCCGGCCACGTCCGCGCCGTTGTCACGTCCGTGCGACGGGGTGGCGCGCGCGACGTCTTGCTCCAAGCGCGCCGCCCACGCCTGTGCCATGTCCAGCGTGAAGCGGTGGTTCAGCAGCGTCAGCGCCTGCAGCGGTGTCGTAGTCGCATCGCGGCGCGGCGCAGCGAAGGCACAGTCCGGCGCGTCAAAATCGGTCAGCAGGTCGATCCGCGTGGCCCGCGCGTTCTGATGGTAGACCGCCCGGCGATAGGTGTCGGGGCCGTGCGTGTCGAGCGGCACATAGGTCGCGACGTTATCCTGCAGGTAGCGGTACAGGCGGAAGCCCGGCCCGCCGTTGTCCGGCGCCAGCTTGCCAGATAGTGACAGGAATGTGTCACGAATTTCCTCCGCCGCCAGCCGGCGCGGCGGGAACCGCCACAGCCAGCGGCTGTCGGCGTCGATGCCCGCCGCGGCCGGATCGTAACGGCTCGACTGCTGATACGCCTGCGACAGCATGATCTGCTTGTGGAGCGGTTTGAGCTGCCACCGGGCCGTTTGCAGCTGCCGCGCGAGCCAGTCGAGCAGTGCGGGGTGCGTGGGGCGGCCTCCCATGAAGCCGAAATCGCTGGGTGTGTCCACAATGCCGCGGCCGAAATGGTAGTGCCAGACGCGGTTGGCCAGCACGCGCGGTGTCAGCGGATTGTCAGGATGTGTGAGCCAGTCGGCCAGTGCGCGGCGCCGGTCGGCCTCCGCGGCGTCGGGGGCGAGCGTGTAGGCGGGCACGTATTCCCCCAGTGCGCCCAGGCTCTGCGCCACCACCGAGTCGCCGGGCCGCTGCGGGCTGCCGCCGAGAAAGACGTGAAACGGTCCCCCCGCCGGCCGCATGTCACCCACCCACCACCGCGGCAGCGGCGGGATCTCCGCCAAGGTGCGATCCGTCGCCGCCAGCTCGGCCTGCAGGCGCGCCAGCTCCTGACGCTCCTCCTGGGTGCCGGCGGCAGCGAGCAGCCGCTGCCGGCGATGCGCCGCATGGACCGGCTGACGGTCGGCACCCGTGGCTACTTCGGTCCACTGCCGGTTGTCCGGCGACACCTCGATGCGATACTCGCAGACAAACGCCGCTTCGGCCAGGGCGCCGCCCGCTCCCTGACGGTCGCTGGAGAAGACGACGCGGTTGATCGTCGTCGGCTCGGGAAGCACGATCGTCAGCTCGGGGCTGGCCGCAATCCAGGTGGCCCCGAACTCGCCATCGATGGTCAGACTCGGACTGTAGGCGTCTGCGAAATCCTCCGCGACGGGGTTGCGCCCGATGGCCTCCGCCCCGCCGTGGGCGAGGGCCACGTTGCGCGGCACGTCTTCAGCACTCCAAACCTCGAATTCGTCAATCCGGTAGCCCGTTCGTGCGGCGGGGTTCGTGTCGACACCATCGGCAACCAGCCGTACGTAGCGCGCGGCAACCGGTGCAAACGTCTCCTCCGTGCCGCGGCGGGCGGCCGGCGGCCGAGTCCAACGGGCTTCCCACGCCGCAGCTTGCGCTTCACCGCGCGCAACAATCGCCTGCTCGAGCGCGTCCCGCTGCCCGGCCAGCGTCGCCTTGCGCGCCAGCAGCGGCGCGGTCCGCTCGTCGCGCGCGCGGCGCTCGTCCGGCCTCGCCACGTCTCGGCTGCCGTGATGCACGCCGGCAAACGTGGCGTACCAGCTGTAATAGTCCCGCTGCGTGACCGGATCGAACTTGTGGTCGTGGCAGCGGGCGCAGCCGATCGTCAGGCCCAGAAATGCCTCGCCGGTGGCCCGGACCATATCGTCGATCGCATCGGCCCGGATCTGGGCTGCCTGCACCGCATCCTGGTTCCCCACATCGTCGTAGGGTCCGCAGACCAGAAAGGCCGTGCCCACTTCGGCCTCCGGGTCACCTGGGCCCAGCACGTCGCCGGCCAGGTGCTCGCGAATCAGCTGGTCCAGCGGTTTGTCCTGGTTGAGCGAGCGAATCACGTAGTCCCGAAATGGCCAGGCATTGTCGATGACCACGTTGCGCTCGTAGCCGTTGCTCTCGCCGAACCGCACCACATCCAGCCAGTGGCGACCCCAGTGCTCACCGTAGTGAGGCGACGCCAGCAGGCGGTCGATCAGCCGCTCATAAGCATCCGGTCGCGCGTCACCGACAAACTGGTCCACCTCGTCCGCCGTCGGCGGCAGACCGGTCAAGTCGTACGTCGCGCGACGCACGAGCGTACGGCGGTCCGCAGGTGGGGACGGGCGGAGCCCGGCGGCGGTCAGACCCGCCACCACGAACCGGTCGATCGGGTGCTCCGTCCAGGCGGCCGGCACACCGCCGTCCGGCGTGCTCGCCACGTCGGGCGGCGCGGGATCGGCCAGCGGGCGCAGCGACCACCAATCGTATCCGGCCCGGCGCGAGGTGCTCACCGCGATCGGATTCAGCGGTACGGGCGGATAATACGCGCCCTGCTCGACCCATTGCCGCAGCACCAGCGATTCGTCAGCCGACAGCGGCTGGTCGGGCGGCATCTCCTGCGACTCGACATACTCGATCAGCAGACTCGCATCCGGTTGGCCAGGTTCCAGGGCCGTACCGCTGTCGCCCCCCTGCAGCGCGGTGTCTTTCTGCCGCAAGTCCAGTCCGCCCTTGCGGTCCGCGCCATGACAGGCAAGACAGCGCTCGACCAGGATGACCTTTACTCGCTGCTCAAAAAACCGAGCCGGGTCATCATCTGCTGCCAGCGCCGCGGTGGACCCCGCAAGGGTGACCGCTGCCAAGCCAATCCGCACGCCCAGGTTCATGTGCTTTGTCCCGTCGCTGCGCGTGTCCAGGAACTCTGCCCAGCCGCCTCCCGCCGTGCCGGGGATGCGACGCCCGTGGCGCTGCGCGTCGTCCCGCACGAGCACCGGTTAGCAACTCCGACTACCGCACCATCATACGCACCGCGGCGGGCGCCTCAAAGTGCCGCCCTCATCTGGCCAAGCTGGGAAGAATGTAGCGGTTCGGAAGCCGGAAACGATCCTGTGGGCACGGGGATGCCGATGGAAAGCAGAGGTTCGCTCATGACCTTGGGCGACATGACTTGCGGACACGGATCGGGGCCACCTGGGACGCGGACATGGACTCTGCCTGCCTGGTTGAACAGATTCGCACGTTGATTCGGGACACATTTGCGGAGTTGGGCGGGGCGTCGGATACGGCCCCGCGCGAGTCCGTCCTGATCCGAGACGGCTGTTTTTGCGGGCGCCGGTTCGAATGGGATGGCCTGCAGGCCGTGTGGTTCGCGGAAGAAGGCGAAATCAAGTTCTACGACCGCAGCGGGGCACGCGTGCGCGTCGTGGCCCTCGCGGCTCAGGCGCGGCAGCGCGCACCGCGTCACGCCGCCTGAAGGGACACGCGTGATTCGGGGAGTCTCCGGGTGGCTGGGGACGAACGAAGTGAGCCTCCAGCGTTCCGCGTTCCGGGGATTGCCGGGTGGCTGGGGACGAACGACGTGAGCCCCCAGCGTTCTGCGTTCGGGGGATTTCCGGGTGGCTGGGGACGAACGAAGTGAGCCCCCAGCGTTCTGCGTTCCGGGGGGTTGCGCTCGTCCCCGGGCACCCCACGATTTGGCGTTCCCGGAATCACGCAATTCCGTGGGGGTGTTTCTGCCGGCGCGTGGGGGCGGTATCGTGGCGGGCGATGCCGCGCGGGCCGGGCGGTAGCCCGCGGCGGTGCTGGGCGTACCGTACCGCAAGGCAGCATCGGGCAGTACTTCCTCGGAGGTGTTCTTCCATGAACAAATCAGCAGTGCTCGGCACCCTGGCTGTGATGTTGTGGCTGACTGCGGCTTCTTTCCCCGTGCAGCCCGTGCGCGGGCAAGGGGACCTCGTGCACCAGCCCTATCTGCTCGACACCGGACTCCTCTCGCGGTCCATTTCGTTCGAGAATCCGACCGGCGAGCCGGGCGCGGGCGGCAAGGCTGCCAGCGGTCTGGGCGTGGGACGTAAAGGAGCGCCGGCGCGGACCATCCAGCCGGGCGAAGAGGTCGAGTTGTGCAACATTGTGGGGCCCGGCACGATTCGCCACATCTGGCTGACCACGGACCAGCGCCCCGTGCTGCAGCGCGCGATGATCGTTCGCGTGTGGTGGGACGATCAGGAGCATCCGAGTATCGAGTGTCCGGTGGGTGATCTGTTCGGTTGCGCTCACGGGAAGATCATGCCGTACCAGTCGGCGGTCCACAGTGTCGGTCCCACGGGCGGGCGCAACCTCTGGCTGCCGATGCCGTTCGTCAAACGGGCGCGCATGACGTTCCGACATGACGGAGCGCAGCCGGTGCCGCTGTTCTACCAGATCGACTACACGTTGGGTGATCAACATCCGACCGACGTGGGACGGCTGCACGTGCTGTTTCGCCGCGAGAATCCGACGACTGAGAAGCGGGACTTCGAACTGCTGCCGCGGCGGGAGAATCGCGGGCGCTTCATCGGATCGGTCATGGGCATCCGCAATTTGCACCCCGGCCAGTGGTGGGGCGAAGGTGAGGTGAAGGTGTACATGGACGGCGACCGTGATTTCCCGACCATCTGCGGCACGGGCAGCGAGGACTATGTCGGGTTGGCCTGGGGCATCCAGCAGACACCCTTCCTCTACAACGGCTGCAGTCTCAATCAGAAAGACGGCAAGTCGGGAAAGGAATTCGTCTCGATGTATCGGTGGCATTTGCCCGACCCGATTGCCTGGCAGCGCGAGGCGCGGATCACGATCCAGCAGATTGCCTGGAAGGACGGGCTGCATGAAACGCAGGACGACTGGAGCTGCGCGACATTCTGGTACGAGCCGCTGCCCAGTGCGCCGTTGCCCGCGCTGCCGGATGTGGCGGCGAGAACCGCGGATGTGTGGTCCGATTGAGTGCTGCGAAGGAGTGATCATGACGCGTAGGCAATCCGGTCATGCGGCTGTGTCGCCGGCACGGCGCCGGTTCTTGCGGCAGACGGCGGTGGCGGCGGCGGGATGGGTCGCCGCGACGTTGCCGGCCAGCCCGCGGGTGCATGCGGCTGGCAGCGACATGCTCCGCATCGGCTTGATCGGGTGTGGCGGCCGCGGCAGCGGCGCGGTCATCAACGCGCTCAGCGCCGACCCGCACACGCGTCTGGTCGCCATGGCCGACGCCTTCGCCTGGCGGATCGCCGAGAGCCTGGCGAATCTGCAGACGCTGCGGCCGGAGCAGATTGACGTGCCGCCGGAGCGTCGGTTCGTTGGCCTGGAGTCGTATCGGGCGCTGCTGGCCAGCGATGTCGATGTCGCGCTCATCACGGTGCCATCCTACTTTACGCCGATCTTTCTCCAGGCGGCGGTGGAGGCGGGCAAGCACGTATTCTGCGAGAAGACGCATGCGGTGGACGCGCCGGGGGTGCACCGCGTGCTGGCGGCGGCCGAGTCCGCGCGGCGGCAGGGACTGTGCATCGTTTCCGGTCTGGCCTGGCGGTACGACACGGGCGTGGTCGAGACCATGAAGCGCGTGCATGACGGCGCAATCGGCGACATCACCACGATTCAGGAAGTCTGCAACACCGGCTCGCTCCGCAGCCTGCCCCGTCGCGAGGGCATGACGGAGATGGAGTACCAGGTCTATAACTGGTACGACTTCAACTGGTTGTCGGCCGACCTGCCCGGCCTGAACCTCGTGCATAATCTCGACAAAGGGGCCTGGGCGCTGCACGACGAGCCGCCGGTCAGCGCCTGGGGCATGGGTGGCCGCGAGGTGCGCAAGGGACCGACCTTCGGCGATGTGTTCGATCATCATGCGACGGTGTTTCAATACGCCAGTGGCGTGCGGATGTACGCCTACTGCCGGCAGATCAACGGCACGACGACCGACATCTCCGACGTGCTGATCGGCACGCAGGGGCGCTGCGATCTGCTCCGCAACCGGATTGAAGGCCAGGTGAACTGGCACTACGAAGGTCCGGCGTGCAACCGGTTTGATCTGGAGCACGTCGCGCTGTTTTCCGCCATCCGCAGTGGCACACCGATCAACAACGGCCTGTACATGGCGCGCAGCAGCCTCCTGGCGCTGATGTCCACGTGGTGCGCACACACCGGGGAAGAGATCACGTGGCAGCGCGCGCTGGAATCCAAACAGGAGTGGCACCCCGCGGCCTACACGTGGGACGCGGAGCCGCCCACGCGCCCCGGACCGGACGGCAACTACCCGATCCCCGTGCCCGGGGTGAGCCGCTTGGTCTGAGCGACGCCGTGTTTGCGCGTGGGCGCTAACGTATCCAGTGTTCTGTCCAAGCGAAACACTCGGGTGGCTGGGGACGAACGAAGTGAGCCCCCAGCGTTCTGCATTCCGGGGGCTCGCTGCGCTCGTCCCCGGCCACCCCAAGATTTGGCGTTCTCGGAATCACGCAAGTCAATTTAGCCCCGCGGGGCATGCGCCGGGCCGCGGGGTCGTCAGCGCGCACCGCGTCGCTGCCGGACATACTGGTTCAGCTCGTCATAAATCCCGGGCAGGGCAGTTTCCAAAGTGTGACAGAGGCGGTCCGTGCCTTCCAGCTGCTGGTTGCGGGCCAGCTTCTCGATCGTAAACGCCGTCTGGCCGCTGTCGGCGGCGCCCAGGCTGAGGAGGTTCGTTTTGAGCGTGTGGGAGGCGCGGTGCAGGAGGACCGTGTCCCCGGCGGCGATGGCTTGACGGATGTTTTCCATCAGTCTGGGTGCCTCTTCCTGAAACGCTTCGATCACGTCGACCAGCAGCGCTTCATCACCGCCGGTGGAGTCGAGTGCGGCGGACCAGTCAATCATAGGTGAGCTCCTTGTGAGGGAATCGCCGGGCGGCCCGGCCGGCGAACTACGAGGGCGGGGGGGACGGCAGGACGCGTGCGATCGCGTCCCACAGTTCCTGTGCGCGAATGGGTTTGGCCACGTAGTCGTCCATTCCCGACTCGAGACATCGTTCGCGATCGCCTTTCATGGCATGTGCCGTCATGGCCACGACGGGTGTATGGCCACCGCGGTGCCGCTCGCGAGCGCGAATGGCCCGGGTGGCTTCGAGGCCATCGAGTTCGGGCATCTGCACGTCCATCAGCACCAGGTCGTACTGGTTGGACTCGGTGGCCGCCAGCGCGGCGCGTCCGTCGCCCACGACGTCGACCCGATGGCCGAATTTTTCCAGCAGGCCGACGGCCAGCTTCTGATTGACCAGACTGTCCTCGGCCAGCAGGATCCGCAGCCCGGGCCGCGGGGGAGGGGCGGCGGACGGCGCGACTTCGGCCGGTTCCTCGGCGGCGGTGATCCCCAGCGCCAGGGCGATGGCATCGAACAGCTCGGACTGCTTGACGGGCTTGAGCAGGTACGCTGCGACGTGCAGCGCTTCGCAGCGGGCCACATCGCCGGGCCGTCCGCCGGAGGTCAACATCATAATGACGGTGCTGCCGATCTGCTGATCCTGTTTGACGCGTTCGGCCAGGGTGAAGCCGTCAACGGCGGGCATGTTGGCATCGGTGAGCACCAGGTCGAACGGTTCGCCGCGCTCGTACGCGGTGCGCAGCGCGGTCAGGGCGTCATCGGCACTGGCCACCACCTGCGCGGGGAGGTGCCAGTTGCGGAGCATTTCTTCCAGGATGAGCCGATTGGTGGCGTTGTCGTCCACGATCAGGACCCGCGTTCCCTCCATGCGCGCGCGGCGGACATGATGCCGGCGTTCCGGGGCCGCGGTCGCAATGCCCAGGTTGACCGTGAAGTGGAACGTGCTCCCCTGGCCGACAACGCTCTCAACCCACAGATCGCCACCCAGTGCCGAGACCAGTCGCGAGCAGATGGCCAGTCCGAGTCCGGTGCCGCCGTACCGGCGGGTGCCTGAGCTGTCGGCCTGTTCGAAAGCGCGAAATACCAGGGTCTGTTTGTCTTCCGGGATGCCGATCCCTGTATCGGTCACGCGGCAATGCAGCCGCACCTCCGACTCGCGCAGCTGTTCGACCGACACGTCGAGCACGACTTCCCCGGCGTCGGTGAACTTGATGGCGTTGCCGACCAGGTTAATGACGATCTGCCGCAGCCGCCCGGCGTCGGCGACGACCCATTCCGGCACGTCGGGGCAGATGTGGCAGGCCAGTTCCAGGCCTTTGGCGTGCGCGCGGAGGGCGAGCGACTTGAGGGTGTCCCCGAGCACTTCGCGGATGTTGAACGTGGCCTGTTGCAGTTCGAGTTTGCCCGCTTCGACCTTCGAAAAATCCAGGATGTCATTGATGACCGTCATCAGCGACTCGCCGGAGTCGCGGACCATCTTCAGGTAGTCGCGCTGCGCTTCCGTCAGGGGCGTGTCGAGCACCAGTTCCGTGATGCCGATGATGGCGTTCATGGGCGTGCGAATCTCGTGGCTCATGTTCGCCAGGAAGTCGCTCTTGGCACGGCTCGCCGCCTCCGCCTCCCGCTTGGCTTCCTGCAGCTGCAGTTCGGCCAGCTTGCGGCGGGTGATATCGCGCGAGATGCCGAAGGTACCCAGAATGTCGCCGGCGGAGCCGTAGAGCGGGACCTTGTTGGTCAGCATCCACGTGACGCTCCCGTCCGGCTGGACCTGATCCTGTTCCTTGCCGACGCTCATCGTGCCCGTCCGCATGATCTCCTGCTCGTCAGCCAGATACTGCCGGGCGCGATCGGCATCGAAGAAATCGAAGTCGGACTTGCCCACGCCCTCGCTGGGCTCGCGCAACCCGAAGTACTCCGCCAGGGCGCGACTGATCCGGATGAAGCGGCTCTCCCGATCCTTGAAATAGATGTAGTCGGGGGCGTGTTGCATGAGCGTGTCCAGCAGAAACCGCTCAAACGCCAGCGCTTCCTCCACGCGCTGCCGCTCGGCCACTTCGCAGCGCAACTGCTCATTGGCCGCCGCCAGCTCCGCCGTCCGCGCCTCAACGCGCTGTTCCAGCTCCTCCTGCACGACGCGCAATGCCTGCTCGATGTCCTTGGTGTGCGTGATGTCGCGGACCACCGCCTGCAACATCCGCCGGTCCGTCAGCAGGACGCAGGTCAGCAGCACGTCGGCGGCGAAGTCGGTTCCGTCGGCCCGGCGATGCACCCACTCGAACCGCGCCACGCCGTCGCGGTACGCCTGCGCGATGCGCATTTCCGCCGCGGTGCGCGAGTCGGTCCCATCCGGCTGATGCGGCGGCGAGACCTCGCTGGGATGCCGCCGCAGGAAGGCGTCCTTCGAGGTGTAGCCGAACAGCTGCAGCGTGGCCTGGTTGCACTCCACGAATCCGGACTCGTCCAGCAACATGATCGCGTCGCCAGTCGACTCGAACAGCTCGCGGTAACGCGCCTCGGAATCGGGCACCTGCGCGGCGGCGGCCATCGGCTCGGCCGGCGCCGGCCGCGGAGCAGGCGGCGGGGACGAACCTGCAGCCTGCCTCTGCCTGCCCTCCGGCTTGGAGGATTCACTGGCCATGATGCGGCCCTCCCGGCGCTGATCAGTCCCCCTGCTGCACCCACGCCTCGTTCAGCGCCGCGTGCTTCATGCTCTTCCCCTCCGCCACGAAGTAGCTGTACACCACGTGCAGCCGACCCTGCGGGTCCGCGATGATCGCCGGATAATGATAGGAACCCTGGTCATGCCGCTCGAGGTGCCGCGTCCACTTCCAGCTGCGACCTTCATCGTCGGAAAGGGATATCGCCAGACTGTTCCGCTCGCGCGTCGTGTCATTGTACACCAACGCCCAATGCCCGTTGGGCAACCGCACACCGTCCACCCCCGCGCCCGGATTGGGCAGCTCGGAGTTCTCCACCGGTCCCCACGTCAGGCCGTCGTCCTCCGATTGGGATACGCGGATGCGCTGACGCGGCCCGTTCTCACGCATGTAGGCGACCAGCGTCCCGTCGTCACGCCGCAAGACCGACGGCTGAATGTTGCCCCACCCGATCAACGGAGCGCTGGCATACCAGGTTTCCCCGGCATCGTCCGAGATGGCCATAATCGACATCGAAAACGTGTCGGTGTAGAGCGGCAGGAGCATCCGGCCGCTGGGCAGCACGGTCGGCTTGCAGCGCGGTTGCCAGCCCAGCCGCTGGTACAGCTTGGAACCCAACCGCTCCCGCACCTGCTGTATTTCCTCCGGGGCGATGGCCGCGAACACCTGCGGCCAGTCGCTGGCCAGTTGATCGAGCAGCGCGGTGGCCGGCGTTTCCAAGTTTTCCGGCTTGAGCAGAATCAGGCCGGAGTGCGTCCAGCGCGGCACACCGGGCCCGGCGGGGTCGGCCGACACACGGAAATTCGTGAGGCACGACTCCCAGCTGTTGGCCAGAATCGTCGGCCAAAAAAGCCATAGACGATCCTGGCTGTCGATCATCATGCAGGTGTTGCAGTCCGGGAATCCTGGCGTGTCCGCCATGACGAACGGTTCGCTCCAGTGGCTGCTGCCGGGCGGCCGCCGGGCGCCGTAGACCGCCACGTCGTCGGCCTTGCGCTCCCCGGACCCGCGGTACCAGGACACCAGCAGTTCTCCGTTGCTGCGCACCACAATCCCCGGTGCGTGGTTGTGGTCGGCCCGGAGCGGAAACACCAGTTCGGCCTGATAAAATGGAGACTCATCCGCACGGGCGGCGATCGTCGCCAGCCCGATGGCGTACAGGGCCCACATCGACCTCATCTCTGTTACCCCTAGCGTTGCCCAACTCCGACGCCGGCGGCGTTGCAATCGGGCGAGAATCCCGAGGAATCACCACTTACTCGTCTTACCGCTATGGTTGTACCACAATTGTGCGGGGAAGCGACAGTTTTGTCGGGCAGGAAGTGTCGGAGGTTCACCTGCTGCCGGCTGGCAGTTGTGAGACGTAACATCAAGAGCTATCTGCGTTTATTGATTGACGGTCGGATGCCCGTTGACTACAATAGGCCCAGCGTGATCCGTGATGACCTGTCTGTCACGCGTCCCTGGCAATCTGCTTGGGCATTCCCGTGGTACGGGGCATTCGTCCGCAGGTAGCAGGCGTCTGCTGCGCTGCGCGACCCGCGGCGAGAGGCGGCTGGTGGTGTCTGGCGATTCACACCTCGATCGAGCTGAGACGGCGACCCGCGGTGCGGGCTCCGGGGTGCCGCACGCCGCGCCGGGCAGTGGTCCCCCGGGGGCCTCGCCGCCGGCTCCGGAGTCGGCGGACGAGGTGGGCGGCGGCTCGGCGTCGCGGGGTCCGGCCGCGTCGTTGCCGGGGGAGAAGACGGTGATTTCGAAGCGGCCGCCCGTGTCCGGGCCGGCGTTTCGGCGGGCGGCCAATCCCTTCGAGATGGGGGCGACCCTCACCGGGGACCAGCTGGGGCATTTCCAGCTGGAGGAGTTCATTGGCGGCGGCGGCATGGGGGCCGTCTTTCGCGCCACGGACCTGATGCTGGGCCGCACCGTGGCGGTCAAGGTGGTCTCGCGGGACGAGACGAACGAGGACACGTTGCGGCGGTTCCGCAACGAAGCGCAGAGCGCCGCCCGGTTGGACCATCCCAACATCGCCCGCGTGTACTACGTGGGTGAAGACCAGGGCTGGAACTACATTGTCTTCGAGTACATCGAGGGGGTGAACGTCCGGGACCTGGTGGAGCACGGTGGCGTCCTCGCGCTCGAGGATGCCATCAAGTACTGCGTGCAGATTGCGGAAGCGCTGGATCATGCCGCGCGGCGCGACGTGACGCACCGCGACATCAAGCCGTCGAACATCCTGATCATGGCCGACGGGCGCGCCAAGCTCGTCGACATGGGGTTGGCGCGGCTGCATCAGGTCGAATCATCGGCCGAGGATTTGACGGCCAGCGGCGTGACGCTCGGGACGTTCGACTACATCTCTCCGGAGCAGGCACGGGACCCGCGCAACACGGACGTGCGCAGCGACCTCTATTCGCTCGGGTGCACGCTCTATTACATGCTGGCCGGGCAGCCGCCGTTTCCGGAAGGCACGGTGCTGCAGAAATTGCTGAGCCACAGCAGTGACGAGCCGCCGGACATCAGCCGTTTTCGCCCGGACCTGCCGGGCGAGATCGTGCAGGTCGTCAAGCGGCTGCTGGCCAAATTGCCGGAACATCGCTATCAGTCGCCCGGCGAGTTGATCGCCGAGCTGCTGCGGTTGTCAGACCGGCTGGGGCTGACCTCGGTCACGACCTCGGCCACGTACTGGCCCGCGCCATCGGTCGCACCGGCGGCGTGGTGGGTGCGCCATCTGCCGTGGCTCGTTCCGAGTGTGCTGTTGACGGTCGTCGTGCTCGTCCAGACCTGGCTCGACCTGGCGGGCGACGCCGCGATACCGCCACCCCCACGGCTGGCACAAGGGCCGTCGTCCTCCGGACCTGGTCCGGTGACCCAACCGGATGCCGGCCAGTCGGCAAGCGGTGCGGCATCCGCAACCGACTCGGGTGCGACGCAGGCCCCGCCGCGCAGTGAAGCCGCGCCGGCGGAGGGGCGGGCGCCGTCGGACACGGTGACACCACCTGCCGCGGCCGAGGCGCCGGATCAAGCGAACGGTGCGCCGCGCGTGGACGGGGTGACGTCGCCGCCCGAGGCCTCGCCACCCGCGGCACCGGTTGACGGCCCGCGGAGCGACGGTTCGTTGGCAGTCCGCGAGGAACCGCCGCGCAGCGGTCCTCCATCCGGCACTGAGACGCCGTCGGGCGGCCCGCCGGCGTCGGCCGCGGAACGCGCGGGTCGCGCGGCCGCCGATCTCCCCGGCGCCACGCCGTGGGGCGACCCGCAGATTCTCGTGGTGTCGGACGAGGACGTGCGGCTCGACCGCAGCATGCTGTGCGTCCGCTCGCTGCCCGAGGCGCTCGAGCGCGCGGCCACGCTCCGCGGTGTCCGTGAGATTCAGCTGCGGTTCAATGGGCTCCGCATGCTGCCCCCCCTCGTGCTCGACCTCCACTGGATCGGGCAGCAGCAGCTCACGATTCGGGCGGCCGACGGCTTCTCGCCGATCGTGGCCTTCGAAGGAAACGGGGACCGTGCTGCCGGCAACGGGCCGACGGCGATGATGCAGTTGCGACACGGTCGCCTGACCTGGCGGGGCACGCATTTTTTCGTGCAGCTGCCTCCCAACGCCGATGATCTGGCGGCACGCGCGCTTTTCGAGCTGGAGTCGGTGGAGGCCCTTGAGTTCCAGGGCTGTTCCTTCACGGTGCGCAACGTGAGTGCGGATGGTCTGCCCGCCGCGCGGCGCGTCAGTTGCCTGCACGTGCTGCCGCCGGCCGCGGCTGGGGATCCGCCGAGTGCCGGGCAGGAGCCGCGTGCGCAGCCGGAGATTCGCTTGCGAGACTGCGTCGCGCGCGGACAGGCCTCCCTGGTCCGCTCCGATCAGGCGGCACCGTTCCGGTTGACCTGGGAACATGGGCTGTTCATCAGCTCGGAGGAACTGGTCGAGCTGGGGGCTTCAACGCCAGCTCCCGCAGCGGGGCGGATCGCGCTGGATTTCGCCCGGCTGCTGGCGTTCGCCGATCGAGGCATCTGCCTGGCACGCAGCGACAGCGCGCTGCCCGATCACGTCGGCTTGACTGTGCGGGCCCAGGCCTGCTTGTTCGCCACCCGTCTGACGCGACCGCCCACCGCACTGTATCTGTTCCGCGGCGTCAACCCGCTGGCCGGCGATCGCCCGCTGGTCGAGATCAACGGCAGCAACAACTTCTACAAGAACACGAAGGTCGTGCTGCGCGTGGAGTCGCAGGACAGCCGGCAGACGCTGAGCGAATTCACGTTCGACGATCTGAAGGAGTACGCCGGCCAGGTCTGGTACAACGAGCGCAGCCCGCTGGCCGCCACCGTCTTCTCCTGGCTGCCGCCACCGCATTCGGCCGATCGCCAGAAGCTGGAGGACTTCATCACGCCCGGCAGCGACGGTTGGCTCATGGGGGATCTGGACATTGCCCCCGCCGAGTGGCCTCGGTTCCCGGACTACTCGTCTCTGCTCCCTCGCGCCGACCTGCGCCTGCCGCCCGCGCTGGGCACCGGCATCCGCGGCTCGTGACCGCCGCCGGCTCGGGTGCGCCGCTTGACAGGCGCCGGACGTGCGAGTTTACTGGAGACGATTCCTGCGTTCACACCCCGAAGCGAACCCACCACCGGTGCCTGCCGTGGCACACCCCCTCCACGCGATGCGTGGCGGCTTGCGTGCCAGGGAAGCCAACTGAGTCTGCTACGAATTGGAGTCCGGTTATGAAGAAACACGCTCTGTGCCTCCTGTGTGCCGCCGTCATGTTCGTGGGTTTCGGATTCTGGCACGTACGCCCGGCTGAGGCGTATGTCCCCTTCTCCAAAGCGTTTCTCAAGAAGTACGCCGGTAGCAAAGCCACCGACGCGGAGAAGTCGATCGCCGCCGAGTTCGCACGCGTCAAGAAGTGCAACGTGTGCCACGACCCACGCCCCGGGGCGGATGGCAAGGCGAGCAAAAAGAACCACAATCCGTACGGCGAGGCGCTCAACAAATACCTGACCGAAAAGGACAAGAAGGACGAGAAGAAGGTGCTGGAGATGCTCGCCAAAGTGGAAGGCGAGAAGGCGGAAGGCGCCGACAAGACGTTCGGCGAGCTGATCGCGGAAGGCAAGCTCCCGTTCCTCTATGCCGACTTTGACTACGCCGGCGGCAAGGAAGACGAGGACGACGAGTGATCGCGGTCCATTCGATCTCGTGCCACTCCGTGTCTTTGTGACTCCGTGAGAAACGGCTGGCCAGACGGAGGGGCGCTCACGCTCCCGCGAGGCAGGCGTCGAGCGCGTCGGCGAGATCGGCCGGACCGACCGGTCCCGTTCTTTCACCTGTCGGCACATTGAGCAGCCCAGGAAATCCAAGCTGCTGGATCTTCTGGCTGACCGCGATCTGCGCCAGCTCGATCAGGTTCACGACGTCCGTCACGCAGTAGAGGGCCAATTTCCTCAGCGCCGCGCGGTGGCCTTGCCGGTAGCGGTGCCACAGCCTGACGGCTTCGAAACCATCGACCATCTGGATTTCCGCGTTGCGGGCCAGCCCGAGCATACGTTCGACCGCCTTGAGCCCGCCGCGATACCCCAGCGACGCCAACGTGAAGCGCAGGTCGACATGGGCCTGATCCAGGCGCGCTTGAGGAAAACGGGCACGGAGGAACGGGACGTCAAACTGACTCCCGTTGAACGTGACCAGCAGCGGGAAGCGCGCCACGTAGGCGGGAAACTGCTCGAGATTCATGCCGTGGACGAACAACTTGAGTTGCCCGCCGCCCCAGGCTCCAATCATCGTCACGTCGTCATATTGCGCCGATAACCCCGTGGTTTCGATGTCCAGAAACAGCGCCTGGTCGGCGAAGTTGGGGTAGAGCCGCCAGGCCTCGCGCGTGGGGAGTCGCGCGCCGAAAAAGGCTGTGTCCCCCATGGCCAACGCCGTAGCCGACTGCCGCACGAGTGGCAGGACGCTGTTGTAGGTCCCGCGCGCAAGTTCCCGCGCGTCGGCGGCCGCCAGGAATCGGTCCCAGTCCAGACAGCCGCGTTCCCAGAGCCACCGTTCCCGGCGCGGGCCGATGCTCGGCAAATGGATGAAGGTGTGCTTCAACATGCCTCCGTTACAGCCGTTTGCCGGGTTCTTGTCAACGGCAATCCGAGCTTTCGTGGCGGCCCTGCCGCCGGTTCTCCGACCCGCGCGTCTCCGCGGGACGAGAGGGGGTGGTGATTCCGAAGGATGCGCAGCGCTCTACCTGGCTTGAGCACGCGGTGGCATCCCGTCAAAAGCTCGCTGGGATTCACCCGTGTGCCGCGCGTCCGCTGCCTGAGCGCGCGGGCGGCGGCCCCGCCGGTTGGCTTGCCAGAGGGCAGACAGCCCGTTACGATGCCGGGCATGTGCCGGTTTGCGGCCCGACAGCTTGGCTGCCGCGCGTCACCTGTACTTGCCGGCATCCCGCGGGCGATTAGCTCAGTTGGTTAGAGCACCTCGTTTACACCGAGGGGGTCGGGGGTTCGAGTCCCTCATCGCCCATTGACCGCACTTGTGGACTGAAAGGGGACAGGGACATTTGCAGCGGCAGGTGAGGCAGGTTGGAGAAACTCCTGCGTTGAGCACGCGCGCGTCAATAGTGCAGGGCAGCCGAGCGCCCGGAATGACAATGGGAGTGGTACATTCTCCCGAGCACAACGGGCAGATTGGGAGAGCCGATTGTCGTGACAGGGAAATGCGTGTGTAAACTGACACAACAGCGTCACTGTGCACACGCGTCAGGTTTGTCCTGAGTGTCGTAGCAGCCGGGCGTCACGCGAAACTGGGTGCTCGGCGCGGATCGCGGTGTGGCTGCGGTCTCGGCGACCTGCCGGTTGATGGGAACCAGGTGACTCGACGGCCGGAGGTGCGCTGTTCGAATCCCAGGGTAGGCCCTTGCGCTGTCGGCCAACGCTACTTTGTGAACGCTCAATCTTGGGATTGGGTGGCTGGGGTCGAGCTTTAGCTCGCCCCCAGCTCTTTAGCGGCTGGGGGCTCACTTCGTTCGTCCCCAGCCACCCCAGTATTTCACGTCTCAGGCCTGATTGTGTCGCCCCTGCGGGCCTGATCGTCGCCGATGCGCCTACTCACCGGTGGCTGGCGCCACCGGCAGAGGGTGTGCCGGGCCTGCGGCCCTGAGGAGATTCTTGACCCCTGAGTCCTGTTGCGTTGTTGAGTCGCGGATTGGCTGATGCTCCGCAACCACGTTCGGGGGCACGCATTTCCCGCTTTTCAACTGGTCAGGCGAGAACTGAGTGGGAATGGAACCGTACGTATCATCCCTCGGAGCCGGCGGCTGAGCAGGCAAACCCCGAGCAGCACGAAGAGCAGCGAAAGAGAAGACAGACGTTTGACGGCGCTGGCGAGTAGGGAGGGGAGATCACAAGGGCTCTCGCCGCGATGCGTGGCTCATCCCAGGACGTCCCTTTTCTTTCTGTCGTTTCGGTAGAATCGGTGCCGGCAGCTGCTCTTCGTGCCTTCGCGTCCTTCGTGGTGATCCAGGCGTTGAACGAAACGGACTGCCGTACTCCACCGGGCGCGGTTCTTGGATCTGCAGACCGGACGGTTCACGTCTACTGATCCGACTGGATTCATGTCGCACGACGTGAATCTGTTCAGATACGTCGAGAATACGCCTCTTTTGGGATTCGATCCTTCTGGTTACGTCGCTCTAATTGAATACAGATGGCTGATGTCGGCGGCCGTTACCGGCTTGCTTGGTGTCGTGGGGTATCACAGTTATTGTATGGAATGGGCAAAGGGAGAAGCAGATAACTCCGGCTGCGTTGCTGACTCCGCCAATCGTTATAATGCCCTCAAACACTGTCTCGGGTCCTGTTGCATCTCAAAAGTTTTCGGTGAGTGGTACACCAATGCCTTGGGACGAGCGTACGAGGATTTCTGCGAGTGGGTTCGAGGAACTCGGGATGATGCTGATCATGATATAGCGAACAATGCATTTGGAGCCGCAATCAAGCGATTGTCGTGCAAATTAGCCTGCTATTCGCTTCTCCCAGCTCTTAGCATGGATCCGGAGGTGCCTCGAAGTGGTTCAGACGCCCCCCCAGATCTCTGGAGAGCCTAGTATTACAACGCCGGATTCGGAAAAACACACTACCGGTAGTGGTCTGCACTTTCTGAGAAAGTGGCCTTCGGCCGCTTGAGTGTTCGAAACTGTGACACGATGGGTCAGAACTGTTGTCTCACCACTAGCGGAACGAAGAGCGGTTGCCAGGCCGGAGCGAGCGGCACGGGTACGCGACCAGGCACGGGGAAGTGGTTTCCGGCGGTCGCTGGCGGGGCTCGGAGAGAGAGGGGCAAGGGAATTGGGGGCAAGGGAATGTATGGCGGAATCGGTGCGGGGATGCATGCGGTGCGCGTCTTCTGGTCCGCCGTGACGGGTCTTTGCCGGAAACGGCTGGTGAGCGACACCACACGTTTCAACCCACATGCCCCGATCGTTCGCGTCCGACCAAATCGCCCAACGCCCGATTCCTCCACCGAGCATTGCCTTGCCCCACTCTCCCGCGCCCCATTTCCCTGCCGAGAATCTCCCTCCACGACGGGCGTGGGCCTCCTTGTCTTGGGACTACCTACTTAGTGGCCGTACCCTCAGTGCGGCCGGACGGTCACCTGAGGGCAGAGCGGCCTCCGACGCTGTTTGCATGCGAGGCCGAGACGAACGGTTCGTGCATTCGACGTTGCTGGCCGGTGCCCTTCGGCCAACCAGGCGACACCGTGCCAGATGGGCGATTCGGAGAAGCTCTGGCGTGCGGTATACTCAACGAAAACGCGTGTTTGAACGTAGGACCGGTAACAAGTCAGTTGCGATGGTTTGTCGTTTCGGGAGGTCCCCTGAATGGCTTCGACCGTTGTCCGCTTAGAAGCTCGTGTCAGACAATTGGAGGCGGACGTCCGTGACTTGAAGGCACGCCTGCTGGAGGTGCCGGAGTCTCCGTGGTATCGGCAGATTCTTGGGACGTTCGCCGACGACCCGGTATTTGACGAAATCGTCCGTCTTGGCCGCCAACTGCGGGCGGCGGAACGAAACCGGCCGCAGAGCAAGGCGACAGCCCGTCAAAGGAGAAAGGCGGATTCCTGAATGCCGGTTGTGCTTGACACGGACCATCTCACTCTGCTGCAACGCCACGGGCCGGAAGCGGAACACATCGTCGCGGCTTGATCGATTTGCGCCGGACGATATCGCGGCCACGATCGTCAGTTTCCACGAGCAGTTCCAAGGATGGCTGGCCTATCTGAATAAAGCGCGGAAGGACGAACAAATCGTGCGAGCGTACCGCGAACTGGATGTCCTGCGGCGCTGCTTTCGACGGATGAACGTCTTCCCATTTGACGAGGCAGCTCAAGCCGTTTTTTCGTCGCTTCGTGCGGGCTGTCGACGCTTGGGCACGTTGGATCTTCGAATCGCGAGCATCGCCCTCGCCAGCGGCTCGTTATTGATCAACAGAAACCTCCGCGATTTCCAGCAAGTTCCGGGACTCACGGTCGAAGATTGGACTCGACCTGTCGAAGAGGCCTGAAGCAGAGGGACCAACAAAGGGGCGTGCTTGGGGTCAGGTCGTGACTTCCAGCATTTGCTGCCGCTGGCGGGGCTCGGAGAAAGAGGGGCAAGGGAATTGGGGGCAAGGGAATGTGCGGCGGGAGGAGCGATGCCGTGGTGCGGGGATGCATGCGGTGCGCGTCTTCTGGTCCGCTGTGACGGGGTGGTCGCCGCGTAAGGGCTGGTGAGCGACGCCACAGGATTCAACTCACATGGCCCGATCGCGCGTCCGACCAAATCGCCTCACGCCCAGTTTCCCCGCCGCGCATTCCCTTGCCCGCAATTCCCTTACCGCATCTTCCTCTTCTCAGCCCTCGATCTCCCGCATCAGGCGGAGGCTCAGGGCGTGGATCAGGCGATCCAAAGCTGCGGCAGGCAAATCCGCGTCGCCGGCGCGAAAATCTGACAGGTGTTGCGAGTCAACGCCAATCTCCGCGGCCAACTGGTCCATGGGCCGGCCCGAGGACGCCATGGCCCTCCGAAGGTCACCAAAGAAACCAGGGCGTTCAGCGGCGGCCGTCACTTTGCGGAAGTATGCGACGTTCTCCTCTCTATCGGACAGCTCCTGCTGGGCGGCGGACTGCCATCGCTCCCTCTGCTCTGGAGTGAATTGCAACGTCACCCGTCGTGAGCCGGCGGCACGCGCCCGTCGCACCTGTTCTTCCTGCTCGGGTGTCAATTCCATCATCACTCTCCCCCGTCGTACGCCGTCACGGGTTCGATCGTATCTTCGTCACACCGTTTGAACACGCAGCACAGAATGCGTCCGTCCGACGTCGACCCGAACACGAGACGATTATCCGTCGATCGGCTTCGATCCTCCCAGTCGGGACTGCTGACGACTTCCTCGAACTCCTCGGGAGTAACGTCGTGCTCCGCCAAGTGCTCAACGATCTCTGGGGTCCAGATGAAGAAGTAGTAGGGCATCGGATCCTCGCGTCAGCCGCCATTCTATCAATCCGGTGCACGGCGGCAAGTTGAACGCGCGAAGGGGGACCAGGAGGCAGGGCTTTTTCCGGGGCTACCAAAACGGTCAGGACTCTCTTCTCACCACTACCGGAACGAAGAGCGGTTATATAGCCGGAGCGAACGGCACGGGTACGCGGTCGGGCAGCGGGAGGTGGTGTCCGGCGGTCGCTGGCGGGGCTCGGAGAGAGAGGGGCAAGGGAATTGGGGGCAAGCGATTGTATGGCGGGAGGAGCGGTGCCCTGGTGCGCGGATTCATGCGGTGCGCGTCTTCTGGTCCGCCGTGACGGGGGCTTTGCCGGGTAACGCTTGCCGAGCGACGCCACACGTTTCAATCCCACATGGCCCGATCGGGCACGTCCGATCACATCGCCCAGCGGCCAATTCCCCCGCCGCGCATTCCTTTGCCCGCAATTCCCTTGCCCCATTCCAAGGACTGCGACGACGGTTGCTGGCGGTGGCGTCCGGTCCTTGGCGGCGGATGTCCTTGTCTCCCGGTCTCTTGGCCAAGTTGATATAATTCGGTTGATCTCGCCTGAAGGAGGTGTCCGTTGCCGACAAGATCTCTTGCTTTAGCTGCTGACGATGCGGTTCCTACAGAGTATTCCGGCAAGTGGGTGGCGTGGACCAGCGACCACTCGCGGATTGTCGCGTCTGCGGATCGCCTGGCCGAAGTGTGGCAGCAGGTGCGTGATCAGCGGATCGACGATCCCGTGTTCGAAAAAGTTCCCCGATCGGACGTCCGCTTTGTGGGTGGCCGATGAAGTTCCCGTATCGTCAGTACATCAGCCAGTACCCCGGAACATCTGATTTCCGCCTGATTTTGCGCCCGGTAATCAGCGTTCGGATTACTGGGCCACGTGTGAGCGCTCGGTGGGATGCGCTGGTCGACACGGGTGCCGACGAGACGCTGCTGCCCTTGTCGCTGGGCGAGGTGCTGGGCGTGGTCCTGGACCGCGACACCACGAGTCAAGCGGCTGGCATCACCGGCGAGTTGTTGACCATTTCGTACGGCGACGTCGAGTTTCAAGTCAGCGACGGCCACCAGATCATCCGCTGGCGCACCACGGTCGGCTTTGTCGATTTTGGCTCGCCGGACGACGAGGTGATCGTCCTCGGTCACGGCGGCTGTCTGGACTACTTCACCGCGAGATTCGACGGCGAGAACGCCGAGCTGGAATTGGCAGCCAATTCGTTGTTGCCAGGTTAGTCGATCCGCCACAGTGCCGTGAAGTTCGCAGAAAGGTCCGGAGGGGAACGATCCAAAGGGGGATAGGGACATTTGGCACCGCTTCCCGGGCGGTCTTGGTAGAATTGGACGCCGAACAAACGAATCGGGACTCTTGTCGGGCGGTTCTGCTGGAATGGTGGAGGGGGGTGAAGCACGAGCGAACGGGACTGGTACGCGTCCAGGCATTGGGAACTGGTTGGCGGCGGTCGCTGGCGGGTCGCGGAGAGAGGGGCAAGGGAATTGGGGGCAAGGGAATGTACCGCGGGAGGATCGGTACCGTGGTGCGGGAGTGCATGCGGTGCGCGTCTTCTGGTCCGCCGTGACGGGGTCTTTGCCGGGTAGCGTTGGTGA
>JALOQX010000447.1 GCA_025459265.1 Pirellulaceae bacterium | reverse complement strand
CGAGCCGCACAGGGGCGAGCCGGCGCCGGCGAGGGGCGGCGCACAGGTATAGGGCGGATAGGGGTTGGCCGCGCGATTGTCGTCGAACTCCAGCGGGCCATCGCCGAACTTCATGTTGATCGCGAAGTTCAGCTGCCAGTTGTCGTCGATCTTCCAGTCCAGTGACGGAGCGATGGTGCCGCTTCCAGCCTCGAAATCATAGGCGGTGATGATCTGCGGCGTCAGCCGGTCGCTCAGGTAGCCGCCCTGGATCAGGAAGGTCATGATGTAGTTGTCCTCCCAATCGACCATGCCGACGTCGGACAGCGTCGGGACGCCCTGGGCATTGACGCGTTGCAGTTCGTGGTCGAGCAGGTGCTGACCGAAGATCTGGAACGAAAGCAGGAACGCCCGGTTCTTGTTCAGGAAGGGGATGAAGGTCGGCCGGTCGATGCCGATGACCCAGCGGATCACGTCCGATTCCGAGAACAGCCGCTGCTCGAGGGTGTTCGGGAACTCTTCCCCGGAGGTGTGGGCGATCTCGAGGCGGATGGCCGACTTCATCGACTCGACGTACAGATCGGCCGACCCGCCCACCATGGTCAGGCGCGGAAAATCGATGTCGAACGCCAGCGAATAGGGGTAAAACTGCGATTCCTCGCCGGGCGTGAAGGGATTATCAGAGTCGATGCCGCCCCTGAGCGTGGGAAGCTGGGAGGTATAACGCAGATAGTTGAGCGAAAAGCCCATGCCCTTCAGGACGCCTTCGAGACGGAAGCCAAAATCCTGCTCGTCACTGAAGTCGGGCACATTGGCTTGCCGGATGCCGATGGCGTGTTTGGGGAAATCCACCGCCAGTCCCGTATCCGGGAAATTCCACACCGTCGGAAATCCTCGAACTTCCAGATACCCTGGAAGTTCAGGTCGGTGAAGGCGCCCACGGCGCCGGCCCGGTACTCCATGTTGAAGATGCCCATCGGAATGCGGATGTCTTCGAGTTCGTCGTAGATGTTGTGGCGCGAATAGTCGACCGGGTTGACCACGTCGAGGACGCGGAACAGGTCGGTTCTGCCCCAGACGACCTGCTGGCGTCCGACGCGGAAGCCCAGTTCGGCCCCGTTGTCGTACGGGATCGTCGCGTCCACGTAGAGTTCGCGGATGAAATCCAGGTCACTGTTGAACTCCGGGTAGCGCAGGTCATTCAGGCTGTCATCCATGTAGCCGTCGATGCAGCCGCGGGGGTCGATGTCGCAGGGACGCGTCGGGTAGGGCAGGACGACGCCGCCGTCGCTGAAATCATGCGCGTCCTCCCCGACCAGCCCCAGCCCGGTATTCGGATTGCCGGGGCCGCCGATATAGCCTCCCGGAACGCCGGGGAGGGGAATGGCGCCCGTGAGCCACGGCGGCGGGAACAGGCCCGCATACTCCGGGTTGGTCGAAGGCGGGAAAGGCGGCGTGTTCGGGTTGCCGGTGGCCAGGATTCCGAAGAACGCCGGATTTCCCGGCGCCGGAAAACTCAGGGAGCGGCCGGAATTCTTGCCGAAGGTATCGTCGTTGAGATCGTAAACGGCATCGTAGCTGCCGCGGAACGTGCCGTTCACGGAGACCTCGGAAAACAGGCCGGTGCCGCTCCACGCCCGGGACAACTCCAGTTGCAGGGTGGTTCGCGACTTGGTGAGGCCGACGCCGTTTTCACGGTAGAAGGTGGCGTTCTCGACGAAGCCCCGAAACTCCGTTTCCTGCGCGAATGCCGCGGGGGCCAACAGCAGGCTGGCGATGAGGCAGCCCAGACTATGCGAAATGGTTAAGTTTTGACCTGTGCGTTTGCAGTTCACTTTGATCTCTCCTGCTGTGCTTGTCTTGTAATGAACCTGGGCGAGAAGGTTTTTAACCAGGCCGGCACCATGAAGACGGCCGTCAGTGCATTCAGTCCCAACATGACAATCATCAGCATTGCCGCGTCGGCCTGAAATTTCAGATCAGATACGAATACCCACATGATGACGCCGCAGATCAATATCGCCGCGGTGAACCCGATCGCCGTGCCGGTGGTTTCCAGCCCCACTTTGACGGCATCGGCGAGACTCAGGCCGTCGTAGAATTCCGAACGCACGCGGTCCATGAGGTAGATGGAGTAATCAATGCCGATACCGATGCCGACCGCGATGATCGGCACGGTGTTGACGTTAATGCCGATGCCCGCGAGCCCCATGTAGGCGTAAGTCAGCACGGTGGCCATGACCATCGCGGCCAGCATGATCAGGCCGGCGTGAAAGGAGGCATAAAAACCGGAGACGGACAGGAAAATCAGCGCGAACACCAGCGGGATGATGATGACGTTGCTCTCGAAGGCGGACTCATTGATGGCGGCCTTGACCCCGATGGTGCCGCCGGCCAGCTTCACGGTAAAGCCGTCGACCTGGTTTTCGGGCTGCTCTTTCCATTGGCGCACCATCTCGATCGCGCGGCGGATGGTCTTGCCCTGGTAGTCCTTGTAGTAGAAAACGATGTTCGCGGTGGTTTCGTCGGTATCGAGGTATTCGAGCAAGGCGCCCTGCACGGGGCTTGCCATCATGAAGAGAAACATCAGGCCGCCGACCAGCTGCGGATTCTCGGGCGTGGCTAACCACCGGGGGTCGTTGTAGTGCGTGATCCGGTTCACGGCGCGTATCAGGTCCGGCAGGCCCTTGGTGCCGCCCAGCTCCGGGTCCGTCAGCATGTGCGCCTGCAGGTCCGCCAGCGCCTCGATCACCTCGGGGCGCTTCAGGCCGCCCGGCTCGTCGGTCTGGCCGATGACGTAGAGCTCCTCGGAGCCGGGAAAGGACTCATTGATGATCTTGGAGGAGACGTTGTAGTCGTGGTCGCTGTAAAGCAGGGGCGAACCGGGCTCGGTGTCGCCGATCGTCACCTTGGCCGTGGCCGCCAGTGAGACCAGGGTAATGACGGCGCAGGCGACGAGCACCATGGGCGCCGCCCTTGGCCGCAAGGTCTTGTCCGCAAGAAACTTGAACACCTTGGACATGGCGCTGCTGCCGGACGGACGCGCTGTCGGCGTGGGCAGCAGTTGCAGCATGCACGGGATCGCGATGATCACGGTAATGATGACCGAAAATGCCCAAAGGCAGGCGTAGACCGCAAGCTTGTCGTTGATCGGCACGGAGCCGACGGCAATCAGCAGCAGGCCAATCGCGTCGGTGATCACGCCCAGCGAGCCGGGCCGGAACAGGTTCGAGAACGCCAGGTGAGCGGACCACGGCCCGTCGTGCCCATTGTTGATTTCCTGGTAGTAGCGCTCGAGGATCTGGATGCCGTGCGACATGGCGCGGGCCGATATCACGAACGGGATGACGAGCATCAGGGGATCGAGGTTGTAGCCGAGCAATTCCAGCATGCCCAGTCCCCAGATCGAGGTGACCAGGATGCCGACGACCGGCAGGACGATGCCGTAGAAGCGCCGAAAATGCAGGACCAGCAGGCCGAGCATGATCACGATGGTCAGCACGAAAATGGTAAAAATCTGCTCCGCGTAGCTGGTGACCCAGCCCACCAACACGGGTTGGCCGGTCGCGTAGATGCTGACGCCTTCATGCGACTCCAGTTCACGGATCGACTGTAGCTGGCGAAAGACCCGTTCGTAATCGAGCATGCCTTCGTTCAGCGTGCCCCGCACCAGGGCGGATTTCAGGTCCGGCGAGACCAAAAGGCCAAACACCCGCGGATCCGCCAGGACGTCCTCGCGCATGGCGTCGAGTTCGGCGGCGGTGTAGACCCCCTTCAGTGGATCGTAGAACGGCATGGATTCGACGGTGCCCTCGCCGGCCAGCCAGACCTTGCGCACGTTGCGGTGCGTCAGGCTGGTGACGAGGTTGTGATTGATGCCTTCCAGCTCGTCGACGCCCTGGGTGATCCGGTGGAGCCGGTCCAGGGTGTCGTTGGTGAAGATCGTTCCCTCCTCCACCGTGAGCGCGACGATGATGTTGTTCGCGCCGCCAAAGGTATCGCGGATTTCGTTGTGCAGCTGGATGTAGGGATGCTGTTGGGGCAGCAGGTCGGCGAAGTCGGATACGATCCGCACGCCGGGCACGCGCAGGGCGAATGCGACCGTGATGGCGGCTATGATGAGCAGGACCGTCCGCGGATACCGCCAGACAATCTCGACGAAACGATACAGACCCCGGCTGAACCTACTCATTGTGCGTTTTCTGTCCGGTCGGTGCGCCGCCGTCCGGCGTCGTTACCGCAAAAAGGGTGCCGCCACCGCCGGCGACCACGAAGCTTCCGTCGCCGAGACCGGCGACGCCCCGCAGATAGCCCCGGGACCGCGTGGTCCCGGCGAGCGGGGCCCACGCCGCGTCCCCGAGCCGGTGATGCAGCACCGCGCCGTTCTCGCCGACGGCGAGCAGCGCATCGCCGACCCCGGCGATCCCATACAGCGGCGCGTTGTTGCCGCTCTGTACGGACTGCCAGGATTGGGCGCCGTCTTCCGTGGCCCAGATGGTTCCGTTCAGGCCGACCACCCAGCCG
>JALOQX010000162.1 GCA_025459265.1 Pirellulaceae bacterium | reverse complement strand
CGCAACCCAGTGCCCGGCGCGGACCGGGGGACGCGGAGAAGCGGCTCTACATGATCTGGACCTCCGGTGCGTTGCGCCGCTTTGACCGCCAGTTGCTCGAGGCGGCCGGCATCCGCACGGCCGGCCGGATTGTCGTGCAGTTCTATCCCAAGCAGATCGAGGAGTTGCTGGCCCGCGTCGAGATGGACTACGCGCGCAGCAACGGCAAGACGAGTGTCAAGCAGATTCAGCGGACGGTGTTTGGTGTCCGGCCCCAAGGGACTGCCGGCTACGAGTATTATGTGATCAGTCAGTCGTATCGGGCGGTCGCGGCCTGACGGGGAGGGGCCCGGGGGCGTCTCGGGGCCGACCGCGACGGCGCTGGCTCCGTTCCGCAGGCGCGGGATCCGATTTTACCTTTGTAGAGCAGGCGGTTGAGCATGGTACTGGCGCAAATGAATGTGTTCGAGCTCCTGGGCAACCTCACGTATTTCGCGCTGGCCGTGATTGCCATCTGGGGCGCATTCTGCGTCGTCATGGTATGGTTTCGCGTCCGCGCGAAACGCTTCAGCAGTGAGGAGGAGCAGGAGGAGTATCTGAATCAGCTGGACGACAAGTTGTTGCGTGGCGACTTCGACGGTGCGGCGCAGATCCTGGAGGCGGACAAACGCGCCGTGCCCCAGTTGGCGCTGCTGGCCATCATCAACCGGGATCTGGGGTTCGGCAAAGTGCGGCAGTTGCTGGTCGACCGATTCCAACGCGACGTGCTGGCCGACCTGGCTGGCGACATCAGCTTTGCGCTGCTGACCACCATCTACGGTCTGTGGATCGCCATTCCCCTGATCGTGGCGGCGGCGAGCGTCAACGTGCGGATCCGGAAGATGGAGGATCTGGTGGCTGCCGGGTTGACGCGGTTTCTCGAGGTGTTTCGCATCGCGACAGGTGCCTCCCAGAACGGTGATTGAAGCCCGATGAACGACGATTCTCGTGCGCTCGAACTGGACGAACCCCTGACGACGCGGCGCAGGTTCATCAGCGATGCGGAGATGGACATCACGCCGATGATCGACATGGTGTTTCTCCTCCTGATCTTCTTCCTCGTCGCCTCGAAGATCGATCAAGCGACGTCGGTCAAGTTGCCGCCGGCCCGGCGCGCGCTGGCCGTCGCCCAGGAAACCGCCATCATCGTGCTGGTCAAGAAAGGCGCCGACAATGCGGTCGTGGTCGCGCGCCGCGATGGCAGTCCGTTTGCAGCCGACCTGACGACCCAGGAGACGGAAATTGCCGCCTACGTGGAAGCCGGTCTGACCGGCTCGCCGCCGTTTGAACGCCCGATGGACTCGATCATTATCAAGGCGGAAGGCAACGTCCGCGAGGGCGAGGTCGCGCGCGTGGCGCAGGCCATTGGCCGCGTGGCGGACACCCCCGTGTTGAACTATGCCGTGGTGGAACAACTGTAAGGTGGACGGTGGGACAGTCCGGAGGAGTACGCCGCGATGACCGACGAGCCGATGCGCGAAGAAAGGCGACGCCGCCAGGCGACGCGCCCGCGGCACGCGGGGCACGCGCCGCCCGGTTCCCGGGTGGCCGACTCGCAGGGCGTCGCCGCCGCGGAGCTGGAGACGGCCTCGCACCGCGTGGAGGAAATCGCCGAAACGCTCGACCTGAAGCCGCGGCGCAAGTTCAACCGCGACGACAACGACATTGACATGACCCCGATGGTGGACACGACCTTCCTGCTGCTGCTCTTCTTCATGATCACCGCAGCGTTCACGCGTCAGTTGGCACTGCAGGTGCCGACACCGCAGCCGGACAATGTGCCGAGCGCCAGCGTCGTGACGCGCGAACCGGAGGACGACTCCGATACGATCACGGTACACGTAGACGAGAACAACACATACCGCGTCGTGACGGCGGACGCCGATGTCGAGGCGCCCAGCACGCACGAACTGCTGATCCAGCTGCGGGCAGCGTGTGAGAGTAAGGGGGCGGGACGACGGCCGACCAAGCTGCTCATTATGGCCAACAATGACGCGCTGCACGAGCGCGTGGTGGCCGCGATGGACGCGGGGAGTCAGGTCGAGATGGAGGAGATCCAACTCTTGATGGTGGAAGAAAACGAATAGGCAGGCAGTCATGTGGCGCGGCCGGCGTCGCGCGGCGCGGGCGGCACGTTGCGGTGTTCAGCGCGAAGGAAGATCGGGATGAGGGTCGAACAGTTCATCGATCGCCTGGAACAGCGCGGACTGCTGGACAAGGACGTCATCAGCGAACTGCGTCGGAAGATTGCGCAGACCAAGAGCAAGAAGATCACGCCGGAGGCGATCGCCAAGTACCTGGTCGACCGGGGGCACCTGACGCGGTTCCAGGCGACGAAGCTGGTCAGCGATTTCTCCGCGCTGCCGGAAGCCGCCGGCGAACCCCGCGCACCTTGGGCGCCCGACGAACTGCGTCTGACGGGACCGGACGACGACCTGACTCGGCTGTGCGACACGGTGGATGCGAGCCGTCCCGGCGCCGCGGGTGCCGCCGCGCCGGCCGACGACGAAGAAGTGCTGCGCCTGACCGCGATTGATGACGAGCCGAGCGGGCGGGTGGCGCCCGCGGCACGACCCGGGACGCGTGACGAGCCCTACCGCGCCGCGGAGCGGCCGCCGGAACCGGCCCGCGCGGCCAGCCCGCCGCCTCCGCAGGCCCCGCCCGCTCCGCCGGTCGCCCCGCGCCCGCCCGCCCCGTCGCGCCGCGGCGCCGCGGTGCTGGACGACACGCTCCTGGGACTCGAATCGGCCGCGGCGCTGGGCGACGCGGGGAACCGGGGCGCCTGGGGTCCGACCCCGCGCGGTCTGCAGAAGACGAGTGAATGGGATTCCATGCTGCTGCTGGTCGGCGGCGCCTCGCTCGGCGTCCTGCTGGTTATCGGCGCGTTCCTCTATCTGTCGCTCACGCGGGGGGCCGCCGAGGATTTGCTCGGCGCGGCCGAGGGGGCCTACCAGGACCAGTCCTACACCCTGGCCATCCGTCGTTACGACGAGTTCCTGGAGTCGTATCCCCGACATGAGAAGTCAAGCCTGGCGCGCGTCCGCCGCGAACTGGCCCGCCTGCGCCAGGTCTACAAGACGCCCGAACAGGGGCTCAAAGTCGCCCTCGCGGTGTTGCCGCAGATCGAGACCGAAGAGAGTTTCGCCGAGGCGCGCGACGAACTGGCCAGCATGTTGCCGCAGATCGCCCGCGGGTTCGTCGATCAGGCGCGTGTGGCCAACGACACGTCGGTACAGGAAGCGCTGCTGGCCAAGACCGAAGCAGCTATGACGCTCGTGAACAACGCCACGTTCATTCCCACCACGCTGCGCAAATCGCAGCTCGTCACCATCGACGGAATCGTGGAGGACATGGCCCGCGTGCGACGCGACATCGATCGCGTGCACCGCCTGGCCGCCACCATCGCGACCATCACGCAGGCGGTCGAAGCGGGCGACACCCAGACCGCGTACCAGGCGCGGGAAACGCTGCTGCAGCAGTATCCCGGCCTGGATACGGACGAACAGTTGCGCGCGGCCGTGCTCAAGATCTCGGAAAAAGAACGCGAACGCGTCACCACCACCCAGGAGACGCTCACGCCCGTGGCGGAGGAGCCCGCCGCCGCGACCGTCCCCTCGATCGTGCTCGCGCACCGCACCGGACGCGCCTTGGCGGACGTGGCCGGGCACGTCGTGTATACGCTGGCCGGTGGTTCGGTGTTTGCCCTGGACGCGGCCAGCGGCGAGGTGCTCTGGCGTCGCTTCGTGGGATTCGAGACCACCACGCCCCCACAGCCTCTGTCCGCGACCACCCCCGGGGCCGACGCGATCGTTGCCGATCAGCGCCGGCAGGAACTGCTGCGACTCGAGGCGCGCTCCGGCCGCGTGCTGTGGCGATTGACCCTGGGCGAGCCATTCCGCGAACCGGTGATCGTGGGCGAGCGGATTTACGTGGCCCGGCGGTCCGGGGTCGTCTGCGACATCGATGCGGCGACCGGCTACTCGCATCGCCAGGTGCGGATCCCGCAACCCGTGGACTCGGCGATCGGGACAGGCGTCGGGCGGCCCCGGCTCTACCAGGTCGCCGAGCAGGACAATCTGTACGTGCTGTCCGCCGACACCCTGGCGTGCGACGAGGTGTTCTACCTCGGGCACCGCCGGGGCACGATCACCGTGGCCCCGGTCATGGCGCTGGGATACCTGTTCATTGTCGAGAACGCCGGCCCGGACTTCTCGTACCTGCATATCCTGCAGACGGACGACCAGGGGCGCGGACTCAAGACCGCGCAGCCCAAGGTCCGCCTGCGGGGCCAGGTGCTGGTCCCGCCCATCGTTTCGCGCCGCCGCGTCATGGTGGTCACCGATCGGCGCGCCGTGGAGCTGTATGATGTTGATCCGCTCAACGATTCCGGGACGCCGATCACGTCGGCGGGACGTCTGAACGCGACGGCCGATGCGCCGATGGTCAGCTACGCGCTCCTGGACGGCGGTTTCATGTGGGTGGCCAACAACCGCCTGACGAAGTATCAGGTGCAGGCCTCCACCGGCAAGTTGCCGACCGAGTGGGTGCAGGACGAGCAGGACGTCTATGTCGCGCCGTTGCAGCTGATCCGCGACGTCGTGATTCATGTCCGGCAGCGGCAGGCGTCACCCGGCCTGACGGTCGCGGCGCTGCGGGTGAACGAACAAGAGCCGGCGTGGCAGACGGAAGTGGCCGTGCCGGCGATCGGGCTGTTCGTCGAGGGTCAGCGCGTCGACCTGGTCACTGCCCGCGGCCGACTCTATCGGGCGGAGTCAGCTGATCTCGAGCGGCGCGTATTGTCCGAGGCGCAGGCGTCCGCCGTGCGCGACGAGCGCCTGATGTTGTCCCTGGCGGCGACCTGCGACCTGGGCAACGGCCAGCGCGTGCTCTCCCCGCGCGACGGCTATACGCAGCTGGTGGTCTATCAGCCGGCCCAGGCGGAGCAGCCGCTGCGCCTGCTCACCCTGGCCGTTCCCGCGGGGGAAGCGACGACCGAGCCGGTGGCATTTGGCGGAGGGCTGCTGGTTCCGTTGCGCAGCGGGAGCGTCCGGCTGGTGGACCCGGTGAGCGGTGCTGACCAGGCGCGACCGTTCCTGCCGTCCGTACCCACGGGCACCGCGACGACCTGGAACCTCCCCGCCGCGTACACGGCCGCGACAGGTCAGCCGGAATTTGCGATTGCCAACAATCACCGCGCCCTCTACGGGGTCGGTATCAAAGACACGCCCGCGCGGCAATTGGCCGAAGTCAAGCAGGCCGTCCTGGACGGAGACCTGACCGGCCCGCTCGCTGTGGCCGGTGGGACCTGCTACGGCGTCCTCCGCACCGGCGCGGAAGATACGCTCGTGGGATTCACGCTGGCGACGGCGGCGGTGGCGCACCGGTCGCCGCTGGCCGGGCGTCTGGCTTGGGGGCCGGCTCGAGTCGGCCAGGATGTCTGGCTGGCCACCGAGCAGGAGCTGTTGTGCTGGGACGGTACGGGCCAGCCGCGGTGGAGACTGGCGCTCGAGCACGGGCCGCCGACGGGCACGGCTCTGGAGGGCGACTCGCGGGTGTGGCTCGCCGCCGCGGAAGGCCACGTCCTGCAGATTGACCCTGCCCAGGGCGCGGTCCTGGCCGTCGTCTCGCTGGGTGAACCGCTCGCGTCCGGCCCGGTCGCGCTGGGCGACCGCCTGCTCGTTGCGGGTCTGAGCGGCACAGTGTTGATCGCAGGTTTGACGGGACCGTAACGTGAGTGGCAGCGTGCATCCTCTAGCCTGGATCCTGGCTCTGACCGTGGCATGGACCGCGCAGGTCGTCGAAGACGACGAAGACGACGCGCTGGATCGCGCCGCCGTGCCCGTCGATTTGCTCGACCGCGAACCGTTCTTCCAGTTGACTCTCGACGCGGAAAACAACCACGCGGTGCTCGACATCATGCCGCTCGAGAACGTGCCTGCGGCGCCCAAACCGACCGATCGCCTGCGGATCCGGTTGATTGCCCAGCCGGATCAGGAGTACGACGTGCTGTGGCAGCACATCTCCAAGCTGCGGACCTACAACCAGCTGGTGTTCGAAGAAGGGATGCGGCTGACCCAGGCGAAGGACTACAACGCCGCGTTCCGCTACTTCGATTACGTGCTCAAGAACTCAGCGCCTACGCCCGCCCTCGGCATCAGTGTGCTCGAGTACATGCTGGCCAGTGCCGACGATCTGCTCTCCCAGCAGCGCATCGATCATGCGCTGGCGGTCCTGGAAGAACTCGTGCACCGCGATCCCGATTTCCGCCGGACGGAGGTGGACCAGCGTCTGGCGCAGGCGACCGACCAGTTGATTCGCCAGGAGGTGGACGGCGGAGACTACGCGCAAGCCCGCGCCGTGATGCAGCGCCTGCAGGGCCGTTACGGGACGAACCGCATCGCGGCGATCGACCAGTGGCAACGCCAGTTCATCGAGCAGGCCACGGCGCTGCAGCGTGACGTGCAGGCCCACGTTGCCGCCGAGCAGTGGCGGGCGGCCGAGCTGTTGAGCCGCCGCATGATGGCGCTCTGGCCGGACCTGCCTGGGGCGGCGGCCCTCCGCGAGGACATTGTCCGCAAGTATCCCATGGCGATCGTCGCCGTGTCCGAAGCAGCGGCACGCCAGGACCCGACCAGCCTCGACTGCTGGCCGGCGCGGCGGACTGGGCGACTCACGCAACGCACGTTGCTCGAATTCCGCGGCGCCGGCCCGGAAGGCGGACAGTATGCTTGTCCTTTTGGCGAGTACTTCCAGAGCGACGATCGTCGGCGCCTGACCATCGTGCTTGATCCTCCGGCCGTGTCGGACCAAGCAGGGCTCGACGGCTATGCGCTGGCGCGGCTGGTCAGCGAGATGGCGGACCCCGCAGCGGCGGGTTATCAACCCGCCTGGGCCGCGCTGGCCGGCGGGATACGCGTGGAAGATGTCTTCACGCTGCACATCGAGCTGCGGCGTCCCCATGTGCTCCCCGAAGCGTTGCTGCAGATCCCCGTCGCACCGGCGGCTCCCCCCTCGAGCGGCCCGATTCCCGGCGAAGGTGCCTTCACGTGGACCCCCGCCGAGGACGACGATGTGCACTTCCTGGCCAATCCACGCCACTCGTTTGCTGCGGACGACTACCCGCGCGAGATTGTCGAACGGTATTTCGCCTCATCCGACCTGGCGGTCGCCGCGCTGCGACGCGGCGAGGTGGATGCCATCGATTACCTGCTGCCCGACGTCGCGGCACGTCTGGCCGGCGATGCGCGTGTCCGCGTGAGCTCCTATGCCTTGCCGACCATCCATGTCCTGGTGCCGAATCCCGAGGGCCTCTTCACAGGGAATGCCCGCTTTCGACGAGCCTTGCTCTACGGGATCGACCGGCAGTCCATTCTCGACACCGAAATACTGGGAAACCAGAAGCTTCCCGGTTACGCGGTCATCAGCGGGCCGTTTCCGATCGGCACGCGCGACAACGATCCGCTGGCGTATGCCTACGACCAGGGGGTCGCACCGCAAGCATACGAACCGCGGTTGGCCACGATCCTCAAGACGTTGGCGCGGCGGGAACTGCAGGAATCGGCCGCCAAGCGGGGGATCACGCTCCCGACCGACACTCCGCTGGTCCTGGGTCACCCCCCGCACGAATTGGCGCGGGTCACCTGCCAGGCGATCGCTCAGTACCTGCAGGTTCTGGGTATCACGTGTGCCCTGCGGGAGCTGACACCGGGCACCCCGGCCGAATCGGCAGGCGCGATCGACCTGCTGTACGTGCAGGCGGCGATGTGGGAGCCGGTGATCGATGCCCGGCGACTCCTGGCACCGCGTGACGGAGAATCCGCCAACGAATACGTCGGGATGGCGCTGCGGCGGCTCGATGCCGCCCGGAACTGGCGGGAGGCCCGACGGCGGCTGCACGAGCTGCAGCGGATCGTGGCCGAGCAGGTGGCCATCATTCCGTTGTGGCAGACCGTCGACCACTTCGCCTACGGAGAGCGTCTGGCGGGTGGTGCCGCACATCCGCTCACGCTTTATGACGACGTTGCGCAGTGGCAGGTAGTCAGCCCGCGCCGTTAGGGTTCCACAATGTACGAGTGCCCGCATCTCGCGACCCACCAGACGAGCCCGGCCGGGAGCCGACGCGGCGCCCGTGGTTGGCTGCGGCAGCTCGCCCGTGGCCTGTTGCTTCTGATGCTCGTGACGCTGTCGTGCGCGGCGGGAGCTGAAGATTCGTGGGAATACGCGCCCTACGAGATCGAGGTCTGGCTCGACGCGCAACCGTCACCGATCCTCAACGCCGCGCTGCAGCGGCAGCTGCTGGACGAACTGCAGGTTCAGGCACCTGTGCATGCGGGCGCCACCTGGCGCCTGACGGCCGGTGTCGTGCCGGCCGCGCTGCGCGGCAGTCTGCGGGCTGCCCTGGATGAGGTGAGCGTCGAGCAGGTGACGGCCTGTGTGCCGGCAGGTCCGTGGCCGGACAAGTTGATGCTGTTGGGTGTGGAGGAACAGCACGGGAGGATCCGGCTGGCCTGTCGGGAACTGGACAGCCGGACGCGCACGTTGGGGCCAGCGGTGCGTCGGGAGTCGCCGCAGTTGGTGCGGCTGGCGCGCGACGCGGCCGACCTGATCGCGGAGACGTTTTCGCCCCTCGTGCGGATCGAAGCGACACGCGGGAAGCGAGCGACGGTGCGCGTGCGTGCCGGCGGGCTGATGGTCGATCCGAGCGGCGTCTCGGCGGTGGGTGCGGGGGATGTCCTGCGTCCGGTGCTGCGTCGCAACGACCGCCGGGGAGAACCACGACCGGGCGGCATCCAGGTGCTGGACTGGACCTACCTGCTGGCACGCGAGCGGCAGGAGCACCTGCTGGAGTGCGACGTGTACTCGGCCATGCGCAACCCGCTGGGCGGACGCAGCTCGCCCAGCCTCGAGCGCTTCGCGCTCAAGGTCCGACCGCGCGCATCGAGCACCCTGCTGCGGCTGGTGACGCGCGACACTCCCGGCAGCGAGCCGCTGGCAGGTTACACCATCTTTGCCCGCCCTCCCGTGGCGGAAGCCGCCGGCTCGGGCACCACCTCCGTACGGCTGGGCGTCACCGACTGGCGCGGCCTGTTGCGCATTGAGCGGGCTGAGTCGCCGCTGCGGATCCTGTATGTCAAGAACGGTCGGCAGTTGTTGGCCCGCTTGCCCCTGGTGCCGGGTGCCGAGGACATTCAGACGATCGCCTTGCCGAGCGATGACACTCGGTTGGAAGCGGAGGCCTTCGTGCGCGGGATCGAGAACCGGGTGATGGATCTGGTGGCGCGGCGCGAGATCCTGGCTGCCCGGATTCGCGCGCGGATCCGGGACGGCAAGCTGGCCGAAGCCCGGCAGTATCTGGAGGAACTCAAGACACTTCCCACGAAAGATGATTTCGAGACGCTGCTGGTCAGTCATCGTCAGTCGGGCGCGCTGGCGGCGGACGAACGGCAGCTGCAGCGCATCGACCAGATGCTCAACGGGGCCCGCATCCTGCTGGCACGCCATCTCAATCCCCAGCTGGTCGTGCTGTTGGAGCGGGAAGTGGACGCGGCGGCGGCGGGCGGCCCGGTCGCCCCGGCGGCTCAGCCGCCTCCGCCTCCGGCGGAGGCGCCGGCCGGGCCGGCTACGCCAGCCACGAGCTGAGGAGGAATCCCAGCACGATGCCCACCAGCAGCGACACCGGGATCGACACGGCCAGGGCGACGGGCACCGACAGGTCGCGCGACGAGTAGTAGGGGTAGCTGAGGGCCAGGGGAGGCTTGCGACGGCGGCCGGCGCGAATCCGCAGCGTATCCTGCCCCGCGGCGCCCAGCGGGTCGGTCCCCTGCGACCATTGGCTCGACCCCCGACTCCAGTCGACCTCGTCTGCGTCGTAACTCCCTTCGTGCGTCTCCTGCGTTTCCAGTTCATCGCGACCGGTCGGCAGTGGCGGTGGCATCCACGGGCTCTTGGTCATGGGCTGCGCCGGCAGCGCGACGCGGTCGGCGGCCCACGGTTCGAGTCGCGCAGCGACCTGTGCGGCGCTCTGCAGCCGTGCCGCCGGGTCCTTCTCCATCATGTCCGCGATGATCTCCACGAACTCTTCGCTGATCTCGGAATTGAACCGCCGCGGGTGCCACGGCGTGTCCTCGATGTGCCGGCGCGCCTTGTCGCGGGTGCTGCCCCCCGGGAACGGCACCTTGCCGGTGACGGCGTAGTAGAGCGTGCAGCCCAGCGAGTAGATGTCGCTGGACGCCGTCACATCGCGCGGCGCGCGGATCTGTTCCGGCGAGAGGTAATCGGCCGTGCCCACGATCTTGCCAGCGCGCGGATCTTCGTCGGCCAGGTGGATGAAACCGGCGAGTCCGAGGTCCGAGACCTTGGCGTTGCCCTCAGGTGTGACCAGGATGTTGCCCGGCTTCACGTCGCGGTGCAACAGACCGCGCTGATGCGCGTAGTGCAATCCCAGTGCTGCCTGACGGATGATGTTGGCCGCCTGCTGCATCGAGAGCGGGCGTCCCTGCGTGCGGATCAGTTTCCGGAGATCCATGCCGGGCACGAATTCGGTGACGAGATAGTAGACGTTGCCGTCGTGGCCGGCGTCATACGCCCGCACCAGATTGGGGTGGTCAAGCTGGGCCTGCGTGCGGATCTCCCGCGTGAAGTTGACGATCGCCTGCGGGGTCGACTTGTTGACAGGCAACACTTTCACGGCCGACTCGCGGCCCATCATTTCGTGGACCGCCTTGAAGACCTGCCCCATGCCCCCCTGCCCGATCCAGTCGGTGATGATGTAGGGGCCGAGATTGAGCTTGCTGCGGCCCTCCTTCAGCTGGTCGGCCTGGTAGGACGTGAGCACGTCGAGCTCGACCAGCTTGGCCGCCAGTTCCTCGTCGGTCACGTCGGAAGTGCGCGTGCCGCCGGCACTGTTGCGTATCGCCGCCTCGACGCGGTCCAGCTGATCCTGGGTGATCAGCCGACTTGCCAAGGCCGCCGCGCGAAATACCGACTGAACGGAACTACCCATGACAGGACCACCTCAACCGCTGACGCTCGGATCGAGCGCGAGACGAGCCTGTGCGGCGCCGGCCGGGCTGGCTGCCGATGCCCGCCGCCGTCCGACGTCCGCACGCCTTCAGGGTACTCTGGACGGAACCCTCGCGCCAAGCTGCGGCGCGACGGCATCGCGGCCCAGCGGAAAAACCCTCCGGCACTGCATGGAATTGCCCGCGTCAACGGATCCCGTACGGGTGCCACGAGGCCGGGAGTGGGGCGACCAGTTCGAGTGATGTCCCGCGCACCGGGTGGATCAGCTGCAGCGAGCGGGCATGCAGCGCGATGCCCGGCGTGAAGCGGACGCGACTGCCGTACTGCGCGTCCCCAAGGATGGGTGTCCCGCGCGCGGCCAGCTGCACGCGAATCTGGTGCTTGCGGCCGGTGTCCAGGTCGACTTCGAGCAGCACGGCCTGGGCCAGTTCCCCCAGCGTGCGGTAGGTCAGCCGGGCTTCCAGCGCGTGGGGAGTCTGTGGCGCGGCGAGCACCATTTTGCGCTGCCGTTCGTCCTTGCGCAGCCAGTCGACAAGTTCTCCGGCACGCGGAGAGGGCGGCTGGGGTACCAGCGCCCAATAGCACTTGCTGACAGTTCGGTCGCGGAACTGAGTCGCCAAGCGGCTGGCCGCTTTGGACGTGCGCGCCAGCAGAACCACGCCGGTGGCCACGGCGTCGAGCCGGCTGACGACGCCCACGTACACGTTGCCGGGTCGGTGATATTTCGCTTTCAGGTAGGCTCGGGCGAGCGTCACCAGGCTGGGCCGGTCGGCGGTCACGCCCATGGTTGGCAGGTTGGGCGGTTTGACGACCGCCAGCAGATGGTTATCCTCCAGGAGCACGTGAAAGGGTGGATGAACCATGCAGAGCGAGCTCAATCTCAAGGAGGGTCCCGGCGCGCGGCTGATCCTTGCCAGCCAGTCTCCTCGACGCCGGCGATTGTTGGAAGAGGCAGGCTACGAATTCACGGTGTTGGTGCCGGGTGTGCACGCGGAATGCGGACGCTGCAGCGGGGAGACGCCGGCGCAGCTGGTCGCGCGCCTGGCGTATCAGAAGGCGGCGGATGTCGTGCCGCAGGTCCACGAAGGGATTGTGCTGGGCTGCGACACGGTGGTCGAGTGTCTGGGGGAAGTGCTGGGCAAACCGGCTGACGAGCGGCATGCGGGCGAGATGCTGCGGCGGCTGCGGGGACGCGAGCATCGGGTGTGGAGCGGTCTGTGCTTGTGGCGGCGACCGGCCAATCGCGTGCAGGTGGCGGTGGATGTGACGCGGCTGCGAATGCACGAGATTTCGCCGGACACGCTGGAGCGCTATCTGGCCAGCGGGGACTGGGAGGGGAAAGCGGGTGCCTTTGGGTACCAGGACGGAATCCCGTGGATTGAGATCCTCGAGGGGAGTGCCTCGAACGTGGTGGGACTGCCGCTGGAGCTGCTGGCGCGTCTCCTGGCGGACGCGGCGGGCGGGGTGGTGCCGGGGAGTTGAGCGGCCGGGTGCGTGGGGACGCAACGTCACAGGCCCGGAGCGCGACGCCCCGGGCCTGTGACGTGTAATGAACCCGGCGATACCTACTTTCACGCTTGCAGCACTATCATCGGCTCGGAAAGCTTAACTACTGTGTTCGGGATGGGAACAGGTGTTTCCTTTCCGATATGGTCACCGGGAAGGGACACGGGCGGCGATCAAACCGCACCGTGTCCAGGTGGTTGTAGAGGTAGTAGGCATCTGCCGCACGGCCAGGCCGTGCGGTGCGCGGACCACAGAGAGTGCTGGATAAATGTGGCCAAGCTTTTGTCCGTTAGTACCAGTAAGCTGAACACATTGCTGTGCTTACACATCTGGCCTATCAACCTGGTAGTCTTCCAGGGGACTTTCTCCGCAATGCGGATTACGAAACCTGATCTCGGAGCGGGCTTCACGCTTAGATGCTTTCAGCGTTTATCCTTTCCGTAGTTAGCTATCCAGCCGTGCCGCTAGCGCGACAACTGGTACACCAGAGCTACGTCCTTCTAAATCCTCTCGTACTAAAGAAGAACCTCCTCAAGTTTCGAACGCCCACGGCAGATAGGGACCGACCTGTCTCACGACGGTCTGAACCCAGCTCACGTACCACTTTCATTGGCGAACAGCCAAACCCTTGGGAGCTTCTT
>JALOQX010000161.1 GCA_025459265.1 Pirellulaceae bacterium | reverse complement strand
GCATCTGCGTGACCTCCATGCTGTGGGACATCCATGGAAACACGCACGGTGTGTGCGAAAACGCCGACAGAACGAAGGTCACTTCCTTTCGATAAACCATTCCGCTGCATGCACTTAATAGTGAGACGATCGCTTGTCGCCGGGGGGAAGCCGATCGTCGGCTACGTGTCTCGGATCGGATAGCGGCCGGCGGTCTTGGCGGTGTCGTAGAACGCGAGAATGTTCTCGAGCGGTACCTCGGGCTGGATGTTGTGGGCCGGCGCGATCATCAGTCCGCCGCCGGGACCGACCGTGCGGAGTCGTTGGCGGACTTCGTTGGCCACATCCGCGGCGGTCCCGAACGGCATGACCTCCTGGATGTCCACGGTTCCCCAGAACGTCAGATGCTGGCCGTAGCACTTCTTGAGCCGCGCCGGGTCCATCGATTTCGGCTGGACGGGATTCAGAATATCGAGCCCGATCTCGATGAAGTCCGGTATGATCGCATAGATTTCACCGTCCGAGTGGAACGCGATCTTGACCTGCGGGTTGATGGCCTTCCATTTGGCGAAGAGCTCCGCGTAGCGCGGCTTGAAAAACTCGCGGAACAGCTGCGGCGAAATCAGCATCCGGTCCTGCATCCCGAAGTCGTCGCCCACCCAGATGATGTCCACGCCCAGGCCCACCATGCGTGTCCCCGCCTGATCGATCCACTGTACGAGCCTGTCGAGATACGCGTGCATGAAGTCTTTGTTCATGACCATGTCGGACATGACCTGCTCCAATCCGCGGAGATACCACGCCAGCTCGAAGAGCGTGCAGGCGCATCCGCCCATGATGCCGTACTCGGTGCCGTAATCGGCCAGCAGCCGGTCGGTGCCGGCATAACGTTCGGCGCAGCTGAAATCCGGGAGTGAAAACGCCGCAGGATCGACCAGGTTCGCCAGCGGATGCCGGACGATTTCGGTGTACGAGCCTCCGACGGAGTTGCGGAACCACTTCCAGCCGATCCCCCACTCGTCCGTGTATTCCTCGGCAGGATTGGAGTAATAGCTCGTGCAAGGACCCACCCACGAGATCAGGAAATCGTGATCCATCAGGATCGGCAGGGGGCCGCCGGCAGCCTTGTAGGTCTCCGTCTGGTCGCTTTCCACGCCCAGGTGACGCAGCAGCGCCCGCTCCGCTTCCGGCGTGTACCAGACGCAAATCGGCACCCGGTCCGGCTCCTCATGGTTCACCGCCGTCAGCAGTCGTTCCTTGTGGTTCATGATCCACCCCCGGGAGCACGAAACGAGTGACTTCTTTCAGGCGCGCCGGTGCGCGCAATAACTGCAGTGATCTACCGCGATACAGCGGATAGCCAGGCTGGGCATCGCGCGGCTCCAGCTCAGCCAACGTGTTGCCGCGGAACTTCAGCGTGAACCGCGTGGGTAGGGCACCCAGCCACGAAGTCGGCGGTTGAGTGGATTCCAGCCAGAACTGATCCAGCCGCCATCCCAATTCGACCACCTCTGTCGTCTCAACCATCGGAAATTCAATCGTCACGACCGCGCCCGCCTCGAGGGCGGGAATGAACACGTAATGTCCCAGCCAGGCGACGGTCAGCGTCTCTGCGCCGCAGGTGACCTGCACGGCCGCCTTGTCCACCCAGCGCGGCACCCGCACGGCCAGCCGGCACGCGCGCTTCGTACGGATCACGACGCGACCTTCGTGCGGCAGATGGCTCTCGACGTCCAGCACGGCCGACGCGCGGTTGAGCAGCAAATGGACGGTGGCCAGTTGCGAGACGTCGTCATACTCCAGCATGCCGTCCCACACGACGTGCAGCGCCTTGGTGCAGTTGCCGGAACAGCAGACAACCCACTGCAGGCAGGTTTCCAGTACCGGCGCGTCGGTGCGCATCGGAATCAACGTCGGGTGTGTCGCATCAGACCAGAACAACCCGCGACTGCGGTTGACCGCGTCGCGTGTGTCGATCCCTTGCACCCAGCCGCCGACCCGCAGGTCGGAGAGCGGTCGCGCATGCTGCTGCACAAGCCGTGCGAGCGTGTCGGTGTCCAACAGCTGGACCTCGGTCAGATGGTTGCGCACGTATTGATCCACGTCTTCCCAGTAGTCGCCGACGCCCGACTGGCTGAGCCGCACCGCCAGGTACGTCATGTCTCCGGCCGTGCAGCTTTCCCCCAACAGCCCGATGCGCGCGATCCCGAACGTCCGCAGATGCTCGTAGCTCCGCCGGACGAAATCGAGAGTGTGCAGGTCGCGGTGCGCGCGGGCGTAGTACAACAGGCCGAGCAGCGCCGCGGTGTACGAATGGTGATGCCCGGCAAACTGGCCGTGACCGTCCGCTGCGGACGGGATGGCCAGTTGCGCGCGGCCCGGAGCGTCCCAGTAGCGCGCGTCCAGCAAGTTGTTGCGCAGCAGCAGGGGAAAGTGATCGTCGCGCGGCGCGCCGGACAACGCATCGGCTCGCTCGAGAGCTCGCAGCACGCTGCCGGCCGTGAACACGTTCAGGCCGTGACCCGGCACCCCCAACGCCGTGTTCCGCTCGTCACGTTTCCAGCGATCCTCGGCCGGGCCGAAAAACCCCTGCGTCAGCTGCGCGTCGACCTGGATCTTGCTCGTCAAGTCCGCGCGGAACCGCGCAATCCGCGCACACAGCTCTGCATGCGGCGCGTAGCGATGCAGGGCCTCGACGGCCATCAGGATCCGCGCCAACGGCACCGGGTACGGCTCCAGACGCTTGAGCTCGGCATAGCTCAGCATGGCCTCGCAGGAGGCACGCTGCCGCTCGAGCTGTTCACGACTGCCGCACATGGCGCGGGCCAGTACCAGGGCCTCCAGCACCTTCCCCCAGTTCTGGTCCTGCCCGCCATCGTGAATGAAGCAGGGTGGAGTCACCGCGAAGACTCCGTGTCCGAAACTGGCGTGATGATGCTGGTCGTCCAGGAATGCGGCCAGGCCATGGACCGCTTCCCGCGCTCGCTCCGCCAGATCGAGCGTGTCCGGTACAACCGCCTGGTAGTACTCGCCCGCCGGCAGCAGCAAGTCCGGTGTCAGCCAGGGCAGTCGGCTGACTTGCAGATGGTCGAGCTCCATAGTTGACGTGAGCGCGTCATCCGGGACCGCCGCTTTAACTACCGCCGGCTGCGCACCGTCACCTGAAGCACGGAGCGGTCCTGCTGCCAGTGAGCCGCACACCCAGCAACCCGCAGTTGCGAGCACAGCCAACCGCACATGACGCAGCATCGTGTCCGCCCGAGATACGAGGAACTCTCGTTACCAGTACCTCCGGATTGTACCGCCGGGCGTGGGACGACACCAGTTTGCGGACGCGGAGCGCCGGTGATATGGGACAGGATGAACAGGATGAATGTGGCCGGGTGGCTGGGGACGAACGAAGTGAGCCCCCAGTGTTCTGCGCTCCGGGGCTCGCTGCGTTGGACACCGGCCACCCCAGGACGAAGCAACCCCGGAATGACCTAATTCCATTCCATCTACTCTGCGGGCCGCGCCGGCGCGAACCACGGATACACGGCGGGGACGACCAGCGCCGTGAGCAAGGTGGACGTGACGAGCCCGCCGATCACGACCGTGGCGAGGGGCCGTTGAATCTCAGCGCCGGCCGACGTGGCCACGGCCATCGGCAAGAATCCAAAGCTGGCCACCAGGGCGGTCATCAGCACGGGGCGAATCCGCGTGATCGCGGTTTCGTACGCGGCATCGCGGGCGGAAAGGCCCGTCGCACGCAGGTGTTCGGCGCCGCTGACCCAGACCAGGCCGTTGAGCACGGCGACTCCGAAGAGCGCGATAAAGCCGACGCCGGCCGAGATACTGAACGGCATGCCGCGGAGTGCCAGGGCGATGATGCCGCCCGTGGCCGCCGTGGGCACGGCCACGAAAATCAGAATGGCCAGTCGCATTGACTTGAACGTGGTGAACAACAGCAGTCCGATCAGGAGCAGCACGAATGGCGTAATCAACGTCAGACGCCACCCTGCGGATTGCAGGTTCTCGAAATCACCACCCCACCGCAGCGTGTAGCCCGCCGGGAGCGCGACCTGCTGCCGGACCGCCTCCTGAGCCTCGCGGACGAAGGTGGCGACATCGCGGTTCCGGACGTTGGCCTGGATGAACGTGCGCCGCCGCCCGGCCTCATGCTCAATCCCGGGCGGTGATTCCTCGAGAGCCACGTCGGCGACGTTCCCGAGCGTGACGGGATGATCGCCCACGAGGGTCACAGGGATCTGCCGCAGGAGCTGCACATCCTGACGCCAGGCTTCGGGAAACCGCACGATGATCGGGAACCGCGCGCGGCCGGCGAAGATATGCCCCACGGGTGCTCCGCCCAGCGACGTGATCGCGCGCATCACCTGCTGTGCGTTCACACCGTACCGCGCCATCTGCTCCGGCCGGGGGCGAATCGTCAGCGTGGGTACGTTGGCCTGATAGTCGGCCTTGACGTCGACCGCTCCGTCAATCCCGCGGAGCACCCGCTCAATCTCCTTGCCGTGGCGGGACAGCACGTCCAGGTCGTCCCCGTAGAGCAGTACCGCCACGTCGGCCTTCACACCGGCCACGAGTTCATCCACGCGCATCTCGATGGGTTGCGTGAATCCGAAGGCCACACCGGGAACGTGCTGGCGCAGTGCGGCTGACATCTCCTCGATCAGCGCATCGCGCGTCTTGCGCACCGGCCATTGGGCCAGCGGACGCAGCAGCACCCACACGTCGGTTTGATGGACGCCCATGACGTCATTGGCGATCTCCGGCCGGCCAGTCTTGGAGAAGACCGTGTGCACCTCGGGAAACTCGCACAGGACGGTCTCGATTCGTGTCGTGACCGACACCGCATCCTCCAAGGTCGCGCTCGGCAAACGTACCGCTTCGACCAGCAAATCGCCTTCGTCCAGGCGCGGCATGAACTCGGCACCCAGGCGCAGCGCGATGGGGACGGCCGCGAGGAACAGCAGGTTGGCCACGACGGTCGTCAGCACCGGGTGCTGCACGACGTACGCGACCATGGGGCGGTAGAGCCACTTGATCAGACGCACCAACCACACATCGTGCTCGTCCATCTGTCGTGGCAGGGCCAGGTACGCCAGCACCGGCATGAGGGTCAGAGAGAGCACCAGCGAGCCGGCGAGGGCAAAGAGCACGGTCAATGCCATCGGCTGGAACAGTTTGCCTTCAGTGCCCTGCAGCGCCAGAATCGGCAGATACACCACCGCGATAATGAACTCGCCGAACATCGTCGGCTTGCGGACTTCCACCGCTGCGTCGCGGATGACCTGCAGATGACTGGCACCGCCATGCTCGAGCGAGATGCGGCGCATGCAGTTCTCGACCATGATCACGGAACTGTCGACAATCAACCCGAAGTCGATCGCGCCCAGACTCATCAGGCTGGCGGTGATGCCCGTGGCGAGCATCAGGTTGCTGGCGAACAGCATGGACAGCGGGATGGCCACCGCCACAATCAATCCGGCGCGGAAGGACCCCAGCAAAAGCAGCAGCACGAGGATCACCAACCCACCGCCTTCGACGAGGTTGGCCAGTACCGTGTGCAGTGCCCGCCGGATCAGCTCCGCACGGTCGTAAATGACTTCGATGACTATGCCCGGCGGCAGAGACGTACCAATGTCCGCCAGCCGCTGCTTGGCGGCTTCCACGACGAGGCGAGAGTTCTCTCCCAACAGCATGATGACCATCCCGGTCACGGCCTCGCCGCGCCCGTCCCGCGTCACCGCGCCCTGCCGCGTCATGGGGGCGATCGTGACGTGGCCGAGGTCACGAACCAGCAGCGGGCTGCCGTCCGGGCGCGACTTGACCACCACGTGCTCGATGTCAGACTCGTTCTGCAGCAGTGCAATGCCGCGAATGAAACGCTGCTCGTTGTGGTGGGCGACATAGCCACCCCCGGCACTCAGGTTGTTGGCGGACAGCGCCTCGAGGACCTCGGCCAATGATGTGTGGGTCGTCGTGAGTCGTTGGGGATCGATTTGCACTTCGTAGGTCTGGAAGTAGCCGCCGTGCGAGTTGACCTCCGTCACGCCAGGGACCTGGCGGAGCTGAGGGGCGATCTGCCATTCGAGAATCGATCGCAGCTGCATGGGGGAATAGCTGGGGCCGCGAACCTCAAACTGCAGCACTTCGCCCAGGGCCGTGCTGAGCGGGCCGAGTTGCGGTTCACCCACGTCGGGTGGCAACTGTTGGCCGGCAGCCAGCAACCGCTCCGAGACCAGACGCCGCGCATGGTGGATGTTCACGCCGTCATGAAAGACGATCGTTACCAGCGAAAGGCCGAATTTTGACACACTCCGCACTTCGTCCACGTCCGGCAATCCGCCCATCGTGGATTCCACGGGATACGTGATGTACTGCTCGACTTCGAGTGGTGAAAGAACGCCGGCGTCCGTGACCACCTGGACCTGCACGTTCGTCATGTCCGGTACCGCATCCACGGGAATGGTCACGGCACAATAGATGCCCGCCGCGGCCATGAGGCCCACCAGTACCAGGATGAGCAGGCGGTTGTTGAGCGCGAAGTCAATGAGCCGGGTCAGCATGTCGTGCAAATCTCGTCAGGGAGTCAACCGGGATCGTGCCGCCTGCCTGCCGGTTCAAGACGCCTCTTTTTCCAGCAGCAGCTCGGACTTCAGTACGAACACGCCCTCGTCGACAATCGTCTCTCCGCCATGCAAACCGTCCTGGATCTCCACCCAGTCCGGTGTCTCCAGGCCCACCTGGACGTCCTGGCGACGGTAGGTTCCCGGCCCGTCGCACACGAACACGAACGCGGCTCCGTTGTGTCGGGCGAGTGCGCCGGCGGGTACGGCCAGCGCGTCGGGCACGTCGCGGACCGGGATGGATACCCAGACGAAGAACCCGGGTTTGAGCTGGTGATCGGGGTCGGCCAGTTCCGCAGTCATGGGGAGCGTCAGGCTGTCCTCCGAGACCGAGGAACCGACGAAGCAGATGCGGGCGGTGGCGTGCAGATCAGGGACCGCCGGCGCCTCGATGCGAACTTCCTGTCCCACGGCGCCGGACACGGCCTGCCAGTCGTTCTCGCGGACCTCCGCGGTGATCCAGAGCACGTCCGTATTGGCGATCACGAACAGCAGATCGGAGGTGTCGACGCGGGTGGCCGGTCGCACCAGGCGTTGTGTCACCTCTCCGCGAATCGGAGCGCAGAGCACGAGATCGCTCGGGCTCTCGCTCGGAGTCGGGGCGGCGGGAACGCCGTTCGTGCCGGCGAGCGCGGCCAGCAGTTCCCGGCTCACCGCGACGCGGCGCCGGGCGTCTTCCACAGACACTCGCGCGCGATCGCGTTGCTGCCGGCACTGCAGCCGCGTTGTTTCGCAAATGCTCGCGAATTGCGCCGCCGCCGTCTCCCGTTCAGTCTGACGTTCCTGAATCACCCGGCCACTGACGACACCCTGTTGAGCGAGCGGGCTGGCTCGCTCGAGTTCGCTCTCCGCACGCCGCAACCGGGAATAGGCCGCGATAAGGGCCCCGCGGTGTTCTCCCAGCAGCCTGTCCCGGAAGCCCTCTTCCACGACGGTCACCTCCGGGCGCTGGTCCAGCTGTTCGAGCAGATGCTCCACGTTCTGCGTGATTTCGTCGACGCTGGTATACGCCCGTTCCGCCAGCCGCAGGTCAGCCTCGTGCAGTTGCACATCACTACGTGCCGCGCCGATCTCCGCGCTACTGACGACAGCCAGCGTGTCGCCCGGTGCTACCTTCTGACCCACCACCACGTGCACCGTACGCACGATCCCCTTCACGGGCGCGGTCACCGGCAGATACTCATGCTCGTTGTAACGCACGTGGCCGGCCACCTGCTTCCGTTGCTGGAGGTCACGGCGGCCCACCACAACGGTGTGGAGCGCCGCGAACTTGAGTTGTTCGTCGGTCAGATGCACGAGTGGCGCCGAATCGGGTTCTGCATCGTCGCGCGGGCCAGGAGCACCCGTGGAATTGGCGGTCTCCGGCGAAGCCGCTTGGCGGTTCAACCACGGCGCGCAAACGAACAGGGCGCCGGCGCCGATAACCGCCAGGAGCACGAACCACCAGGCACGGTGCTGCCATGCTCGGTGACGCCAAGGCACGCGTTCGCCACCTTGGCCGAGTCTCGCATGAACAGCGCGGGTGAACACAGGAACGCTCGCTACACCGGGGACTTCAGGGCCGCATGTGACCGCGAAACTGCGGCGCTCCATTCTAACATGAACGGACCACGTACGGGGCACCGTCGTCGGAATTCGTGCCCTGGGCGGCAGCGTCCGGCCGGGCTCGAACGAGGATCGGGGAAGGAGAAGCAAGACTCCGGAGACTCTGCTGCCTTTTCTTTTCCCTCACATGTATCCTATTCATCCCGTTAATCCTCTCTTCCCGCCAGCGCGATGGAATGCTGACGAGTGCTTTATGAGACAGGATGCACAGGATTGACAGGATGAATGCGTGCCGCAGCGGACGGAAGTTGAGACTCCTGGAGGTATTGGAATTGTCCTAGCCCATCTTGCGGCGCGCTTTGTCCTTCGATTCGCGGAGGTAGTCCATGTCCGGCAGCTGGCGGTGGTCCGGGGTGTGGTCGCTGGGCGCGGGTGTGTCGTCGACGGATGGCGCGATGCCGTCATCGGCGGACGGTGTGTAAGGTTTGGCGGGCGCTGCAACCGCGTCCGGAACCGACTGCGCTGGCCGCGCGCGACGTGCAGGCCAGGGGACGCGGCGGCCTCGCACGCGCATGACAAGCCACGCGACGATGCCGCGTGACCAGCGCGCCAGGTGACCCAGCAGGCCGAATCGGGCCTCGGCAATGTCACATAACAACAGCATCAGGAATGCTGTCCACAACCAGTGGGCAATCGGGCGGACGGCAGGCGTCAAACCGGTGCGATCAAACAGTTCGTTCAGATTCTGAACCCGCGCGCCGCCCGTGACACGCGCCAGTTCGTCCATCACGCGCCGGCCATGCTCCGGATCACCATGCTCCAGGAACTCCGGCGAAACGGGTCGGGCAATCGGTCCAATCTTGAACTCCTGTCCTCCCACGCGAACAATCCCCCGATGCAGTCCCGGCTCGGCGATCTTGAACGACGCCGACAACTGGTCGTAGGCGGACCACTGCAGTTGCTGGCGGATACTCTTGCCGGACGGGGTGAAGATGATCATCTCGGGCGCCGCGGCGCGGTCCCGTTCCTCTTGCGACACCTCCATCCGCACATGCGCGACGCGCCCCTCGTAGTCCACGCTGATCTGCAGGTGATCCGCCACGTTGCTGCCCATAGCCCACCGGACCGTGCTGAGCATCATGTCGCCGTACTGATCGTGCTGGGCGAAGGTCCGGTTCGGATCGAGCGCCAGCGCGACGACGCGGCCCAGCCCGCGCTGCCAGAAGGCCAGCAGCGGCGCCTGGTCCTCATCGGCGGTGCGGAGAGCCACATTGGCATCCGGCCGGGCAAACAGCAGATTGTAATCGGCGCTGGTAAAATCGCTCCAGCGGCTCTGCGGCGCCATCGTCCGCGCCCCGGCGCGGACCGCCACCGGCACCGGCTCCTCCAGGAAGCGGTTCCGCGTATAGCTGAGCGTGTCGGCGGTGAAGAACTGCACGAGTTGACCTGCATCCTGGGTAAAGTAGACCGAGCCGCCACCGCGCTCGGCGACGTCCTTCAGAAACGGCGCGTCGACGTCCTGCGGGGTTCCGAGTCCGACGACGCTGACCGTGACACCCGCCTTGCGAAAATCCTCCAACAGCGTGCGGTAATTCCCCGGTTCCTCCGCGTCCGCGGCGTCCGCGAACAGCAGGACGTGTTTGTTCAGCTGCTCGGCTCGTACTATCTGGCTCCCAGCCGCCACCAGCCCGGTGTAGACGAAGATGCCGCCGCCCATCGATTCGATGGACAGGCATCGGCGAATGATCGCGCTCGGGTCGTCTACCGGACTCTGGGGCACAATCACGTGTGCAGCGCTGTCGACGGCGATGACCGACACGCTGTCCACGCTGTTCATTAATCGCACACACTCGGCCGCCGCGTGATTGGCCAGGGCCATTTTGGTTTCGCCGCTGGGAACCGTCATTGCCATGCTTCCCGAGCGGTCCAGCACGATGCTGAAGGCGGTGGCGATCTTCTTCGACTGCTGCCGGTCCTCCATCGCGACCGGCAGGATGCGATCGATCGACGTCTGGTAATAGCCTCCGGAGGCGAAGCTGCGATTCCCTCCACACACGATCAGTCCGCCTCCTTCCTGAGTCACGAACCGTTCCAGGTCGTCGATCTGCCGCCGCGTGAGGCTGAGGATCGGCACGTTATTCAACACCACCGCCTTGTAGCCCTCCAGCTGGCGAATATCGAACCGATAGTTGTCGATCGACAGGACATGGGCGGGGATATCGCCGGCGCGGAGGATATTGCCCACGTTGTCCGCCTCGCCCGTGTTGTTGACCAGCAGCACGGGGCGCTCGCCCACCGCCTGCACGAAACCCTCCGCCGCGTTGTCGTTGGCGACGACCTCCTGATCGGTACCGGTCGCCTCGACTTCCAGCTGATAGCCGTGAATGCCGGCCGTTGCCAGGACATCGGCAAAGACGATCCGGTTGTCGCCGCGCTGGAATCGAAACGGCTGCCAGCCGCCGTCCTGGTCTTCGTTCACGACGCGATCGTCGCGCACCAGCCGGTAGCGTCCGGGCGTTTCAGCCGTGCTGTTGACGCGAAACAGGATGCGGAACGGTTCCTGCACAAGTGCTTTGTCCGGCAGACGCACATCGGTGACCGACAGGTTCAGCAGTTCGAGCCGCTGCAGGTCGCGATAGTAGATGCGCGTGCCCTCTTGCCGCGCCAGACGCGCCTCGCCCAGCGGATTCCGCTCGGTGTACTCGCCGTCGGAAAGCAGGAAGATGCGCGGATTGGGGGCGCCGCTCACCAGTCCGAGGGCGACTTCCAGGCCGGCTGCCAGGTCGGTCGCGTCGCCCGACCAGGGGTTCTCGAACGAGCGGACGGTCAGGCGGGACCCGGGGACCTGTTCGACATACGCCTGGTCGTTGAAACTGACCACGCTGATCTGGTCGCCCGGCTCGAGCTGGTCGCGCAGGTACTCGAGCATCTCCAGCTGCTTGGCGCGCGCGTCGTCCGAAATCGAATGCGAACGATCGACCAGCACGCAAACGTTCAGCGTGGAGCTGGTGCGGATGACCGAAGGGCGGCACAGGAGCAGGATCGCCAGCACCAGCAACGCACACCGCCAGGCATTGCGATGCCGCAGCCGCCGGGCGTAGAGCCAGGCGAGCGCGATCCCGGCGAGCAGCAGCTCGGGGTAATCTAACGCGATGTATCCTGGGAGATCCATGCCAGACCCGTACAGAGTATCACCAGCACCGACAGGCCGAGATACAGAGGATCACTCTGCGTGTCGCGCGCGACAACATGGGGGGACAGGCCGCGCAAATTCCCCTCGCACGCACCGGCGCCGGTCAAATCCGACTCCGCAGGAGCAAACAAATTCACTGAAAAAGTCGCCAGCGTGTTCCCGGCGCCATCCGCGAAGCAATACATGCCAACGTCCAAATCTTCGAGTATGCGGGGCAGGCTGGCCGCCCTGTCATAGGTCTCCAGCACCGCGCCGTCACGCAGCAGCTGGATCGCCCCGTCGTGGGATATCCGCGCCCCGTCCAGCGACACGGGAACCTGCTCGCCCAGCCGGTAGTTCGCGCGGGGTGTGCCCGGCAGGAGCCGGCGCGTCTGCTCGATCAAGTTGCGCACCAGGACCGGCCACGCGCTGGTCTGGTAGATATTAGTCCGGTCGGCCAGCACATTGAGGAAGTAGAGTTCGCGACTTGCACCGCCGCCGCGTGTCAGAGGACCGCCGAACAGAAGCGGGACGTCCGACGCGCTCAACAGCGGCAGCCACGGCGCAGGCGCGGCGGTGGCGAGGTACGGCCAGAGAATCCCTTCTTCCAGCGGGACGCCGCGCGTGATGAGCGACTCGCTGTCGGCGAGTATCTCCAGGCCTTGGGCCACGCCGGCGGCAGCGGCCCGTGCCGGGTCGGGAATCACGCAGATCACCGCGGCCTGCGGGCACGCGTCCAGCCGTGAGGCGAGCGCTGCCGTCACTCGCCCGTCGGCGTTCGCCGAGTTGCTGGCCGCGGTGTCGACCGATGCCGCTCCCGCCCGCGGCGGCGGGAAGTCGGCCACCGCAGTCACCATCAGGTCGGCCTGCAGCGGGTCAAGCTCCATCGCCGCAAAGGGGGTCGCTGACACGGCGCGCGCCAGGAACCGTTCCAGGTCTCCCGCCCCTGCCGCATGGACGCGGATCGTCCGCACGGCCACCGGGGCCAGGACCACGCGATTGTCCGCCTCGAGTGCGTCGGTATCGAGAGTGATTTCCAGCGGCGCGTCAAGCAGGTTGACCTGGAAGGAGAAGCTGTCGGTCACGTCAGGCGCCAACTGCCGCGGCGGATCCGCCTGATAGATCACGTGCCG
>JALOQX010000446.1 GCA_025459265.1 Pirellulaceae bacterium | reverse complement strand
TGCCGCAACGCTCCGCAACCTGGTGATTCGCCACGATCCGGGTCAAACGGTCGCGCTGCAGCTGGCGCGCGGGAACGCGACCGAGACGGTTTCGGTGCAGCTCGGCCAGCAGGCGGTCACCGTACCCGACGCACTGCCGATGGCGCATCCGCCACTGGCCGCCGCCGGAGAGCGTCCGGCGGTCGGCGTGGTCGACGTGCAGATCCCCGAAGTGGCCAACAAGTGTCTGGCCCTGATTCCGGAAACGTACGATCCGCGCGTGGCGTACGGCTTGCTGGTGTGGCTCCCCGCACCCGGCAAGTTCGACCAGGAGGCCTGGGTCAACGCGTGGCGGCAGTTGGGGGCGGATAACGACCTGATTGTGCTGGCCCCGCAGCCGGCGGATCCGCAGCGCTGGCTGTCGACCGAGATCGAATTCATCCGTAAGACGATCGACGATGTGATGCGCAACTACGCGGTGGACCCGGCGCGCGTCGTGCTCTACGGGCACCAGGCCGGCGCCGCGATGGCGTATTATGTGGCTTTCATGCACCGCGACGTGGCCCGCGGTGTGGTCGCCGTCGAGGCACCGCTACCGGCCCGGCTCGGCGCGCCCGCGACGGAGCCGACTCAGCCGCTGGCCATTTACAGTGTGGTCGCGGAGAACTCGACCGTGGCCGATCGCGTCCGGGCGGGCGTGAATTTGCTCCAACAGCGGGCGTTTCCGGTGTGGAGCAAAGAGCTGCCTGGTGCGGAGCGGGATCTGGATGCGGTCGAACTCGGTCACATCCTCCGCTGGATCGACGTGCTGGATCGAATGTGACATGCGACGCCATGCCCTCGGAGTACTGTCGGCTGTGCTGCTGCTGACCGCCCTCGGCGGCTGGTGGAGGTACGGCTGGCAGGACAGCCAGTCGAGCGTGCTGATCAGCGTCTGCCAGCGGGTCGGACTGGTGCTGGGCGCGTGCTGGCTGGCCTACCCGCAGCTGGTCGTGGTCCTGTCGCGCACGTCGCTGTGGTTCGTGCTGCTGATGGGCGGCGTGGGGCTGATGATCCTGGTGCGGCCCCGCACGGCGATCGTCCTTGGCCCCGCCATGCTGGTGCTGGTCGTCCTGCAATTCATCGGATGGCTGATTCGACCGCCCCAGCGCAGGGTGCGGCGCGCGGCGCGCGAGGACGACTAGTGCCTTGTCAGCCGTCCATTCGCGATCGTTTTCCCGGTTTGAATTCCCCCAGCGCACCTGCTCTAATCAAGCCACGTTGGCGGAACCACCGCATACTGCTTGCTACAGGAGTCTGAACCGTGGAAAAGTGGCCCATTGGCGTGTTCACCAGCATCGATGCCGGTTTGGGTGTCAAACTGGAAGTGGCTCACGAACTGCACGTACCGACGATCCAGCTTCACGCGCCGGCCCCGCAGACGCGTACTGCGCAGCATGCCAACGCGTTCCTGGCGCGGCTAAAGGATCTCCAGATCACGCTGACGGCGGTGTTCGGCGGGTTTGAAGGCGAGAGCTATGCGGACATCCCGACGGTGTCGCGCACGGTGGGCCTGGTCCCGCGTGCCACGCGCGCCGCGCGCACACAGGAAATGAAAGAGATCGCGGATTTCGCCCGTCTGCTGCACTGCGATGTGGTCGCCCTGCACCTGGGGTTCATCACGCACGATCGGGCCTCGGGCGACTATGCCGAGATCGTCGCGGTGACGCGCGACCTGTGCGACCACTGCCAGCGTAACGGCCAGGACCTGCACCTCGAAACGGGGCAGGAGACGGCCGCCGGCCTGCTGCAGTTCCTCGAGGACGTTCAGCGTGGCAACCTGTTCGTGAACTTCGACCCGGCGAACATGATCCTGTATGGTACCGGCGAGCCGATCGACGCGCTGCGGCAAGTCGGAGCCTACGTCCACAGCGTGCACTGCAAGGACGCGACCTGGGCCGCGCGCCCGGGAGAAGAATGGGGCGCGGAAGTGCCGCTCGGCCAGGGCGCGGTCGGCATGGAAAACTACCTCCGCACGCTCCACGAACTCGGCTACACCGGCCCGCTGACGATCGAGCGGGAGATCCCGCAGGAACCGGCCCGGCAGAAGGCGGAGATCTCGCACGCCATCAATCTGCTCGCGCAGCTGCGCACGAAGATCCTGGCGGTGTGAGCGTGGAGACGCCGCGCTTTCGCATCGCGCCAGCTCGAAATATAATTGCGTTCGTGGAATTTCCGCCGCGACACAGCGGGTGTCGTACGTGGCCGACGGTAGTGACACTGCCGTGATGGGGGGAATCGCAGCATGTCTTGTGCTCAGGACGGGGCCCTGCTCGTGGAACGACTGCAGCGTGGCAGCCAGGAGGCGGCCAGCGAAGTCTACCAACGGTACGCACAGCGACTCTGCCAGCAGATCGAACGGCGGATCGGGCAGCACTTGCAGGGCCGGGTCGAAGCGGGCGATGTGGTGCAGTCGGCATTTCGCACCTTCTTCCGTCGCGCGGCGAACGGCGAGTTCACGATCGACCACACGTGCGACCTATGGCACCTGCTGCTGACGATCACACTCAACAAGGTGCGTGGCCAGGCCGAGCATCACTGCGCGAAAAAGCGTGATCCCCGCCGGGAGCAACGCATCGGCTTCCACGTGTTCCCGGATGACATCGGCAGCGAGCCTTCCGCCGCCGAAGCCATCGCCCTGGACGATGAATTGGAGTCGCTGCTCGCCAGGCTGGAAGGCACGGAAGCCGAGATTGTCCGGCTGCGGCTCGCGGGTCTCCGTGGCGCCGACATTGCTGCCCGCATGCACTGCTCGCGCGTGACTGTCTGGCGGAAGCTCGATCGCGTCTTCAGGAACTGTCGACCCCGTGATTGACGGTGCTACCATGAGACGGGCTGCCACATACTTCCGGGCGCGATTATCGCTGCTGCAGCGCATGCCTTGAGGAAGCCATGGCTTCGTACACGCCGCCCGCCACTGCCGCCTTGAACCAGGAAGACTGGCGGATACTCGAGGCGGCCGTGGAAGGCCTGGAACAGGCTTGGCGCACGGGTGCCAACCCACGTGTGCGTGATTTCGTGCCGCACTGCGCGACTCACCTGCGTGCGCACATCCTTGCCGAGTTGGTAAAAGTCGATCAGGAGCACCGCTGGGAGCGCCAGGATCGCCAACTGCTGGAAGCGTATCTGGCGGAGTGGCCGGAGTTGGCCGAGTCGTCCGAGTTGCTGACCGGGCTGGTGGAAGCGGAATGCTTGACCCGCGCGATCGTGGATCGTTTGCCGACACTCGGGGAGTTGGCCGAACGGTTTCCGGCAGTTGCCGGGCGGCTGGACCTCGCGCAGCTGGCCGTCCGCGCGCAGCGTGAGGAGCCGACGGCGCGTGTCGCCGGGCCGCCTGTCTCCGGCTCGGACACGTCGCATCTCCCGTGGGACGACACACCGGTGCCGGTGGCGCGCCCGAGGCCATTGCGGCCCGGCATGCAGCTGGGCCGATATCGCATCGATGCGGTCCTGGGCTGCGGCGGGATGGGGACGGTGTACCGGGCCTATGACACGCAGCTTGCTCGCGAGGTGGCAGTCAAGGTTCCACGCTGGGACCCCAGTACCGAGTCGGACCTCCTTCATCGGTTCGTCCGCGAAGCCCGCATGTCGGCACGCATTCGGCATCCTCATGTCTGTCCCGTGTTTGATGCGGGATGGATCGATGGAACGCCTTACCTGACGATGGCGCACATCGACGGCGGTTCGCTCGAGGATCGCCTGCGCGAGGGTCCCCTCGAACCGCGGGAGGCTGTTGAGATTGTCTGCAAGGTGGCGGAGGGTGTGGCACGGGTCCACGCGGCGGGCCTGATCCACCGCGACATCAAGCCCTCGAACGTGCTGATGGACCGCCTGGGCGAGCCATGCCTGGCGGATTTTGGACTGGCGCGGGACGACGGGGGTGCGTCCGGCACGGCTGCGGCTGGACTGTGTTCGGGCACACCCGCCTACATGGCTCCCGAACAGCTCCGTGGCGGTCTGGTGGACGCGCGCAGCGATGTGTTCAGCCTGGGCGGCCTGCTGCAGCGTCTGATCACCGGCCAGCCGCCGCGGCCGATCCGGTCTTCCGATGCCGCGGCGTCCCCCCACGACGCGTGCGACGCGTCGCTCCCGGCGGCGGACATGGCTGCCAGGTTGCGAGCGATCTGCGAGCGCGCCATGCACGTCGAGCCGGCACACCGGTACGCGTCCGCGGACGAATTCGCCGCCGACCTGGCGGCCTACATGCGTCGTTCGGACGAGGCGTGTGCCCGGCGGCGCGTGCTGCGGCGGCCACTCGCGGTCGCCGGCCTCGCGGCCGCGCTGCTCGGGCTGCTCGGCATCCTGTGTGTCGACCGCAAAGTGCGGACGGCCAGCGATGGTCCGCACCGGCCACCCGTCGCGTCGACCGCCCATGACACCTCCGTCGACCGAGTCGGCACGGCGCCCGCCACAGCTTCGACCCGGACCGATCTATTGCACTCCATGCTCACCGTGTTGTGGTCCTCGCCGATGACGCACGATACGCCGACCGCCATCTCTCGCGTGCAGATGCTCCCGAAAGGGAACCACTTGCTCGTCCTGTACAACACGACTTCGTCACGTGGGAAGGCTGCGCAACTCGCCGCGCAAACGGGTGAGTTGTGCTGGCAGAAGCAGTTGCAGCTCGAAGGACGTGTCTTTGAGAACGGATGGGTCAATCGGCAAGGCGAGGTGTTCTTGACGTCCAGCGTCGAGGGCTACACGATCTGGAAAACGGACGTCGAGTTCTCGCAAGCGCCGGTGAAGTTTCGCGCCGGTCCGGGTTGTGAGTACATCAGCGCCATCATCACGGACCACGTGGACCACATCTACATTGCGGGATTCGAGGGGAGTCGACCGGGCGCTGGGAGCACCTGCGCGAAGCTGACACCGGCCCTCGAACAAATCTGGGAGCACAACACACGCACGACAGATGGCAAGGATGACTACTCGCTCGACATGGACCTGGATGGTTGCGGGACGCTCTATCGTGTCGGGTACGATAATCCCAGCGACGACCAATCGCACGTGCGTGGCCGGGTACTGCGACATCGTGACGACACGGGCGAGCTACTGTCGACGTACGTGCTCGAGGAGGCGAACAGCCTCGTGGCGGGCGTCTTGGCCGACGGGAACGGCTGCTGGTACCAGGCGTATTCGTACGACGTCAACCGTCCGTCGGGCGATCCCACCGGGACCGAGCGCACGGTGGTCGAAAAGCGTGACTCCCGGAACCAGCTGCTCTGGCGGGACGAGTTTCCCTGGCCGGGTGTCGCTGTCTCGCGCAACGCGCTCAGCTGGGGTGTCTACGGTTCATTTCTCCTGGTCTTTCAGGTGACGGTGGAGGGCCAGAGCTATCCGGGACTGGCTCTCTACAGTTGCGACCGCGGGCGTGTCTGGTTGAAGCTCGTGGACCGCCCTGGCTGGAATTTTTCCCGCGCCGGCGCCGAGGTGGTCGCGCGGACCGCCTACCTGGGTCTGAACAACGGCGCGTGTCCCATGGAAACCGACGTGGTCGCCGTCCCACTCGACCGCCAGTAACCTCCCCCCCACGGAGGCATACAGACCATCCACCCGTCGCCACGCCGGTGCGCGACAATCTGGCTCGCAAGATTGCGCGTTCACTGGATTTCGTGAAACAGGGGGGTTCCGAATCCGGCTTAGCTTCGGGGCGGTCTTGCCGCCCGGACTGGTCGAATTTTGCGCGGAGGACGAAGACAACTCCGCGTGCGGCCACGACACCAAGTCCTGAGAGGCACCGTCATGCACCGTAATCGTCACCGCCACGTGTCACGCAGACGGAGAAGCAGTAATTCCGGCAGTCGTCGGTTGCGGTGTCTGTTCCTTGAGCCCCTCGAGGACCGCCGCCTGCTGTCGACAAGCCCGATTCCTCACCTGCCGGGAATGCGACTGGTCGATGCACGTCCCAGTCAAATGGCAGGGCAAGTGATTTACCTCGACGTCGACGGGGCCCGAGACGTGACGTACCGCGGGCCGGTGGTCGTGCCGCATATCGATGTCCCGGCCTTCCGAGCCTCGGCAAGCATGTCCGGGCGCGACGCAGAACTGTTGGCGGCGACCGTGCAGCGTCTCGAGGCGTTGTTCCTGGACGCGGGTGTCCAGTTCACGCTTACTCCGCCCGATACCGCCACCGCCTATTCGACGATCTACGTTGGTGGCACCGGATTCGGGCCTGCGACACTCTGCGGAGACATGCTCGGCCTGGCCGAAGCGGTCGACGTGGGCAACGCCAACCGCAGCGATGCGGCGTTCGTCTTCGCGGACCGGATCATTGCGGGCGCGAGTCCCACCAGCCTCGCTGACGTCATTGCCCATGAGGCAGGACATCTGCTGGGGTACGAACATAGTCTCACGACGTACGCTGACACGTCGCGAACCGGTTCGGATCACACAGTCTCAGCGGCGATTGAGAATGTGGGATTCTCTCCAGTCATGCACTATTTCATTGCCCGCGAG
>JALOQX010000445.1 GCA_025459265.1 Pirellulaceae bacterium | reverse complement strand
TCGAACAGCAGCTTCCCGCCGAACTCCAGATACAGCTTCCGGCCGAACCGATCGACGCGATCGAGAATCGCGCTCGTTTGTTCCTGCAAGTACCTTGCGGTGTCAAACCCCACAGCATCCTGCATCGGCATGCGTCCGCTCCTTTGCTCACACCCAGGTTACCTCGCCCAGGTTACCTCGGGCGGCTCCCGCTGCATAGAATACCGCGTGCCGCACTGTCGTTCGATCCTGCAAGGGAGATCACACGCGTGGCTCAATTGTCTCTGACGCTACTGGCGATGAGCTTGGCCTCGTCCGGTCTGCGCGGCTCGGAGCCTGCGTGGCGTGGCTTGGCCGATCCCGTGGTCGAAGACGGCTGGATTCGACCTCCAGCGGGCGGGCGTGGTGCCAAGCCGGTGTGGGGATTCGCCGAGGGGCTGCGCATCGGACTCGCCCCGTTGCCGGGACCGCGGGGCCTATTGCGCGTGTATACCCCCTATGTCGGTCAGCCGGACTGGCGGATGATCAACTTCCTTGCCGTCGAGCCGATCGCCCAGGGGCGAACTGACAGATGCTTTTCGGAGTTGGAGCCGTCGTCACTCGCGGAAGGCATCGGCAAGGTGATGTGGAGTGCGGATCAGCCGGACGACTGGACTCCGCGCAGCCCCGCCCATCCTGCCCGCGGCGTGACGGGAGCGGAGAACGGCGTCAGGACGCTCACCGTTTTCCTCGGTATCGAGAGGTTCCAGAACGGCGCTGCCGTCTTTCTTCGACTCACCTTTCGTGCAGACCGGCCCTGGGAAGTGCAGATCGCCACGTTCACCCAGCCGACTTCCGTCCCGCTATCGTATTGCGTGGTGACTGCCACCATGGGCAACTATGCGCGGCTCCGCCAACTCCACCTCGCTGACGGTGTGGTGACCGCGCATGACCTGTTCGCCGATGCGACCTTCAGTGCGATCGGCTTCGCGGCGCACAAGCGGTTCGGTCTCGAACGATTGCCACGCGGGCTCGATGGAGCGGTGATACTCGCTGCGACCAGTGACGAACAGGACCCTGCCGGGGCGGACCAGGCGGCTGTCGCTCCAGGCTGGCGCTACGCCGGACGGCCCGCTACCCAGTATTGGCGTTGCGATCAGCCGCCTCCTGGCCTGCTGGCGCTGGTCAACGCCCGGCGGACGTATTGGGCCTCCAACAATCCGATCCCGGGCGGCGTGAGCTTCGAGAACGTCGAATTGATCACTCCGTTCCAAGCCGGCCAGACGTGGACGTTCGGCGTGACACCCGATCCGCCAGTCGCGCTGCTCGGCGCCGGGCGCGCGGTGGGTGACCCCAAGAAGTGAAGCACAGACAGATGAAACGGGGTACCTGTCCCCATCTTCTTGGCCGCGAGCCGACAGCGATACAATCGGTGTGCGCTCGCCCAGGGATCCGACGGCTCCACGCGCGCCTGGGTTCAGCGCGCTGGGCTGGATCTTGATCACGAGTCACCATGCCAGGGACCTTGCAGATGCCGGTTGATGATCCGCATTCGGCTGTCACGCCCGGATACAGGCGCGACCTGGGGCTTCGTCTGCTGCCGCTGGCCTGGGTCGTGATCGTGTCCGTCGCGACTCCGCTGTCGGCGGACGGACCGCCGCGCCGCGGCTGGTCCAGCGATCTTCTGGCGCACATTGACGCGTGGCCCCACGCCGAACAGGACGCCGTGGTGACCGTCACGCCCCAGGGTCTGCGCGTGGAGGTTCCCGCAGGTCGGGCCTATGCCATCGCGGCTGCGTCGCACTTGGCGCTGCCACCTCAGAGCGGGCGGCTGCGCGTGCGCGTGGCCGAACTGGGGAACGGCGGCAAGTGGTTCATCCGCCTGTACGGCGAGCTGCGGCAGCCGGGCATGCATCGCACCGTCGGAGTCGCTCAGGATGAAACGGACTCCGGCGAGCGAATCTTCTACCTCGATCCGCGCCTGGTGACGTTGCCGGATGTGCCGCTCCAACTGCAACTGGGCGTGGAAGGGCCGCCCGGCGCGTTCGCCGTCTTTCGCGACGTCACGTTCCTGCCCGCGGAGCCTCGCGCGAATCGTCAGCCGCGTCAGCACTTTCCGCCGGGTCAGGTCGACATTGCGGCCGTGGAACTGATGCCGAACCTGCCGGAACCCTTCGAGTTGATCGACTGGCGAGCGAAGGCACAGGCTTACGATCGTTTTGTCTTCAACCTGCGCGCCACGGGCAGATTCCTGCCGCTTCTGTGGCTGGATGACGCGCACCTGAACCTGGATCGCCTGACGTTCGGCCTTCCCAGCTATGTCGGCTCCCCGGACCAGAGGGCGGGAGTCGTGAACTCGCAGGAAGGCATCAACTGCATGGGAGCGGTCCTGGGTGCAACGCTGGCGGGCATCGACAAGAGCCGGCAGGAGCACGACTACGTGGCCATGTGCGAGGCGTACTTCAATACCAGGAACGGTCTGAACCTGGTGCTCAACCGGCAGCACGCCGCGACCGGAGGGTCTTTCTGGTACGAGCTGTTCCCGCACATCGTGTTCTACGCGCTGGCCGACCGCTATCGCAGCCACCCCCGGCTGGCGGAGATCATGCGCATCACGGCCGACCGCTGGCAGGAGGCATGCGGGGACCTGGCGGACGAACACGACATCCCGAGCTTTGATCACACATCGTTTGATTTCTCGACGCGACGGCCGGTGGATAACGGTCAGTGGCGCGAGCCGGATGCGGCCGCCGCCGTGGCCTGGCTGCAGTATGCGGCCTGGCAGGAGTTCGGCGAGAGCAAATATCTGGCTGCTGCGGAGGGCTGCCTGCAGGATCTGCAGCGATCGTCCGACAACCCGTACTACGAGATCCTGCTCCCTTTCGGCGCGCTCACTGCCGCCCGCATGAATGCGGAACTCGGTCGCTCCTATGACGTCGACTGCTTGCTGAACTGGTGCTTCGGGATCAGCGATTGCCGTGGGGGCTGGGGCGTTATGCTGGGCAACTGGGGAGGATACGACTGCGACGGCCTGTTGGGCAGCATCGACAATCGCTGTGGTTACGCCTTTGCGATGAACACCTTCGTGCAGGCCGGGGCGCTGGTGCCACTGGCCCGCTACGACACGCGGTACGCCCGTGCGCTCGGCAAGTGGATGTTGAACGTGGCCAACTCGGCGCGGCTGTTCTACCCAGGTGCACTGCCGCCCGGTCATGCGACGAGCGAGGACTGGGACGGCGACCCGCAGCACGTGATCGCATACGAGGGGTTGCGTTACGCCTGGCAGGGGAAGAGCCCCTGCGCAACAGGCGACCCGCAGGCGTTGAACTGGGGACCGAAGACCGACCTGGGGCTGTACGGATCGAGCTTTGTGGGCATGCTGGGGGCCCTCGTACAGCCAACGAATGATCCCCGGATCCTGCAACTGGATTGTCTGGTCACCGACTTCTTCCGACCCGCGGCGTACCCGACGTATCTCTGCTACAACCCTTATCAGGCAGGGCGCAGCTTCGACGTGCGTGTCAGCGCGACGCCTTGCGATGGTGCCCGCGGGCAGGGCGGAGACTCGTGAGGGCCATCGCACCAGCGTGGACGGAGTCGTGATTGACTGGCGGGACGACAGCAAATAGCAGACGTTGAAGGAACCAGGCGTGATCATCACCGGCTCGTACCTCGCTTGCGAGCAATGCCGCCGTATCCAACGCCAGACGACATCCCTACCGCCGAAGGTCGCGCATGTTTAGCAGGTTCACGCTCGCACTGCGGCTCCTCTGCAGCCATTTTCCGCTGATAGCCGCGCTCGTGCTGACCGTCTGGCTGCCAGGCAACGCAGTCGTGAACTATCTCGTCTACTGCACGAATGCCTCGGAGTCGACGGTTTTCCGCCTGCCCATCTGGATTGAGACCCTGTTCAGCCCGATCTACACAGGTGGCGTGATCTACGCTTTGGCCAGGATTTCGGACGGCTACCGCCCCAGATACGGTGAAGCGCTTGGCGTGGGACTGCGCATGTGGATACCTCTGTTTGGAGCCCGACTCGTCGCTGGGCT
>JALOQX010000444.1 GCA_025459265.1 Pirellulaceae bacterium | reverse complement strand
CCGCCGGTCGCGCGGCGGAAGCGCTGCAGAGCTACGAGCAGGCCCGGCAGGCGATCCTGCCGCTCACCAGCGGCCAGTCACCCGCAGCGGCGGATCTGGCCGCGCTGTGCAGCACGCACTTGGCGGTCGGCAACCTGCAGCGGCGCGAGCAGGATCTGGCGGCCGCGATCACGGCGACCCGCACGGCGCTCGAATCCGCCGAGCGGGCCTGCAGGGTCGAGCCGCAGACGGCCGGCTACCGCGAACTGGTCGCCGTAAGTCAACGGCGCGCCGCCCGGTTGCTCCGCGCGAACGAGCAATCCGAAGAAGCGATTAGTTTTTACCGTCGGGCCATTGCCACATGGTCCAAGCTGGCGTTCGAGCAACCGGCGTTGCCAGGCTTCAAGGCCGACCTGATGCGGACGTGGCGCGAGTTGGCAGCTTACCAGCACGCGCTAGGACGCCCGGACGATGCAGCCTTGACCGAACGGCGGGCCGCGCAGTACTTCCGCGAGCTGCCGCAGAGCGTCGGCGAAGACTGTTTTCAGGTGGCCGTGGTGTGTGCGCAGCTGGCAGCCGCGCCGGCCGAGGACGAACTTGCGCCGACGCCGGAGGACGAAGCGCGGCGGGGCGCCGACGGCCAGCGGGCGGTTGAGGCGCTCGGTGAAGCCATCAAGCTGGGATATCAACCGCCGACAGATCTGGCCTCGCATCCGCTCCTGGCTCATCTGTCCACCCGCGAGGACTTTCGCCGGTTAGCGGCGGCGGTACGTCTCCCCACCACGACCGGCGGAACGCCGACCGCGTCTGGAAACGCCAAGGCCCCGAGTACGCCCGATCTCTCTTTGCGGTTGACGATCTTGGGCAGCCTGCGCGGCATCGCCGACGCGCAGCGCTCATTGAATCAGCTCGAGGACTCGCAGGCGACACTGGAGCAGTGCCAGCAGCAACTCGACGAACTGGCCCAGCAGCATGCGCAGGACAACCCCGCCATCGTCGCAGAGCGGGGGCACATACTCTACGCCCTCGGCCACGTGCACTGGCAGGCCCAGCGCTATCTCCAGGCCAAGCAGGCCTGGGACGAAGGATACGAAGTCCTTCAGCGGGCTTACGCGGCGGCATCTCAAACCGATCGCAGCCAAATGGGCCGCGCGGCCTCGCGACAGGAGCACGAGTTGATCCACGTGTATGGCCGCGTCGGCGCCTGGCACGAGGCGGGACGACACCGCGCCCGCTATATCGCGTTTGATCGGTGTGCCGATTCCGAATCTGAAGCACTGTTGACGGTGCTGACGCGGGTGGCGGATGCCGGCGAAAGCTACGACGATGCCTGTCGCTACATGTTTGATCGCTTCGCCCGCGAAGATCCCAGTTACACCGCTTGGGCGCTGTCATTCGGCGAACAGCCGGTGCTGTCACCGGCACAGGTCGTCGAACTGGCCAAGCAGAAGCTCAGTGATCCGGGGCGATCCGAATGGAAGCGCACCGTGCTCGGGTACTGCCAGTTGCGGACCGGCCATGGCGCTGACGCAGTCCAGAACATCCTCGAGCTGAAAGATTGGAATCATCACTTCGTCGCTTTGGCAATCCACCAGATCGGCGACAACGAAGCCGCTCGTGTGTGGCTCGACATTGGTGAAAGGGCGTACACCTCCTCCGCCCGAAACTGGCTGGCCAGTGCCAGTCTGGACTGTCGGCTGCTGTCGCAAGACCTCGGGCAAACTTGGTGGGAGATGTTGCGAGTGCAGGTGATGCGTCGCGAGGCCTGGCAGGCCATCGCGAATGAGTCGGCCGTGGACCCGTGGGCCAAGCTGTTTGAGGCAAGCGGAGCGGCGATCGTCGGGGACGCGACCGGTTCCGAAACTGCATTTCGCGCGGCGGTGGAGATGGCTGCAAAAGATGCCCGGGTCTGGGTGACGCGCGCCGAGACCCGGGCCGTGCTCAAGCAGTACGAACAGGCCGAGCAGGATTTTGCGAAGGCGATCGAACTCGAGCCGGCAAACCCCGAGTGGTGGATCGCTCGCGGCAAGTTCTACCTGGAACGCGGACTGGATGCCCAGGCCGATGCCGACTACCAGCGGGCCGCCGAGTTTTCGCCGGACGATCTGGACATCTTCCTGCGGACCGGAGTGTGGGCTGTCGGCCCCTACCCGGCTGCCATGAACCAATCGTTCCCGCCCGAAGAAACGCCGCATCCCTCGCGGCCGGTGAAGAAGCAAGACGCGAACGGCGAAGTGAGCAACACGTCCGGCCGGTGGAACCGCATTCCCTTGAATTACTTGGACGACAACTGGGGCAACGTCGTGTTGAACTCCCTGACGGGGAATGCCGCGAACGTCTCGGCCTATGCGCTGGCGATCGTCTATTCGCCTCGGCCGCGGACCGCATCGGTGATGCTTTCCTCGGGGCAGCACCTGCGTCTGTGGGTCAACGGGGCCTGCGTGTACGACGACCCGACACCAACCAGCAATCACGAGGCCCTCGAACGCGTTCCGGTCTCACTCCAGCAAGGGCGCAACGAGCTCTTGGTGCGCATCAGCACTAAGGATCAGAACTGCAGCTTCATGCTGCGACTTGGCGACGCGCCTATCGAGCGGGCGTGGGTGGCAGCGCAGCTCATGCAATGGGACGAGGCTGTGGCCGCGTTTGAGAAGATCCCTCTGCAGCAGCTGGTGCGTGCAGGCCATCACTGGTTTACCTACTGCCGGTGCCTCGCGGCTGCGGAAAACCGCGAACACTTCGAGACAGCTGTCCGCTTGGCGTATTCCTGGCGGCGGTACAGGCACCACGTTGCCTGGCAACTTGTTTGGCTGCTCCGGTCGGGGTCCATGATGCCCACAGGTACGCTAACGCGTGATGAGTGGCTCGCACTGGTCAAGGATTATGGCGAGCCGTCGTATAACTGGGGCAAGGCCGCCAAGTTGCGGAGCTTATACCGAGCCGGCGAATTTGCTGAGACGGTCGACTACTGCAATCGTCAGCCAGATCTGGTCAATCCAGATGATCTGTTTGAGCGCCTGGCGGTCGACCCCATCTTGGCCATGGCTTATCACCAACTCGGGCAGACAGCGGAGGCCAACGAGCAGTTGCAGAAGGCCAACGAGCAGTTCAGGAGTCGAATGGCAGCGCGGGTCGAAAGACCGGGTGTCGAAGCCGAAATCCCCTGGATGATGTCGCCGCACGGCTGGGCGTTGCTGACCGAAGCCAATCGACTGATCCGCGGCGTGGAGCTCAAGGATGACCCGACCTACCAGTTCCTGCAGCAGAAAATCGCCCGGGAGCTGGCCGCGATCCGACCCGAGTTGGCCGATCACGACCTGGCGCTGCTGTTTCAGCCGAACGAGCCCCGACTTTACCTGGCGCGTGCCCAGCGATTCGCGGACCTGTCGCGATGGGAAGAAGCCGAAGCTGATTTCCAGAAGGCGACCAGCCTCAAGTCCGATGATCCGCTCAACTGGCTGGCGATCGGCCAGTATTGGCTGAGCCGCCAGAACCTCGCCAAGGCAGGCGAGTCCTACGCACGGGCCGTCGAGCTGGATCACACGCAAGCGTGGACGCACGTGCTCAACAAGGTGCTCACGGGCAATGACGCGTTGTTGGCTGCCGCCCTCGCGACGCAACCGCAGAATGCCGAATTGTGGACGCTCCGCGGCCAACAAATGTGCGAAGCCGGACGTTGGGCGAAAGCAGCGGAAGCGTGGCAGAAACGCATCGCG
>JALOQX010000443.1 GCA_025459265.1 Pirellulaceae bacterium | reverse complement strand
ATGGAGATCATCGACATGATCGGTCCCGACCGGGACATCCCGGCGCCCGATCTCGGCACGAATGAACAGGTGATGGCATGGCTGATGGACACGTACAGCCAGCAGGTCGGGCATGCAGTGCCCGAGGTGGTGACGGGGAAGCCGGTCGTCCTGGGCGGCTCGCTCGGGCGCAAGGAGGCAACCGGACGCGGCGTGGTGTTTGCGATCCAGGAGGCCGCCAAGCACCTGCGCATGAACCTCTCCGAGTCGACGGCGATCGTCCAGGGATTCGGCAACGTCGGCAGTCATGTGGCGAGGTTCCTCGCCGAGCTGGGAACGCGGCTGGTCGCCGTCAGCGACGTGAGCGGTGCCGTCTACAATCCCCGCGGACTTTCGGTGGATGCGATATCCGAGTGCCTTGCCCGCAATGGCTCGCTCAAGGACTGCACACTGGGCGACCATCTGTCGAACCAGGAGATGCTGGAACTGCCCTGTGACGTGCTGGTGCCGGCCGCGCTGCAGGACCAGATCACGGGGAAGAACGCCGAGCGGATCCAGTGCAAGTTGTTGGCGGAAGGCGCAAACGGTCCGACCACGCTCGAAGCCGATGAGATTCTGGCACGCCGCGGCGTATTCGTCGTGCCGGACGTTCTGGGCAATGCGGGAGGCGTAACCGTGTCGTATTTCGAATGGGTCCAGGACACGCAGAACTTCGCGTGGACGCTGGACGAGATCAACAGCCGGTTGCATCACATCATGACCGACGCCTTCCGCCGCGTCCTCGCGCGTTCCGAGCGCCAGTCGCTCGACTTCCGCACAGCCGCTCTGATCGAAGGGATCGACCGGGTGGCCGCCGCCAAACTCGTGCGGGGGCTGTTCCCGTGACACTTGGGTCCGAGTGGCTGGGGTCGGACGGCCGACAACACGCTTCGACCTGAGCAATCGACACGGGAACGCGCCCGCTGTTAGTCGCGTCTCAGCCATGGCGCCATTCCTGGCCGGCTGTTCGCCGCATGTGCTGGATATAAACCCGGAAGCACAGGCGTCGGCCACGTGGCTGGTTCTGCCCTGTGCTGCAGATTTCGGCACACGACCTGTACGAGGTACACGATGCGATGTGCGGTGCGGCTCGCTACGAGCCCCGATTCGTGGCCGGGATGCTGCTTGGCAGCGGCTACCGCGTTTGCCGGCACGGGCCACAAAACCGGATCTGCTGGAGCACCAGCCCGTAGTGACTCCCGGGCGGGTGGGTCCGGATCGACTCGCCGTTCCAATCGCGGGCGAAGTTGCCTGAGTAGCAGAGCCAGGCGGTACGGCCATCCGGGCTGATGAACTTCGACGGCAGGTTGACGAAATAGGCCTGCTCTCCGAAGTCCTTCAGGTAGCTCACGAGCCGCCAGGGTCCCGTGAGCTGATCCGCCTCCAACACCATCGTGCTCATCCGCGCGCACGTGTTCCCACCGTCGGTCACGAACGCCAGGTACTTGTGCAACGGGGCGACGTAGGTCGCGGTGACACAGCCGAGGTTGTCATTCCATTCGAAGAGGGGTTCAATTTGTGCGAAGTCTCCCGTCCAGCGCGCGTCGCCGTGCGCGTCGTGGCCTGCGAAGAACTCGTAAGACGCCAGGTCATTGATGGTTTCCGGTGACGGCTTCAGGCGCAGCAGGTAGACCTGATCGCCCGTAATCCAGCTGTTGTGCGCATACGGTGCTGGCGGCGACGTGCGGGTCGAGCCGTGCGCAACCAGATAGGCCTTCCCGTCAGGTGACGCTTCCATGTTGCGTCCGAAATCCACGAAGTGCGGCGAGCCGATCCTGACTGGCCCATAGGGTTCCGCCGGCTCCGGGAACAGCGGCCGCTGGGGCGTGTGAGGCGATGGCTCCCAAGTCCGGCCGAAGTCCCGCGAGATGCGGAAACCAGGCATCGGACCCAGGACCGGCCAGTTGTACGTCGTCCCCTGATGCTGGGTCTGACCGCGTGGGCCAAGGCAATACGTGCCGTAGTACCAGACGCCGTTGTGCACCAGCGAACCACACGGGTAGCGGCCTCCGTAATCGGGCCCGGGACTGGCCTTCACCATGCCGAGACTGCGGATCGTCAGGTTCAGCGGATCATCACCAGTCAACACGGCCTGGCCGGTCCGCGCGCTGTCTTTGCCCTGGTTCTCCCAGAACGCATCGGAGATGCTCAGGTCGCCCTCGACAGCGCCATCGGTGAACGGCGAATAGAGATGCCCGTCACTGGCCCACGAGGGATACCACGTGTCGGCCACGTGATAGTCGCTGTGCACACCAAGGAACTCGATCGCCGTCAAGCTTGTCGACTTCTCAAAAGGGCAATCGGCTGGCGGTTGCGACTCCCAGACAAAGGGTGCGAACTTCTGCTCCGGCTTGGCCGCGGCGGCCGGTGCTGGTTCGTCGCCGGCGCGCAGCCCGGGCAGCTCCACCAGTGCCGCGCAGGCGGCGCAGAGTGCAAAACGGAAGAGGACCTCGCGCCAGTCACCCTTGTGCAGGCTGATCATCGCCGCCTCGCTTTCTTCTTCGACTCAGCAGATTTGCCGCGGTCTGCGGCCGCCTTGCCGCCGCCCCAGAGCGGCGGCACCAGCGTGGCATTCCAGGCATCCCACTTCGCCTGAAGTTCGTTCATCTTCTCGGGCATCGCCGCCGCCAGATCGTGCGTCTCACCGACATCGTCCGCCAGGTTGTAAAGTCTCGGCCCGATCAGGGCCTCCGCGGGCTCGTCGCCCACCGCGTCCGCATTGCCGTCGTAGCGGACCAGTTTGTAGTCGCCAACACGAACCGCCATTTGCTCACCCAGGCGCCAGTAGAGCGCGTCGTGAGGCGCCTCAGCCTTCTGGCCCGCGAGATATGGGAACAGGTCGACGCCGTCGAGCTGCCCGTCGGGAGGCAAGGCAATCCCGGCTGCGGCTAGCGCCGTGACGTGTGCATCCAACTGGATGACCGGCCGCTCGAATACGCCGGGCGCGATGCGACCCGGCCACGAAATGACAAACGGCACGCGGATGCCCCCCTCGAGCGTCGTGCGTTTGGCTCCGCGCAGCGGTGTGTTGCGCGCACCGTTGATCGTCGTGCCGCGCATGGTGGGGCCGCCGTTGTCGCTCAGGAACACAACCAACGTGTGCTGCTCGAGGCCGGCTTCAACCAGCGTGCTCCGCACGCGTCCAATCGCTTCATCCATGGCGAGCATCATGGCGTTGTAGGTGCGGCGCCGCGCATCCGTCGTGCCGGCAAACCGGGCCAACCGCTCATCCGTCGCCTGCATCGGTGTGTGCACCGCGTTGAAGGACAGGTAAAGGAACCACGGTCGGTCGCGGTGTCGCTCGATGAAATCAACCGCTTCGCGCCCGAAGTCGTCGGTCGTGTATTCGAGCTCCGCGACCGCTTCAGTACCGCGCAGGATTCCGGCCGGCCGGAAATAATCATGCGAGCCGCCCAGGAAGCCAAAAAACTCGTCAAAGCCGCGGCGCAGCGGATGCATCTCGGGCTGGCCTCCCAGGTGCCACTTGCCTACCAGTCCCGTGGCATAGCCGGCAACCTTCAGACGATCGGCTAAGGTCATCTCCGCGGTGGGCAGGCCGTCGTGGCCACTGGGGTTGAACTCGTGGCCGAACCGCTGCTGGTAGCGCCCGGTCATCAGCCCGGCGCGCGTGGGTGAGCAATAGGGCCCGGAGACATAGCCGTTGGTGAATCGCACACCGG
>JALOQX010000442.1 GCA_025459265.1 Pirellulaceae bacterium | reverse complement strand
ACAGCAGCCAGTTGGCCTGCGAATGAAAAATCTGCATGGTTCCGTCCAGCGTCAGCCCATTCACGACGTTCGGCTGTGTCTGGAGGATCCCTTGGCTGCCTTCCGCGAAGTTGTGCAGGCCGCCGAGACGGTAATCACCGACCAGGGTCACACCGTCCAGCGTGCCGCTGGCAGCGAACTCCAGACGGCTGTTCGGCCCGGTGCTGACGATCGTGCCCTCCTTAATCCATCCGAGTTGCGAGAGGTAGTAGCTGCCGTTTTCGCTCGTGAACGTAAAGGTGCGGCCGGTGTTGTCCATCAGGCCGGTGATCCCGATGAAGCTGCCTGTCTGCCGCACATTCCGCACATCGTCGCTCGTGAACGTGCCGCCCAGATTCAGGCTCGTGTTGTTGACCAGCAGCGTACCGGCATTCGACCAGGTACTTGTGCGCGGCGTTCCGGACATGAAGTACACGTTGGTGTTGAACATTTCGATCGTGCCCGCATTGGTCCACGATCGCGATTGATCCGCGCCCAGGACACCTTGAATCACCCGAACGCTTCCGATGGGTGGCGACGCGTTTCCGATGACGATGCGGCCATCGGCCGCGTTCGTCCACGTTTTGTCGTCCAACGCAAGCTGCGACTCCAATTCCGCGGCGATCAAGCCGTGGTTGATGAGCGCTTCGCTGCCGGTGTAGAACCGATTGAGCGGCGGGCCACTCGCGGCGATCGTGCCATAGTTCACGACGCGCAGCTCGCTGGCGGACTGGAACGCGGTCGGATTGCTGTACAGGGACCCCGCGCCGCGGATGACGACATCCGCGCCGAAGGTGACCGTCGCCGCACCGATGGCCGTCAGTTGCATGCTGGCGGCCGACTGGGCGGTCTGTCCGGTGGTGAATGTGCCGGCGGTCACCGTCTGCGTGCCCTCAAAACCGATCGCGACGTTGAGGGCGCTGATGGTGGCCGTGCCGAGCAGAGCCAGGCCGTTCTGGACCCGCAGCTTGGTGTTCGCCTCGTTGATGGTCACATCAGTTTGAAGCGTCGCTCCGTCCAGTCGACTGTGGCCGGCGATCGTCACTCCTTCACCGCCGCTGCCGCGCAGGACCGTCCCGCGCAGCGTGGCTACACTCGTCGACGCCGTGCCGCGGAGCAGGAAGGTGTTGTTGACCTGAATGGTCTCGGAGACGTCGAGCAGGCCGCCGGTCACCTGGAATCGCTCGGCGGAGACGATGCTATTGACTTGCACGGTACCGCTGCCGAATGTGACGAGCGCGTCGCCCGGCACGTCGATCAGCACGTCGTCCGTCACCGCGGGCAAGCGTGGCGATTGCGTGGCGACGTCGAGCCAGTTGCCGGCTACATCCCATGAACCACCGGCCTCGTTCGTCCAGCGAATCGTGGGCTGCCGCGTGATGTTGGCCACGCGGAACGTGGAAGTCAGGTCAGTGGCCGCCAGGGCGTTGCCCACGCGGTCTGTCACGGCCGCGGCATGCGTGATGAACTGGTAATCGCCCTCGGCCAGCGGTGGGTAGAGGATCTCGACCAGCGAGTCGCGCTGACGCAGCTGAAGCGATAACGGCATGACCTCGCCGCCGGGACCGCGGAGGACAAAGCTGGCCGCCACCGCTGTCGCTCGGTCGAGCGGCTCCGAGAACTGCACGGTTACGCGCCGCCGTGACACCGGCTGCGTGCTGCCATGGGGCGGGTCGAGCGCTTCGATCGACGGCGACGTCGCGTCGGGGACCAGTTCGATGACGATAGGATCGGACAATCGGACGTTGCCACCCGTGTCCGTGGCCCGAATCTGGAGCACAACCTCGCTACCCGTATTCACCACTCTGGGTAACACCGTCGAGAGGTCATAAGGATACGACAACTCGGTCCGTACAACCGTGCCGTCGACTAGCAATTCCACGCTGCGGACCTGCGTGTCGTCGCGGATCTGCGCCGGAATCACCACCGTCGACATCTCGACGAACTGCAGGCCGATCTGGCCAGGATCCACGTCGCCGGGAATGGGCTCGACGATAATCGTCGGCGGCGTTGTACCCTGGTCGTAGGCAAGGAAGCTCAGCACTTGCAGGCCGGATGTTCCGTCGGCCAGATAGGCCAGTCCCGAGGACAGCGCCACCGCCTCGCCGAGCGACGGCAGCGCGAATCGCGTGAAGATCCTCGTGACGTCGAGCGGATTACCCGTTTGCAGGATAATCGCGCTGCCATTGGGCTGTGCGCCGGCGACGACAGCCAGTCCCGAACCATTCAGGCTGATCGCGCTGACCAGCGTCTGATTCAGCCCGAGCGTGCCGGCCAACAACCGCGGGGCTTCCAGGGCTTTGATATCGACGGTGATGACTCGATCAAAGCCAGGAATCCAGGCAACTTCGTCGTCGAGGAACGGATCGCCCAGGCCGTCGACGTTCGGCAAGGACACCGCCCCGAGGCCGACCAGCCCTGTGGGGGTAATGGCAAGGATTCGCAGTTGGTTTTCGCCGACGGTGAAATCCTCGAGCGTCACGAACAAGTGATAACCGCGACGCGACATGCCCAACACGCGCTGATTGCCCAGTTCGAACGTACCGTCGGAATCGCCCGTGACGATATTATGGGAGCGAACCTCGCCGCCGGCCGCGATGAAGATCTGCCCATCGAAGAGCTCGACCGCGGCGACAGGGTCGGCCCCGCTGAGCGCAATTGTCAGCGCGATCCGCGGCTGCGTCGGGTCTGCCACGTCGAGCACATGCACGCCACCGGTCGGACTGGCTGCAGCCAGCAGCTTCCGTTGCACGTCGAGCGAGATCGTGCGAATCTCCCGGTTCGAGGTGCTCGGGCCCGGCAGGGCGAGTTGGCTGATGAGCGTTGGCCGCGCAAAGTCGGTCACATCGACAATGGCCATACCCGCCGTTCCGATGGCGAGGTAGGCCAGTTTCCGCGTTGGTTCATTGAAATCGGCGGCCAGTATGACATCGCGCACCGCGCCGTCCGTGGCCAGCGCCGACACGATGCCGCTCACTGCCGGCCGGTCGTCGAGCGGGTTCTGACCGTTATCGATCTCGACGAAATCGCTCTGGCCGTCGGCATCGGTGTCGTACTGGCTGGGCGACGTGCCGATCGCGAACTCGATATCATCGGGCAGACCGTCATTGTCGCTGTCGGGATAGCGACTGGGCTCGAATACTCCGATATTGAAACTCGTCCGCTGGCCGGCGGCATTGGTACGGCCACCACCGTGGGCGATCAGGCCGCTCACCGGATCAAACGTCGCCACATGAATGGCTGTCTGCGCCGGCAGGAAGAACTCCCAGTTGCCGCGGTCATCGCTGTGCGTCCGCAGCGTCGGGAGGTTGTTGGCGAAGAAGTTGCCGAACCCGTCCTCCGCTGCCACAAAGTCGTTGCCCAGGTCGACGCCGCCATACGTGAGGAAGTCCTCTGTGAGTACGCCCGTACCCACGAGCGGCAGTCGATAGACCGGCGTGTCGGGGTCGTCGCTGACGATTTCGAACGCACCCGGGCGCAGGCCTATCTGGCTGGGACGAAAGACGTGGATCAGCTGCATTCCTTCGCCCGGCTGGAGCATGACGGGCAGCGGTATCTGTTCGATAAACGAGTACTCGTCTTGCCCTTGTCCCGCCGCCACGCGGATCTCGCTGATCGTCAAGGGCTGCCTCCCCTGGTTCACGATGAGCGGCTTTGCGGCAAACGTCGTCGGCCGGCCGACGAT
>JALOQX010000441.1 GCA_025459265.1 Pirellulaceae bacterium | reverse complement strand
ATGGCAAGAGATCCCTGGACCCGAGGCGGTGTTCATCGGCGTAGTACAAGATCCATCGTTGCTGCCTTTCCAAGGGAAGAACCTTGCGGAAGTCGCGAAGTTGCGTGGCCAGCAACCCATCGATGCGTTGCTGGACATTATCGTCGAAGACAAGGCGTACACCTACTGCGCGGTATTCGGTATGTCGCAAGCAGACGTGACGCTCGCGCTTCGCCAGCCGTGGGTGTCCATAGACAATGATTCGCAGGGCACAGCGCCAGACGGACTCTTGGGCAAGGAGCATCCCCATCCTCGGGCCTATGGGACGTTTCCGCGTATTCTCCGAAAGTACGTACGGGAAGATCGTGTTCTGACGTTGGAAGAAGCGATCCGAAAGTTCACCGCTCTTCCTGCGCAGCGCATGCGGTTCACCGATCGAGGAGTGCTCAAGCAGCACATGTGGGCCGACATCGTGGTCTTCGATGCGGAAGAGATCCGGGACCTCGCGACCTTTGAGAACCCGAACCAACTTGCGGTGGGAATGGACTACGTGTTGGTCAACGGTGTACCTGTGGTCGCTCAGGGCAAAGCGACCGACGCGCTTCCGGGCAAGGTACTGCGTGGGCCGGCCTTCGAGACGACCTCCCAGCGGAGATGAGCTGTTCTCTGACGACTCTTGTCTGTGCGACGGTCGGACCGATATGCTATGGCTTTACAGCTCGATTGTAGATTCGCACGTCGTCGATTAGGCCCTTCCAGAAGGTGCCCGGGGCGCGGGTGCTGCCGGCGCCGATATACAGGCCGCCGGCCGATGCCCCCAGCCCGGTTTGCGTGTCCCTGGCGACTTCAACACCATCAACATAGAGAATCCGACTTGTGCCGTCCCAGACCACGCCCACGCGGTGCCACGAACCATCCGTAATGACCGCCTGCGAGCTCAGGGACGCCGGCTTGCTCCGTCCCCCGGCAGGCGGCAACAACTGTGTCACGAGTCTTCCCCCGTTTACGTCCGCACCGAGCCAGTTGGCCCCGCCGGCCTGGGAGAGGATCACCTGCCCCGGGGCTCCCCCTTTGACCCAGGCGAACACGCTGAACGCTCCCTGCGAGGGGTCGAGAATGAACGGCGTCTTGACGTAGTCATCAACACTGTCGAATTCCAAGGCGCCGGCCCTTTTGCCGCCGCCCGGCTGCCAGAGCGTACCGCCCATCACCGTGGCATCGTTTTGGCCTACGCTGTCGTGAGCGACCATGCCCTCCGTTTCATCCAGTTTCCAGTACGCCACCAGGCTGCCGGGCAGGACTTCCTGGTGCCAGTAGCTCATCAGAACCTCCAGATCCTTCTCATCCACAACACCGTCGCCGAATAGAGGCGGCGCGATGTCAAGGGCCGAATCGATCTGGCGCCAGTGCTCAATGAGCATCACGAGATCCTTGATATCTACAATCTCGTCGCCATTGAAGTCGACGACGGGCGGGATACGGATCGTGCCCACACCCATGGGGACGAAGTCGTCGCCATAGGCCTGTTTGAACAAAGCGATGGCCCTGTCGCCCGTGCAGTGGCTGGCGCCCACCTTCCGGACGCCCAACTGTCGAAACTGCTGAATCACGCTCTGGACTTGAGAGTCGGAGAAGTCCAACAGATGAAACCCGCCCATCACCAGGTACACCGGTTTGTTGAGCATCTGTTTGGCTCTCGTGATGATCGGAACGATCCCCGGGTGGGCACAGCCCGTGAGCACGACGAGCCCCTTGCTTGTGTCGAGTACCAGAGACTGCTCGAGGATACCCGCGCCGCTCATGGGCTCCGTCAGGTGGACGTTCTTGCAGATTTGCACCGGGCCGGTGGAGACCTGCGCCTTGGCCCCTTGTGATTGAACTGCCTGAACGAGAGCAGCGGAAGGCAGATAGGCCGGCACATTGCTGTTTCGGCCCAGAAACGAGGCCAGACCGTAGGTATGATCTGCGTGGTCGTGCGAAATGACAAGCACATTCGCATCCTGGGCCGACACGTGGAGCTTGTCCATGTTCTCCAGGAGAATCGCCCCGTTGGCACCCGTGTCGAACATGATGTTCTTCTCCGTGCCCTTAACTATGCAGGCGAAGCCCCAGTCCGTTCGAAGTCCTTCCGTCAGGGTATAGTTGTCGTACAGAATTGTAATCTCTATCGCCCCTGCCCCGGGACCGGATGTTGCCCCTTGGCCAGCCCGCACATTCTGCGTACACGTGAGCAGGGCGACGCCAACGAACCCAAGCCAAACAAATCTTGAATTGAAAGCCTGTGTGGTTCTCATTTCTCGTCTTCCCTTCCGCCCGTCAGGCCATTGATCGTTGGGCGCACACATTATTTCTTAGGAGTCAATTCCCACCACAATTTCGGATAGTCCTTCCCTTCGAGAATCCACCAAATGTCGTTCGTGCCGTTCTTGGTCTCGCCCACGAAGTCCCAGCTGGCTTCCAGGAACGTCTTGGCCGTTTGCATCTCGGCGGTGGTCTTGCCTGTGCCGCCGGCACTTTTCGTCTGGCCGGAGGTCTGCGTGTCCCAGAAGCCCGAAGTGACGCCGCCCCCGTCGCTCCTGCCCACGAGGCCCCCGACATACCAGTGCGTTCCTTTGACCAAGCCGGTGCTGTAGCTCGTAGCGATGCTACCAGCCCAGTTCTGGCCCACGAGGCCGCCGACATCGTCAGTTCCGCTGACCGAGCCGGCGCTGCAGCACTGAGCCACATGACCGAATGAGTTTTCGCCCACGAGGCCACCGACAGTGCTGTAACCTTGGACAGAAGCGCTGTTGCAGCTTGCAACGATGCTGCCGTTGTTCGAGCCCACGAGGCCGCCGATAACGTAGTCGGTACCGCTGACCGAACCGTTGCTGTAGCTGGCAACGATGTTGCCCTCGTTGCCGCCCGCGAGGCCGCCGGCACGGCCAGTGCCGCTGATGGCTACCGCTTCCAAACCCAGCTTCGAGACACTGGCAGTAGGGCCTAATCCCCCGAAAAGACCCAGCAAGTTGGCGCCTTGGATATGGAGATGGCTGATCACGTAGCCGCTGCCGTCAAAGCTCCCTCCAAACGAAGGGATCACGGCCATCGACCATGTAATCCCCGACAGATCGATGGACTGAGCCAGACGGTAGTGGGCCAGCGGCTCGAACCACACGCTGCCCAAATCCCGGGCGTCGCGAATCAGATAGGGCTGCTCGACCGTTCCCCGGCCCTCCGGCATCAAGGGACGGTTGCCGGCAGCGTAACGCAACCGAGGGTAGTCACCTGGCGCGATCTGCCAGTAGTCGCAGGTGCCGTTGAGGACCTCATCGATGAAGTCCCAACCGGCACTCAGAAAGGTCTCAATGTTCTGCATCTCGGCCGTGGTCTTGCCCGTGCCGCCGGCACTGATGATTTGGCCCGAGGTCTGGATATCCCAGAAGCTCGAGCCGGGCATGGTGAAGTGGCTCACGTTGTAGCCCACGAGGCCGCCAACGGTGTAGCCGGTTCCGCTGACCGAACCGCTGCTGTAGCTCGTAGCGATGCTACCCTCGTTGTGGCCCACGAGCCCGCCGACGTCCCAGCGGGTTCCGCTGACCGAGCCGCTGCTGTAGCTCGTGACAATGTAGCCGAAGTTGCCCCCGGCGAGGCCGCCGACACCATGCTCCCCCCCGGAAACCGAGTCGGTGCTGTAGCAGTGCGAAATAGTGCCATGGTTCACGCCCACAAGGCCGCCGACATACCAGTCGGTACCG
>JALOQX010000440.1 GCA_025459265.1 Pirellulaceae bacterium | reverse complement strand
AAACAGAACATCGAAATCTCGCTCGACCCGACCGCGCAGCCGCCCGCGGCGCGCGTGACGTTCAACGTCCGCGTGGATGTCGTGGAGCTGAGTTCACGCGCCCGCTTCACCCCCGCCCGCTTTGTCATGGTGACCCTGCGGAAGGAGGGCGGAGCCTGGAAGGTGGCCGAGTACGCGCACGACGAAGTGCTGGCCGGCATGCGGTTGGAACGGCCACGTTAGGACGCGTTCAACAATCAGTTGCCGAATTGCGGTCCGTCGGTCGACTCTCCGAGTCGAGATTACACGGCTCGGAGAGCCGTGCGACAATGCTCGATTCGGCGACTTATTTCTGTGCCCGCGTTAGTCCTGCGGGTTGGCCAGCAGCGGCGGCCGCGGGCCACGCGGCAGGCGCGAACGGAACGGCGCGTAGCTGCCATCGTAATACGGCGGCGGTTGCTGCCGGTTATAGGGATCGGGGAAGAAATTGGGAGCTTCGCCATCCGCGCCCGGTCCGCCCCACGGTCCGCCCCAGAACCCGCCGAACCCGAACGGCGGGAACTGCGGGCCCCACATCGGGTACGGGACCGAGTAAGGCCGGAACGGAAACCGCCACTCGCCGTACGGCCGTACGGGACGCCCCCACTCCTCGACGATGTGCATGTGGTCCATGCTCAAGCCCGCCTGCAGCGAACTGCGGGTGTGGCGGTAACCGCTCTGCATGTAATCGGTACGTGCAAAGGTGTAGAACGGCCCGATCGGCGTGTACTGATCGGTACGCTGGCCGGTCTGCGGGTCGTGTGTGTAGTACGATGGCGCGACGATCCAGTCGGCGGCACCGGCCGCCGCGGCCGGCGCCGTCACGAACATCGCAACGGGCAACAACGTCATCAATCTCATGGGGAGGACGCCTGCTCTGTGGAGAGGGGATAGCTGCTGAACTCCGGCGACCTCACCCCCGTGTGTGTTTCTTCGTCGGACGGGCGTCTCCGCCCGTCATCCTCGTCGTCGGACGGGCGTCCTCGCCCGTCACATCGGTTTTTCGACCATCAGTTCCCCGGTTTCGGGATCGTACACGTAGCGTTGGCCCGGCGGTAACTCGGGCAACTGGATCTGGTTGAACTGGACAATCTGCTGCATGAACTCATCGTGGCTCTTGGGCTTGGTGCCGTTCGTGGCTTCGTACAGCTGGAGCGCGTGTGGGATCTGCACCTCGAAGACCACACGTTCCCGCGTGCGAAACAAGGCCCGGGCGGGCGTGACGATCATCTGGACAAGCTTCGGATCATCCAGTTTCCGCCCCCGGATGCCCACGCCGACGGCGGCCGGGACTCGCGTGGTGTCGGTGGCCGGTACCGCGTCGGGCGCAGTCGTGTTTTGTGACATGGAAGTGTCATCCGCTGCGGGTGCAACAGGTGGCGCCGCGGCTGCGGACTCCAGCGGCGGGGGGGGTGGCGGGGTGAGCGACCGCGCCTTGGCGGCCGACTGCGCGCTGGCGTCGCTGCCCGCCGGCGTGTCCTCGCAGCCGGTCAGACAGCAGGCCAGCACCACACCGCTCCAGCAGCAGACCAACTTGATCATTGTTCCAGCTCCTTCCGCCTTTCACTCCAGGTCGAACGTCCAGCCCTGCATGCGCGACATCGCGGCCCGGTCGGTCATGTCGTACTGCAGCGGCGAGAGCGTGACGCAGCCACGTTCGAGCGCCGAGAGATCGGTTTCGACCGCCGTGGGACGCGGCGCGGGATCGGCCGCCGCCCAGTAGTAATTGCGCCCCTTCGGGTCCTGACGCTCAATGTACCGCTCGCCATACCGCACGATGCTCATCGGAACCACGCGCAGCGTCGGGCTTGGTCCGAGCGCGGCGGTGGGAATGTTCAGGTTGTAGAGTTGAGGTTCCGGCCCTTTCTGCGCGAGGACCTGCTGCAGCACGCGGGCCGCCAGGGCCGCGGCTTTCTCGTACTGCGCCTGCTCCTCGAATTCCAGCGACACCGCCACGCTCGTGATCCCGAAGAACGCACCTTCAATCGCGGCGGCCACCGTGCCGGAATACAAGACGTTGATCCCGGCATTCAGCCCGCCGTTCATGCCGCTCACCACCAGATCCGGACGCCGTGGACAGAACTTGAAGATCCCGATCTTCACGCAGTCCGCCGGACTCCCCTCGACCGCCCAGCCGCGCCGGCGCTCGCCCTGGTACACCTCCTTACAGATCAGCGGGCTGAGGAACGTGATCGAGTGCCCGACGCCGCTTTGTTCCGTCGCCGGAGCGACCACGGTCACGTGGCCCAGACGCCGCAACTCGCGTTCCAGCGCTTCGAGACCAGGTGCGTAAATGCCGTCATCGTTCGTCAGGAGGATCTCCACGGAACCGACCAGTCCTTGTGCGTGATGCCTGTCTGCCGTCCGGGCCGATGCACTCATGATAATTACGCGCCCGCGTGCGATCAACGAGGCTCAGGCCGCAACATATTGCCGCTCAAACGATTACGACGACCATGCCGGTTGTGACGACACCCCCACCCGCACCCCCTTGGAGGTCCCGCGCCGCGCGGCCTATAATCGCCCCCTATCGGGGATCCCGGCGCGCTGACGGCCCGGGGTCCTTGCGTCTTTTTTTGCCTGCCCGGCGCGCCCGGAACCGGAGCCGTGATGGACCCACAACCCGCCCCGGAAGCTGAAGCTGTTGACGATACGGCCATTGCACGGGAGCGAGTCCTGGTGCTCGATTTCGGCTCGCAGTATGCGCAGCTGATCGCGCGGCGGGTGCGCGAACAGCATGTGTTCTGCGAGATCGTGCGGCACGACATCACGGTCGAGCAGGTTCGGGCGCATGCCCCGGCCGGGTTGATCCTGTCGGGAGGACCGTCGAGCGTCTACGCGGGGGCGGCGCCCACGTGCGACCCGCGTCTGTTTGAACTCGGCCTGCCCGTGCTCGGAATCTGCTACGGCATGCAGTTGGTGTGCCAGGCGCTGGGCGGACGCGTCGAGAGCGCCACGACGCGGGAATATGGTCCGGCACGCTGCGCGATCATCGAGCACTCGGATCTGTTGGAGGGATTACCCGACGAGATCGACGTGTGGATGAGCCACGGAGATCAGGTCACCGGCGTGTCGGCCGATTTCACCTCGCTGGCGCGGACCCCGTCCTGTCCGATCGCGGCGGTCCGCCACCAGCGGCTGCCGGTGTACGGCCTGCAGTTTCACCCGGAAGTGACGCACACGCCGCTGGGCGGACTGCTGCTGCGGAATTTCGTCACGACGGTGTGCCGTTGTCAGGGGACGTGGCGGCTAGGGGATTTTGCGCGTGAGACGGTGGAACAGCTGCGGCGCCGCGTGGGCACGGCGCGCGTCATCTGCGGGCTCTCGGGCGGCGTGGATTCCTCGGTCACGGCGGCACTTCTGTACCAGGCGATCGGCAAACAGCTCGCGTGCATCCTGATCGACAACGGGCTGTTGCGCAAGGATGAACAGGCGGCCGTGATCGCCCAGTTCACGCGGCATTTCCGCGCCGACCTGCATGTCGTGCACGCAGAAGATCGGTTCCTGGAGGCACTTGACGGCGTCTGCGATCCGCAGGAGCCAGGGCACGCTCTACCCCGACGTGATCGAAAGCGGGGCCGCCCGCGACGGGCCCGCCGCCACGATCAAGCTGCACCACAACGTGGGCGGCCTGCCGGAGGAACTCGGGTTTGAACTGATCGAGCCCCTGCGGGACCTCTTCAAGGACGAGGTGCGGCGCCTGGGCCTGGAGCTGGACTTGCCCGACGAAATGGTCTGGCGTCATCCCTTCCCCGGTCCCGGGCTGGCAGTGCGGTGCGTCGGGGAAGTCACGCGTCAGCGCCGCGACACGCTGCGGGACGCGGACGCGATTGTCGTGAACGAAATCAAAGCGGCCGGCCTGTACCGGGAAACCGCGCAGGCGTTTGCCGTGCTGC
>JALOQX010000013.1 GCA_025459265.1 Pirellulaceae bacterium | reverse complement strand
GTTGGAGGCCTTGGGACTCGGCCGCCCGGAGTGTGGTGGGAGTCGCACGTAGCCGATGATCTGCTTCCCCCCGGTGACAAGCACCGGGGGGCCGTTGTGCACGTAGCCGATGATCTGCTTCCCCCCGGTGACCAGCACCGGGGGGCCGTGAGTTTGCCGCGCTTCACGTAGCCGATGATCTGCTTCCCCCCGGTGACCAGCACCGGGGGGCCGTTGTGCACGTAGCCGATGATCTGCTTCCCCCCGGTGACAAGCACCGGGGGGCCGTTGTGCACGTAGCCGATGATCTGCTTCCCCCCGGTGACAAGCACCGGGGGGCCGCTGCGCACGTAGCCGATGATCTGCTTTGCGAAGCGCACTTGCCGTTTTCAGATGAAATCCAACACTATGAGAGCCACGGGAACGTGGCGCGACGACCCCACCGAAGAACGACCGCTCACATGATGGAGAGAACCATGGACCAGCTACTGGTTAACCAGCGCATCCTGATGTTGGTGGGCAACATCTACGAGGATCTGGAATTGTGGTACCCGAAGCTGCGGATGATCGAAGCGGGGGCCGAGGTCGTGTTGGCCGGACCGGCGGCGGGACAGACCTACACGGGAAAACACACGTATCCCTGCGTCTCGGACGCGGCAATTAACGACGTCTCAGCCGATACATTCGCAGGATTGATCGTGCCGGGCGGGTTCATGCCCGACCAGTTGCGGCGCGATCCGAAGGTACGGGACCTGGTGCGCGCCTTTGATCGCGACGGCAAGCTGATCGCCGCGATCTGCCATGGCGGCTGGATCCCGATCTCGGCGGGCGTGTATCGCGGCGTCCGCGTGACCGGGTCCTTGGGCATCAAGGACGATCTGATCAATGCCGGCGCGATCTGGGAGGATCACGCGGTGGTGATCGATCGCCATTTCGTGTCGAGCCGCAAACCGGATGATTTGCCGGAGTTCTGCCGCGGAATCCTCCAGGTGCTGACGGCATGATCGGCCGGCGTGGGACGCGGCCCGGTCCAAACGAACTTGCGCTGACGCGTTGTGCCCCGTGCGCGGCGCTTACGCGACGCGTTCCCAGGCGGTCAGCTGGGCGATGGTGTGCTGGAACTTGCGGCGGGTTTCGCGAATCACGAACTCCACGTCACGCGGGTCACCGAGCATCCGGAAGTGCGGCGCCAGCAGTTCCTGGAGCGCGTCAAGCGTCATGCGCGGCTCGCCCGCCTGGCGGTAACCCCCAAGCCAGTTTTCTTTCTTGGTGAATTCCTCCAGCCAGGTATAGGGCGAGGTCAGCACCAGCAGACCGCCTACCTGCAGCCGTTCGTGAATCGACTCGACAAACCGCCGCGGATCGTAGAGGCGGTCGATCAGGTTCGCCGCCAGAATCAGGTCGTAGCCGGTGAACTGCGACTTGAGATTCGTAGCATCCCCCTGGAAGAACTCGACGCGCTCCGCGAACTCCTGGAGCCCGAAGTCGGCCAGCCGGGCTTCATGGTACGACACCACTTCGCCTTCCTCGACCAGTTCGTAATGCGTGTTGCCTTTCTCTTTCAGCTGCAATGCGACGCGAATGAAGCGTGCCGAGAAGTCGATACCTGTGACGGCCTCGACATGGCGGGCCAGCTCGAATGACGAGCGTCCCACGGCACAGCCCAGGTCGAGTGCCTTGCGGCGCGGCCGCTGATCGAGCAGCTCGCTGGCAATCCGCGCACACTGCACCGGGAAATTGGGCACGCCAAAATACAATTCCCCGTAGTGGGCTTCACAGTACTGCGACACCGCGGTGTCGCTCTCGTACATGGCCTCCGGCATCACCACCTCCTGAGCGGATCGCACATATCGCAACCCCGCATGCTGGAAGAAATGGCGGCGAAACGCGTAGCGGGAATCGCGGGTGGCCTCGTTCCCCGTGGAGATCCACGACCCCCCTTTGATCAGGTTGTGCCGCGTGTCAAACGTGGGTGTCGAGAAGTCGTCATAACAAGGATGGATCTCGAATCCGTTGAAGCCCGTGATCGGCGTCTCGGTCCACTGCCAGACGTTGCCGATGAGGTCGAAGAACTCGCCGAAGCGGAATCGGTCGACGGGACAGGACGAGGCCCAGTGTTCCAGATTGATGTTGCCCGGGGCCTGGGACCAGTCGGGCTGATCCGGGATCTGATGCAGATCGTGCAGGCGATACCACTCAGCTTCCGTCGGCAGGCGGATCGGCTCGCCGCTGCGGCGCGCCAGCCAGTTGCAGAAGGCCTTGGCTTCCAGATAGTTCACTTCGACCGGCCAGTTCCAGGGCATGTCGATCACCTGCGCCATGGTGCGGAACCGATAGCCTTGTGGCGTCTCGACCCAGAAGAGCGGGTGCCGGGCCTGCGCATAGCCGACCCAGTTCCAGCCCTCAGCCGTCCAGAATTCCTCCTGCTCGTAGCCTCTCTCTTCCACAAACGCGAGATACTCTTGATTCGATACCAGGTACCGGCTCGCGGCAAAATCCCACACGTCGTGTTCCTGGTGACCGTACTCGTTGTCCCAGCCGTAGAGCCGATGGTGTTTGGACTTGCCGAGCACGACGCGGCCACCAGGAACTGGCAACAGTTCGTTCGCCGGCCCTGCGCCTGCGTGCGGGCAAATGTCCCACACGGGCAACTGCCGCACGAGCTCGAGCGGCATCCGACGGATGATGACCGAGGACGTCTCCAGGTGGATCCGCTCGTGCTCAATCCCCATCAGGATGATCCAGAAGGGACTTTCCCAGGTGACGGGCAGGGAGAGCGGCAGGGTGCGGATGGCCTGATCCACCTCGTCACGCACCGTGCGGCGATACGCCTTGACCTCGGCGACCGTCGGCCAGTCGTAATGCGCTTCGTTCAGGTCATCCCAAGACATCTCATCGACGCCGACCGCAAACATCGATTCGAACCGCGGGTTGATGCGCTCGGTTCTCAGCCTGGCGACAATCAGCTTGTTGATGTAGAAGACGGCGGTGTGTCCGAGGTAAAAGATGAGCGGATGCCGCAGCGGTTCGGCGCGCACGTAGAAGGCGCGATCTTCGGCCAGCGTGTCGTACAGCTGTTCGTCCAACGTAAACGTGGCGTGAAAGTACTGACGAATCTCTTCGCGCTTCGCGGCGGCGTCACCTTGATTGAGCACCGTGGTGCGGGTGTTCCTGAGCTCCATGGTCTTCGGCACTTTGCGAGGGTCGCGGCGAGCCGACTGCCCACCCTCTCGGTACAGGTCAGTCCAGCTTGAAAACAACGATTTTTGGGCATTTTATGGCCGGCTCGCGCTGGCAACAACCTGGGCGTGTTGCCTGCACGTCGCATCGACGGTCTACGTCTTAACTGCGAACCCTGTGCGCGGTGGGCGACCCTGCTCCAGGGGTGCCCATCGGGGTAGGTACCGTTTGGCCGAAGGCCAAGTGCCACCGTAGCCTGGGGCAACGGCTTCGATTTCCTGGGGCGTTGCCCCAGGCTACGGTGATGATGGCCTTCGGCCGATTGCGGGATGTAACCGCTTCACGGCCGGGTGGCTGGGGACGAACGCAGTGAGCCCCCAGCGGGCGACTTGGGTGGCTGGGGACGAACGCAGTGAGCCCCCAGCGGGCGACTTGGGTGGCTGGGGACGAACGCAGTGAGCCCCCAGCGGGCTGCGTTCCGGGAACTCGCTGCGCTCGTCCCCGGCCACCCCCGGATGCAGCACTCGCGAAATCCCGCAGTTGCACTTGGCCCTGGGAATTCCTTCCCCCAACGGATACACTGCGATGTGTCCGTTCCCCGCGTGTTCGGCCGAGGTCCACATGGTACTGCCGCTGAGTGACGACAACCACGATCGCACCGTGTTCCCGGTGGTGAATGTCGCCTTGATCGCGGCGAACGTGCTCGTGTTTGTCGTGTTTCAGGGCATGGGCCAGAACGATGCGTTCACGATGGCTTATTCCACCGTGCCCGCCGAGATCCTCTCGGGCCGTGACATCGTCACTCAGGACCGGGTCGTGCAGTACCGGGGCGCGGGACCACCTCAACAAGCAACGCTGCCGGGTCTGAAGGAGACTCCGATACCCGTCCGCCTGACACTGCTGACCTCCATGTTCATGCACGGCGGGCTCATGCACCTGTTGGGGAACATGTGGTTTCTGTGGATCTTCGGTGACAACATTGAGCAGGATCTGGGGCGAGTCCGCTATCTGCTGTTTTATCTGACCTGCGGCCTCTTGGCGTCGCTGGCCCACGTGCTGCTCAACCGCACCGGTCCGTCCGCGATGATTCCCAGCCTGGGCGCTTCGGGCGCCATCTCCGGCGTGATGGGCGCCTACCTGGTGATGCATCCGCAGCGCCGCGTCATGGTGCTGCTCGTGCGCATCCTGACCGAGGTCCCCGGTTTCGTCGCGGTCGGTCTGTGGTTCGTGTTCCAGGTCATCGCCGGCCTCGGTATGCTCGGTGGCATGGAATCGGGGGTCGCCTATGGTGCGCACATCGGCGGGTTCATTGCCGGCGCCGCCCTGGTGATTCCGTTCTCGCTCGGGCGCAAGGAATCCCAGCACACGATGCCCTGGAGGGAGTTTCGCCATCGTGGAGTCTAGTACTCGTGCCCGCCCCTCGCAGGGGGCGGTTCAAGCAAAGCGATCTACGTAAGATGAAGAGCATGCGACCAGCACCTCAATGTGAAAACGCGGCACACGATCAACTGATCGAGCGCATTGCGACTCGTTACGATCAGCTGGAGCAGGCGCTTGACCAGCTCGAAACGAGGCTCCGCGAGGTTGCCCTGCGTCAGCCACTCGACGGCGCCGCGCCGCGCAAACCACGCTGATCCGTGGTCGAACTGATGCAAATGGCATGGGCGATCTGGCCAAGAGACGTCGCGCGAGCGCGGCGGGGTCCAGCAGGGCTCATCGTAGGTCTGCGCGACGAATCTGCTGGCCCGCCGTTTGCCAATCGTGAAACAGGCTGTTAGAATCCGCTTGCTTCTTGCGCAGGGTTTCCCCTACATTCATGCACTTGGCGCGGCCAGCCTGGACGTTCAATGGGCCGACGGCCAAAGTAGAAGGATGGAACGATGGCCGCTGGTTCAAAGACCTGTCAGGATCTCCCCAGTCCCGTAGCCGAAGCGGTGGTGGAGCATGTGCGAGCGATCGCTCCACCGGAACTTGTCGGCGACCTGACTCTGGACACCCCCTTGCTTGAGGTCGGGCTGGATTCACTGGCCCGCATGGATGTCGTCAATCGGCTGGAACAAGGGTTCAGGATCCGCTTCTCGGAGGAGTCGCTGTACGACCTGGAGACGTGCCGGGATCTGGTCGAGCTGGTCGAGAGCTGTCTGTTGGACGAAACGGCGGCGAACTCCGCCGCGCCGCAGGTGATGGACACGACCGATCCGGAGCAGCCGGCTGCCTACGCATTCGGGCCCCAGGACTACTTTGTCGCGCAGTTCCCGGAATGCGTGGCGTTTGAGGAGCGGTTGCGGCAGGCGGCCGCGGCGGGTCTGGCGAACCCGTATTTCCGCATCACCGAAGGCGTGTGCGGCGCGACGACGCGCATCGGGGGCAACGAGGTCATCAGTTACACGAGCTTCGACTATCTGGGGATGGCGTCGCACGCGCGGATCCGGGACGCGGCCAAAGCGGCGATTGATCAGTACGGGACGAGCGCATCGGCCAGTCGGCTCGTGGGAGGCAACAGTGTGCTGTTGGAGGAGCTCGACGCCGAGCTCGCCCGATTCCTGGGCGCGCAGGCGGCGGCGGTGTTTCCCAACGGGTATGGCACGAACGCCTCGCTGCTGGGTCATCTGTTTGGTGCCGACGACCTGATTCTCTACGACGAACTGGCTCATAACAGCATCGTGCAGGGCTGCCAACTGTCGGCGGCGCGGCGGCGCGCGTTTCCCCACAATGATGTGGAGTTTGTCGACGAACTGCTCCGCGATATCCGCGGCCGCTATCGGCGTGTGGCGGTGGCCATTGAAGGCGTCTACAGCATGGACGGCGACTACCCGGACCTGCCGCGGTTCCTCGACGTCAAACGGCGGCACCATGCGTTGCTGTACGTCGACGAGGCGCACTCGGTAGGACCGATGGGCGCCACGGGCCGCGGGCTCTGCGAGCATTTTGGCGTCAGCCCGGACGACGGTGACATCTGGATGGGTACGATCAGCAAGGCGCTGGCCAGCGCCGGCGGATACATCGCAGGTCACCGGAAGCTGGTCGAGTATCTCAAGTACACGACGCCGGCTTTCGTCTTTTCCACCGGCTCGGCTCCCGCCGCGGCAGCGGCGGCGCTGGCGGCCGTGAGGGTGTTGCGCGACGAGCCCGACCGCGTCGCCCAGCTCCGCGATCGTGCCCACCTCTTCCTCAGCCTGGCCCGCGACAGCGGCTTCAACACCGGAACCAGCCGCGACACACCCATCATTCCCATCATCCTCGGCAACTCGCAGCGGTGTCTCCAGGTTTCTCACCGGTTGCTCCAACATGGAATCAACGCCCAACCGATCCTCTTCCCGGCCGTGCCGGAGCACGCGGCGCGGGTGCGGTTCTTTATCACCGCCAACCACACGGCATCTCAGATCCGGCAGACGATCGACGTGTTGCGCAAGTGCATCGACGGCTGAGCTACCGCCTTCGCGACCGAAACAAGGAGAGCGGGCCACCACATGATTACGGCAGCAATCCTGGCCGGCAGCTGGATGATCTGGGGCGCTCCTGGCCCGGGCGATCCCGTCCCCGCGCTGACGCAGACGTCTCGGGATTACGCGCGTTGGACCCAGGGGATTCCCAGCGATCCGGCTTTCTTCCCCATTGCCGTCTGGCTCCAGGCCCCGCGCAATGCCCAGCGGTTCCGCGACGCGGGGATCAATGTCTACGTCGGCCTGTGGCAAGGGCCAACCGAATCGCAGCTGGCCGAACTGCAGTCCGCAGGCATGCACGTCATTTGCGATCAGAACGACGTGGCCCTGCGTTCCTCGTACGCGGACATCATTGTCGGGTGGATGCACGGGGATGAGCCTGACAACGCGCAGGCGCGGCGTGACGGCCAGGGGTATGATCCTCCGATTCTGCCCGGTCAGATTGAGGCGGATTACGCGCAGATCCAGCAGCGGGATCCTTCCCGCCCGGTGCTGCTGAATCTCGGCCAGGGCGTGGCGTTCGACCAGTGGATCGGGCGCGGCGTGCGGCGCAACCACCCGGAAGATTACCCGGCCTACCTGCGCGGCTGTGATATCGTGTCGTTCGACATATATCCGGCCGTGCACGACGAGCCGACGGTGGCCGGAAAACTCGAATTCGTCGCGCAGGGCGTGACGCGACTGCGCCAGTGGTCCGACGATCGGAAGATCGTATGGAACTGCATCGAAGCCAGCCGCATCAGCAACACGCAAGTCAAACCGACGCCGCACCAGATCCGCGCCGAGGTGTGGATGTCGCTGATCCACGGCTCACGCGGACTGATCTACTTCGTGCACCAGTTTCAGCCGCGGTTCAGCGAAGCCTCGCTGCTGGAAGATCCCGAATTGTTGCCCGCCGTGACGGCCCTCAACCGACAGCTCCACTCGCTGGCGCCCGTGCTTAACAGTCCCTCGGTCGAAGGGTTGGTCAGCGTGCAGAGTTCCGACCCGGCGGTACCTGTCTCCGTGATGTGCAAACAGCACGCGGGCGCAACCTATCTGTTCGCTGTGGGGATGCGGAACGTGCCGATCCGGGCGACGTTCCGGCTTCCAGCCGCGTGGCATGCCGCGCGGGTGGAAGTCCTCGGTGAAGACCGCGCGCTGACCGTGCGCGACGGGCAGTTCGAAGACGCGTTCGACGGCTACGCGGTGCATCTGTACCGCCTGGCAGGAGCTCCCTGAGAAGCGCTGCGGCGCCGTGAATGGCGTGTCATTCGACGCCAAAGGAAAACGTGCTGCCGACGTGGCACGGCTCGCAGCGGCGTGGGAAGGCGGCGAGCATGGCGGATGTCGCGGCCAGTCCCGTGCAATGCGCCGGCGCCACCTGCTTCACCTTCAGCCGCCGCAGCTCGCGGATCGTCGCGTCGATGCGCCGCGACGAGGCATTGACCAGGTGCATGCCTCCCACCACAGCCAGGATCGATTGACCTCCAGACAGCTCGTGCACATAGCGCAGGGTGCTGATCACGCCGGCGTGAGCGCATCCCAGCAACACGACAATGCCCTGATCCACCTCGAGGAACAGCGCCTGGTCGTCCGGCAGGGGATCGGGCTGGGTACAGGCGGCGTCGAGGAAGAACCGGCCGCCCGTCTCTTCCAGACTCGTGACCCGCGGCACGCGTCCCGTGGCCGTCACCCCCGGCGCGATCTGGGTGGGCGCTTCGACCAGATGGACACGAGCCGACGAGGAGGCAAGCGCCTCCCGCGCAGCGGCCGGCAGCCCCACTTCCCGCGCGGGACCGGTCGGAGACGGCACGTACTTGGGCGTCAGGGCTTCCGGAGCCAGGTAGATGTCCACCGGTCGCTGACGATCGGCCACGAGGGACAGGCCGCCCACGTGGTCGTAGTGGCCGTGGCTGACCACGATCACATCCACATCGTCGACGGGGATATTCAGCGCGTGGGCGTTCGCCTGCAACACGCCGCCCTGGCCGGTGTCAAACAGGATCGTCTGATCGCCGCGCTGGATGTAGAAAGCCAGTCCGTGCTCGGCCAACAGCTGCGGTCGGTAGACGGAGTTTTCGACCAGCGTGGTGATATGCGTGACGTAGTGCATGGCTCTCTGGCGTCAGCGGGGCCGGTACGTGTCGACGCTGTGCTCGGAGAGATAGCCGATTTTCAACCGGTCGGCAAGGGCGGTCGCTTCCGGCGGCCAATACGCCGGCCGCGGCACGCTGGCCATCTGCAGCGCCTCGACGTGTCCATCCAGAAACGAGGCGTTGGCGACGCCCGAATGGCGAAAGTGAGTACACGGCTCCGTGTACAGCTCGTAGTCTTCCGGTCCCTGCACGAAGTAGTTTTCGGTGGCCTTGAGCACCGGGTCGCCCGCCCACGGGAGCTGGATCCGGGCCGCGTCCGTCAGCACCACCGTGCGGCTGGTCGCCCGAAAAAATGCCAGCTCGCGGGAGACGATCTGCGGTGCGTAATCCGGAGGCGGATACTTCGTGCATCCCAGATTGAGATTGTATCCGTACCCGCCCGTCTGGCCGTCGTAGAGCTGCTCGATGGTGGAATCGAGCGTGGGACAGCGGAGGACCGCGTTGTTGCCTTCGATGAACGGGGCAATCGCTCCCAGCGCCGGAGTCACCGTGTTGGCGGACCAGTCCACCTCGCCGAACCATGCGACCGATGTCGGCCAGCCGGGAAAACTGGCGATCGGCAGCTTTCCGAGCGTGTCGTGATACTGCAGCACGGCGAGTGTGTTTTGCTTGAGATGGTTCAGGCACTGCGTGCGGGCCGCGGCGGAGCGCGCCGCCTGGACGGCCGGCAGCAGCAGGCTGACAAGGATCCCGATGATCGCAATGACGACCAGCAGTTCAACCAGCGTAAACGCGTCCCGACGGGGACACCGAGCGTGTTTTTCCATGTTCTGGAGTATAGCCCAGTGACTCGGACCGCAACATGCTCACGGTGCGGAAACCGAGTACTCTTTGGTGTCGAAGTCCACCTGGACCACCGTGCCGTCGCCGAACACCGTGCGTTGGCGCCGCCAGGAACCGTCCAGGAATTCGTGCGACACCATTTCCAGCGTGCCGCAGCGGCGTGCCAGCGCAGCGGCATCCTGCACCCGCGCCACGTCCTCGGCGGAGGCGCCCGGTCCGACGTAGGGCAGACCGGCGTTGAGCACGCAGTGCAGACGTCCGGCATCGCCCGTCGGGATGCCCCAGCCCCCGTCTTCGCCCATGTCCCAGGGCTGCAACAGCGCGTCGTGATAGACCAGGTTGAACAGGGGAACCGGGATCCCCGTGGCCGCACCGCCGCCAATATGCGGCGACGTCGAGTAGGGCGCGTGATGCACGAGGTCCAGCGAACGCACCAGGTAGTCGGCCGGCTCCTCGGAACTCACCACATACCCGCGCGCCCGCAAGAGGTCGAAACAGGCCCGGCGATACTCAGCACACTCCTGGCGCGTGACGGGATGCGCGGCCTGGGCACTCTCCTCCAGCGGCACCACGGAGAACACGTCCAGGTAGGCGCCCCGCACCCGCACGCCGTGCGCCGCGAACAGATCGTGATTCCGCCGCACGTACTCGGGGGCAAACCGCGGGCTGAGGATCGTCTGCGGACCGCCACACCACGTGCTGTGCTCCTCGCGGGTGCCATCCAAGCGCGTGACCGTCAAGCGGTTGTCGAAGGAGACCGCATTGAAGTAGAAGTCGCGATACTGGTCGTGGACGGCAAACAGGTAACCCAGTTCGGCACACGTGTCGGCAAACCGTGTCAGCCCCTCCCAGCCCCCCTGCTCCTGGCCCACCGGCATCACGTCCGGATGCCCGTTGTCATAACCATAGTATCCCCAGCCGTCCAGGTGCACGTAGGCGCGCTCGATGCCCTTGGCCTTGAGTCCGCGCAGGGCGGCAGCCAGTTCGTCAAAGGTCGTCAAGGCGTGGTTGGCCTCGATGCGGTCCCGATTAAACAGGCTGGCCTCCGGCACGAAATGGTAGAGGGCCCCCAGATGCACGACCGGTTTTCCGATCACATCATCCAGGGCCGGCGTGCGGGCCAGCTTCTCGCGCAGCGACACAAACTCGCCACGCTCCTGCACGTGCCGCCGAAATCGCTTGGCCATGCTGACGTACGTGGCCCCTTCGTCAAACACGTAGCGGATCGTCCGCAGGTACGCCCACCTGCCCAGGCTGGCAAACCAGATGGGACTGATGCGGGTGGGACCGCCGGCCGGATGGTCATACCGTCCGCCGGCATCCGCCGTCGTCTCGAGGATCGTCTGCACGCCATGCCCTGCGCGAATCTGCCCCCACCAGGGCAGATAGAACGAACGCGAGTTGACCAGATCCTCACCGGATATTGCCTGCGGCCAATTGCCCGGGACGAGCATCCCCTGCATCCGCGGGATGACGGTCAGCGCATCGGGCGTGTTGCCCAGCTCGATCCCTTTGGGCCAGCACACCCGGGTGAGGGCCGCCGACGTATCGCGTGCGGCCAGGTCGCAGACCATCTCGCGACCGATCAGACTGATGGTCCAGCGCACGGCGAAACCCGGCCGATCGGCGAATTCTTCGAACGCCAGCACACAGCCGGCGCTATAGCCCGTCATGAAGGGCGCCGCCGTGATCTGCCGCGCATCGAGCAGCGACAGCATGCCGTCGGCCAGCACGATGTCATCCCGGGAGGAGGGCAGGAAGCTCCACGACGCGGCACCGCTGCGGATCGTCATGCGCAGATCGCGTCGGGCAATCTCCAGGTCCAGCGCAGGCGTGCGGACGCGCCACGTCTCCTCCGTTTCTTCGAACGCCCCGTCGACCGGCGCCGGCCGCTCGACGGCGTGCTGCCAGAGCCAGGTTCGGACTTCATCGACGGCGAAATAAAGTGTCCGCACTGACGCGTCATCTGCGGCACCAACCGCCAGGGCGGCCCGCAGGTTGGCCAGCTTCGTGCGTTTTTCTTCGCCCAGGTCCTCGGGCACCGCAATCGCCTCCAAGCGGTCGACGTGCCGGACCAGCGTCTGAACACGGTCCGTCAGCTGTTCCTGGACTCCCAGCAACGCCACACACAGCATCAGCGATGTGAACATGGATCTGGTTCCCCTCACCCAGCGGCTGCGCAATGTCCCTCGCCGGTTCCCGCCACCGTATACTCATCCAGCAGGCGACGGTAAAGGCGATACTGGTCGATCGTGATGTGCGGAGGTGTCTGGTGGTCGACGCTGGGGATGAAGCCGCCGGATCGCATCAGTGGCAGGAGGCGTTCGAATTCCGCCCGCAGCGCCGCTTCACCTTTGTCCATGACCATCTTGTTGAAATGCCCGACCAGGCACACGTGCGGGTACGCCTGACGTAGCTTCATGCCGTCGACGCCCGCCTGGCGTTCCAGGGGCAAGACGCCGCGAATGCCCTCGCGCAGCAGCCACGGGACCAGGAGCGTCACGTCTCCGTCGGTGTCCACCAGCGGGATGATGTTCATGTCCATCAGTCGCGGCACGATCTGCCGGTAATACGGCGCGATGAACTCGTCAAAATGCCGTTGCGAGATCATCGGACCATTGTTGTACGACATGTCCTCGGCGATCGTCGCAAACGTCGGCACGCAGACGTCTTGCACCGCCTCGAGAATGCGCAGGTTGAAGTCGGTCAGATCCTGGTTGATCTGGTGCAGCAATTCCGGCTGGTCATAGAACGCGAGGCTGATCTTCGTGAATCCCATGAGGGTCCGGGGAAACCAGAAATAGCCTTCCAGCGTGATCCAGACCACGACTTCCCCGCGGGCCTGGCGAGCGGCCCATGGTCGCATCGCTTCGATCGCCTCGCGGTGATCCGGGAAGAACCTGGGCCGGAGCCGCAGGTAGTCGTCCATGTTCGACACGATGCCCTCCACGTGATGCTGCACGGCGTCAATCGTGGCATCGGTCGTGGAGAACCAGAACTGCTGGTACGGGTCCAGATCGAAATACGCCGCGATGTCGAACACGCTGTCCAAGTGCCCGGGCAGTCCCTGCTGTTTCCAGTGGGCGATGGTCTGATCCCACCACATGGCCCATTCCCAGCGCGGCAGTCGGTCAATCGCTTGGAAGTTCATGACCGCGCGAAAGCGTTCCACATGATTCATAGCGAGACTCCCGGGCGGGCGGGTCTGCGTTGTTGGCAACTCGGGCGGGCCGTGGCGGTTCCGCCCCGCCCCTGAGTGTACCTGACCAGGATAGCGCCGCACACTCGGCGCTGGCCCACAGGTGCATGTGCTTGCCGTTCGCCGGCTCCGGCAGGCAGGAGCGGGGGCCGGCGGAGTCGCTGCGCGACCCGCGCCTCTGATATTACGACGGAATCAGGATTCCGCAGCAGCACGCGCGTCTCCCGGATCCTCAGCGACGCCTGAACCGGGTATGCTCTTACAGCGTGACCGAGCACCTCCTGGCGGCCCAGGAGGTGCGTCCTACGGCGAGGTGTTCGGATCGGCACTGGATCGCGTGCTGGGCAACGTCAACGCACCTGGACTGGAAAAAGGGACCCCAAGCATGGACTATCAGGCTTTCATTGAGGAGCAGACAGCGGCGATTCGCCAGGCGGTGGGCACAGGCCGCGCGATCAACGCGTTGAGCGGCGGTGTGGACAGCTCGGTGGTCACGATGCTCGGGCACCGGGCCCTGGGCGACCGCCTGCACACGGTGTTCATCGACAACGCGCTGATGCGCGAGGGCGAGCCGCAGCGCGTAGCGGCGATGTTCGCCAGGCTGGCGATTCCGGTCGAGATTGTGGACGCGCGCGATGAGTTCCTCACTGCCCTGCGCGGTCTGACCGACCCGGAGGCGAAACGCCAGGCGATCACCGACACCTTTTACGCCCGCGTGTTCGGGCGGATCGTGCGTGACAGCGGCGCAACGCACCTGCTGCACGGCACCATCCTGACGGATATCGAAGAGACGGTCGACGGCATCAAGCGGCAGCACAACATTCTCGCCCAGCTGGGGATTGATCCTGCCGAGGCGTACGGCTACCAGGTGCTCGAACCGCTGGCGACGCTCCGCAAAGACGGCGTCCGCGCGGCGGCTCGCGCCCTGGGATTGCCCGACGAAGTGGCCGGGCGCATTCCGTTCCCCGGGCCGGCGCTGGCCACGCGGATCGTGGGTGAAGTGACGGCAGCGCGGCTGGCGACCGTACGGCAAGCGACCGCCATCGTCGAGGAAGAACTCGCCGACACACCGGCGTTCCAATATCTGGCCGTCCTGCTGTCGGATCAGGCGACCGGCATCCGGGACGGGCGGCGCGAGTTCGGCCAGATCGTGGTCGTCCGCTGTCTCCACAGTGTTGACGCCCGCGAGGCGACGTCGGTGGACCTGCCGTGGGACAAGCTGCACACCATTTGCCGCCGCATTACCGCCATGCCCGGCGTGAATCGCTGTCTCTATGACCTCACGCCCAAACCGCCGGCCACCATTGAGTACGTTTGAGCACGGCACGATCGTTCCAGGACCGCAAGGAGCCCAGGAAGATGCCCCGACGGGACGACCTCCACAAGGTAATGATCATCGGCTCCGGACCGATCGTCATCGGACAGGCCTGTGAGTTCGACTATTCCGGCACGCAGGCCTGCAAGGCGCTGCGCAAGCTCGGCTACCAGATTGTGCTGGTGAACTCCAATCCGGCGACGATCATGACGGATCCCGGCATGGCCGACGCCACCTACGTGGAACCGCTGACACTCGACTGCCTGGCCGACATTGTGGCCCAGGAGAAGCCGGACGCGCTGCTTCCGAACCTGGGCGGTCAGTCGGGACTGAATCTGGCCTCCGAGCTGTGGCGGTCCGGCGTGTTGACGGAGCATGGGGTGCGCGTGATCGGCGTGCAGGTGGACGCGATCCGCCGCGGCGAGGATCGGCAGGCGTTCAAGGAGACGATGGAGCGACTGGGCATCGACATGCCGCGCAGCGAAATCGCCCGCAGCCTGGCCGAAGCGGAAGAGGTGGTTCAGCGGATCGGCCTGCCGGCGGTGATCCGCCCCGCCTACACGATGGGCGGTGCCGGGGGCGGCCTGGTGTTCAACATCGACGAGTTCCGCACGGTGGCGCAGCGCGGGTTGAGCACCAGCCTGGTCGGGCAGATCCTGATCGAGGAATCGGTGCAGGGGTGGGAGGAACTCGAGCTGGAGGTGGTGCGGGACGCGAAGAACCAGATGATTACGGTCTGCTTCATCGAAAACGTCGACGCGATGGGCATCCACACGGGCGACTCGTACTGCACCGCCCCCATGTTGACCATCGACCCCGCTTTGCAGCAGCAGCTCCAGAAATATTCGTACGATATCGTCGCCGCGATCGAGGTCATCGGCGGCACGAACATCCAGTTTGCACACGATCCGCGCACCGGGCGCGTCGTGGTGATCGAAATCAACCCGCGCACGTCCCGCTCGTCCGCGCTCGCCTCGAAAGCCACCGGGTTCCCCATCGCCTACGTCTCCTCGCTCCTGGCCGGCGGTTTGACGCTCGATGAAATCCCCTACTGGCGCGCCGGCACGCTGGAGCAATACGAGCCGTGGGGCGAATACGTGGTCGTGAAGTTCGCGCGGTGGGCGTTCGAAAAATTCCCCGCCCTCCCGGACCGGCTCGGCACGCAGATGCTCGCCGTCGGCGAGGTGATGAGCATTGGGAAGACCTACAAGGAGGCGCTGCAGAAGGCCATTCGCTCGCTGGAAATCGGCCGCTACGGGCTCGGCTTCGCCCGCGATTTCCACCAGCGACCGCTGGAGGAACTCCTGCGCATGCTCTCCGAGCCGACCAGCGAGCGGCAGTTCTTGATGTATGAGGCGCTCCGCAAGGGCGCCGACGTGGAGGTGCTGGCGGAACGGACCTACATCAAGCCCTGGTTCATCGAACAGATGCGGCAACTCGTGCAGCTCGAAGAACAACTCCTGCCCTATCGCGGCACGCTGCCCCCCGACGACCTGCTGACCCGCGCCAAACGGGACGGGTTCGCCGACCGGTACCTGGCCCGGCTGCTGGCCCTGCCTGAAGCCGAGATCCGCGCTCGGCGCCAGGCGCTCGGCGTGGTGCAGGGATGGCAGGCGGTGCCGGTCAGTGGTGTCGACAACGCCGCCTACTACTACTCGACCTACAACGCCCCAGATGCCACCAGCGTGTCTGACCGCCGCAAGATCATGGTGTTGGGCGGCGGGCCCAATCGCATCGGCCAGGGAATCGAGTTCGACTACTGCTGCGTCCATGCGGCGCTCGCCATCCGGGAGGCCGGGTACGAGTCGATCATGGTGAACTGCAATCCCGAAACGGTGTCGACCGACTACGACACGTCGGACAAGCTGTATTTTGAACCGCTGACGGTGGAGGATGTGCTGAGCATTTACGAGAAGGAGCGGCCGGAGGGGGTCATTGTGCAGTTCGGGGGCCAGACGCCGTTGAACCTGGCCCGGGAACTGGCCGAAGCCGGCGTGAAAATTCTCGGCACATCCCACGAATCGATTGAACTGGCCGAGGATCGCGACCGGTTCCGCCACATGATGCGCGCCTTGGGCATCCCGCAGCCCGACTCGGGAATGGCCAGCACGTTTGACGAAGCGCTGCGGATTGCCCGCGACATCGGGTATCCGCTCATGGTGCGCCCCTCGTTTGTCCTCGGCGGCCGCGCCATGGAGGTGATTCACGATGAGGAGGAGCTGCACCGCTATCTGGACGCGGCCGTCGAAGTCTCACCCGACCGCCCCGTGCTGATCGATAAGTTCCTCGAAAACGCCATCGAAGTGGAAGCCGATGCGCTGGCCGACGGCGAAGACGCCTTCGTCCCGGCCGTGATGGAACACATTGAACTGGCCGGCGTCCACTCCGGTGATTCCGCCTGTGTCATCCCCCCCATCAGTATCCCGCCCAAACATATCGACACGATCCACCAGTACAACCGCAAGATTGCCATTGCGTTTCGCGTGGTCGGGCTGATGAACATCCAGTATGCCATCTGCCAGGACACGGTGTATGTGCTGGAAGCCAATCCCCGCGCGAGTCGGACGGTGCCGCTGGTGTCGAAGGTCTGCAACATCCCGTTGGCCCGCATCGGCACGCAGCTGATGTTGGGCGCGAAGCTCGCCGACCTGGCGCTGGGCCGCAAGTCCATCCCGCACTTCGGCGTCAAGGAGGCGGTGTTCCCGTTCACGATGTACCACGACGTGGACCCGCTGCTGGGGCCGGAAATGCGCAGCACGGGTGAGGTCATGGGGCTGGCGGAATCCTTCGGGCTGGCGTACTACAAGGCGCAGCAGGCCACCCAGGCCCGGCTCCCCTCGGAAGGCACGGTGTTGATCAGCGTGGCCGATCCGGACAAGCCGGCGGTCGTGGAGGTGGCGCGGCGCTTCAGCGAGTTGGGGTTCGTCATCCGCGCCACGGAGGGCACGCACCGCTGCCTGGCTGCCGCCGGCATCCGGTCGGAACCGATCCTCAAGATGCAGGAGGGGCATCCCAACATCGTCGACGCCATTTCGAACGCGGAGATTCAGCTGGTCATCAACACCCCCAGCGGCAAAGCCAGCAAGGCGGACGATTCGTATATCCGCAAGACCGCGGTCAAGCGCAAGGTGCCGTATATCACGACGCTGGCGGCCGGTCTGGCGGCCGCCAAAGGAATCGACGCATTCCGTCGCGGGCGCGGGCGCGTCCAGAGTCTGCAGGAATATCATGCCGGCATCAAGTAACGCGAACGGTCAGCAGGAGACAGGAAATGACGAGCTGGTTGGTGGCGTGCGGCATTGCCGTCGGCCTGAGCGTGCCCGCCGCAGCGCGCCTGCAGCAGACCGATCGTGACCCACTGCCAGCCGCCAGGATCGCGCTGTGGAACGGTCGTGCACCGGTGGGGGACGGCGCGGATGAGGACGCCGAGGCGTATCTCACCGTGCATCGGCCCGCCACACCCAACGGAGCCGCCATCGTCATTTGTCCGGGAGGTGGCTACGCCGGCCTGGTGACCGGACCGGAAGGAGCAGGGATCGCCAGCTGGCTCAGCCAGCACGGCATCACCGGCGTGGTGCTGGAGTACCGTCTGCCAGCGGGCCGGCCGTATGTGCCGCTGCTGGACGCGCAGCGTGCCCTGCGACTCGTGCGGGCCCAGGCCGCACAGTGGCACCTTGATCCGGCTCGCATCGGCATTCTGGGTTTCTCGGCCGGGGGCCACCTCGCGTCCACGGCGGGCACGCATTTCGACCTGGGTGATCCGCAGGCGCCTCAGGCGGTCGACCGGGTGAGCTGCCGTCCGGACTTTCAGATCCTCATCTATCCCGTCATCACCATGCGCGCGCTGACGCACAGCGGGTCGCGCAGGCAGCTGCTGGGCGATTCACCGTCGCGCGAGTTGATCGACGTGTTTTCCAATGAGACGCAGGTGACGGATCGGACGCCGCCGGCTTTCCTGGCGCACGCCCAGGATGACACCGCCGTGGTACCCGCACACAGCGAGATGTTTCACCGAGCAGTGCGGGCGCACGGCGTCGTGTCGGAGTACCTCGCGTTGCCCTCGGGAGGTCACGGACTCAATGGCTACCAGGGCCCCAGCTGGGACGCGTGGCAGGCGGGGTGCCTGGAGTGGCTGGCACGGCAGAATTTCATTCCAGCACGGGCTTCTGCGGGACCTTGAAGGGAGTCCCTGCCATTAATCTGGATCGCTCAGCCGACGTTGCATCTGAGGGGTCCGGCGGATTGCCGCGTGGCCTGTGGGAATGGCTGCAGGTGTTCGGACCTGGTGCGATCGTCGCGTCGCTGACCATTGGCACCGGTGAGCTGGTGTTTTCCAGTCGCGGCGGGGCGATCTTCGGCTATCGCTGCCTGTTTCTCTTCGCCGTGATCCTGCTGCTCAAATGGGCGTTGGTCTTTGCCGCGGCGCGGCAGATGGTGTTGACGGGCGTGCATCCGTATGAGCGGATGCTGGAGCTGCCCGGCCCGCGAGGATGGCTGGTGTGGGTCACGTTGCTCATCGCCGCCACGTGCCTGCCGATCTGGGTGAGTTTCCACTGCGGTGTACTGGGCAACCTGACGGCCTGGGTGACCGGCACCCAGGCCGTGTGGAACGGCGGCGTGGACTATCTCTGGGGTGCCGGCATGTTGGCCGTGGTGCTGGTCCTGACGTGGCGGAGCGGCTATTCGCGGCTGGAGCGGATTCAGCTGGTGATCGTGGCGGCCATGATCTTGGCGGCCACCGTGACGCTCGTACTCTACCGGCCCGACTGGTGGGCCTTGTTGCGCGGTGCCGTGGTCCCGCAGCCGTTGAGCTATCCGGCCTGGTTGCCCGGTCGCTATCCGCACGTGGCGGCGGAGCCGGTGTGGGTCGAAGCGACTCGATACGTGGGCGTGATTGGCGGTGGGGCGTTCGACTATCTGGCCTACGTCTCGTTCGTCCGTGCGCGGGGCTGGGGCCAGGCGGGACGGGATCCTGCGGCGGCGGAGCCGCTGGCGGCCGTGGCCGCTGCGCCGGCGCATCCGGCGAGGCGCTGGACGCGGGCGCCGCTGGTGGACAGTGCGTTGAGTTTCCTGGTGGTGTTCGTGTTCTCGGCGGTCTTCGTCGCGTCGGGATCGGTCGTGCTGGGTCCGCGCCACGTGCTTCCCGACGAAACGAATCTGCTCGGTCTGCAGGCGGCCTTCGTGACGGGCATCCATCCGTGGCTTCTGCCGCTCTACCTGGTCGGCGCCTTGCTGGCGATGCTCGGCACACTCTACGGCACGCTGGAGGTCGCGTGCAGCCTTGTGGCCGAGCTGGCGCGGTGCGTGGATCGGGACTGGGCCCGGCGTCATGCGCAGCGGGTGCGCCGGGGGACGCTCATCTGGTGTGCGGTCGGGGCCGGGGGGATTCTGTGGTGGCTGGGCGCGTATCAGTCGCTGGGCGCGCCGGGCAGACCGCGGCTGTTGCTGGCCATTCTGACCCCGGCGAACGTGCTCACCGGGGTCCTGGGCTGCGGTCTCGTGTGCCTGCTCAATCTGTGGACGGATCGTCGCTGCCTGCCCCGCGCGCTGCAGCAGCCGAGCTGGCTGGCGTTGCTCAACCTGGTCGCGGCCGGCGTGTTCCTGGGAGTCGGCCTCAAAGGCCTTTACGACCTGGCCCGGTAAAGCGCTCTCCTCAGACCTCCTCCACGACGCGGAGGCCCAGCAGGTGCGCGACATGGCGAATCGTGCGCGTGTGATCGCCGTAGTACGCGACACGGTGGAGCGAGGCGTAGTAGTCGGTCGCGCTGTCCCCCAGCGCGCCACCCCCCCAGTTCTCCAGCAGCCGATCGGCGTCCTTCACTTCCGCCACGAGTTCGGTGCGACAGCCGCGTTCGGTGTGCGCCGGCACCTCCGGCACCTCGATGATGCGTCCCGTGAACATCAGGAGCGTTTCCAGGTGGATCAGCTTGGTGAACGTGACCGTCTGCCCGATGCGGTAATGGACTTCCGGCACGGCACCTCCGCGCACTTCCGCGTGGCGGCGCAGCAGGTACGGTGCTGCGGGACTCGCGGGTCCTTCCATCCGCAATGGAGCCGAGCAATGGGAGAGGTGAAAGGCGTTGCGGGAGGTGTCGACGCCCGCCGCGTTGCCCAGGAAACCGGCACGATTGAGCACGTGCTGGAAGATCAGCATCGTCAGGACGCAGTCCATGTCCCCATCGCAGGCGGCCGGAATGCCGCGGTCGTTCAGTTGGGAGAATCCCAGGCAGGGGAAACCGCGTGAGAGCCAGCCCATGCAGGTCCCCACGCACAGCGCGTCGGCGTGGTTCTCCTGGATCAGCTGCTCCAGCGTCAGGCTCGCCCGGGCGGCCTTGAGCACATCTTCGCGATCAGGTTCGACGAGCTCCTGAGCGCCGTCGATCCACTGCTGCGCTGCCGCGGTCGCGGCCGACGTGTCGACTTGTGACAACACTTCGTCATAACGACCGTCGGGGATCGGCACGAGTTCCACACCCAGCCGCGCCTTGACCAGCTCGGGTGATTGCGACGCCGGTGTGCCTTTGAACGGCGGCGAGGCCAGCACCCGGCTGCGACGCAGCAGCGGGATCGCCCGCAGGGCCGCCGCGGCCTGCTCCAGGTCGCCGTAGTCGCTGGAGTTGTAGAGCGTGATCCGGTTCCCCGCCGCCCGCCACGGATTGACCAGACACCAGTCATGTCCCCCCACAACCGGCAGATGGAAGACGGCCACAGGCCGCTGGGCCGCTAACGCGGCGGGCATGACACCACGGCTCAGGCCAAAGATGTCCGCGCTTACCGCCAGCACCGGGGCGTCCGGACCTGCCTGGTCCAGCAGCGCGGCGGCCGCTTCCTGCGTCGTCGCCTGCCCGATGACAAACTCGACGTTGCCCAACTGCCGCTCCGCTTCGGCCAGCCGGTTGCGAATGGCCGTGACGTCTGCCTCCGACAGACTCCAGCTGCGATCGGGCGCCTGGCCGGCGATGATGACACAGATCCGGACCTTGGCCGCCGTCGCGGCGGGGGCGCGCGCCGCGTCCGTGTCAGCCGCCACCTGGCCGGCTGCCAGGGCAATACTCCCCAACGTGCTTGCTTCCAGAAACTGCCGCCGCGTGCAGTGCAGACACATGCGATGACCTCCCGTTGCTGGCTGGTGCGCTGAATGGCCATGAGACCCGTTGCAATTCAGGTCCCAACCCGAACATACCGCCGCCAACCCGCAGGGTCAACGTAGGCGCGTCGCACTCCAGACGCCCAGGCGTTAGGATGAAAGGGCACGTTCGAACCGAGGTTTGGGGGATAGGCATATGGCCGCGCGTGACAAGACACTGTGGAAGGAATGGGCGGAGAGGCTGCGACAGGAGATGATGACAGGGCTCACCCCGCAGGTGACCAAATCAGTGGACGCGATTGGCACGGAGATCGGCACAGAGAAATCCTCGACGGTCCTGCACAGCCGGCGATTCTGGAGCGCCTGCCAGTCGGCTCAAGGCGCCAACGACGTGCTCGTCAAGGCCGGTTTCATTGTCGAATTTGCCTCCAACGGCGAGAGCGAGGTGGATATGGTGACCTTGCGGCTGAACGACACGTGGCAGTCGATCATGCAGAATGTGATCGACCGGCGTTCTGCGCGCGGGTATCAAGCCTGACCGGCGGGTCCGAGCGGGCGACGCCGCGATGGGCAACGCGTCTCCAGGCATCAGCCGCGCCCGACGCGGCTTCCTCACGGCATGGCGACGTCGTAGCACATCAACACGTCGTTGGTGCGCAGGTAGAGCTTGCCGTCATGAACGACCGGATGGGCCCACGCCGGTCCGTCGTCGACGGCAGCGCGGAAGGTCCCCTTGACACGAAACTCGTCCGGAGTGGCCTCGATCAGCGCCACGAGCGCATCGCGCTCGTAGCGGAACCAGAGATGCCCGTCGGCGTACAGCACGGCCGCGGAGCCGCCGGCACGCGCCGTGCGCTTCCAATCGAGCGCCTTCCACTTGATCGCGCCGGTCATGAAATCGAGACAGACCGGAGTGCCGCTGTTCCTTCCATCGCCACCGAAGATGCAGTCGTCGATCAGCACCACGCCACCGTGGTGGTTCTCGAATTCCTTGGGGGTCAGGAAGTACACCTCCTCGGCCGTGAAGGCATCGCCGGCGCGCGTCAGTTTGAGCAGCGCGCTGCCGGTCTTGTAGCTGGTCGTGACGAAGACATAGCGGTCCCGCACGACCGGCGACGGAATGTTCGCCACGTCGTTGGCGATGCGGTTGTAGCCCCAGAGGAAACGTCCGGTCTTGGCGTCCACGCCGATCGCCCCCCGACCGACGATCGTCAGGTACTGACGGACACCGTCGATCTCCGCCACCACAATCGTGGTGTAGCCCGCTCCGTCCTTGCCCCGGTCGCCGATCTCCGGCATCTGGCACTTCCAGATCAGCTCGCCCGTGCCCTTGTCCAGGGCCACCATGACCGCCTCGGACACGCCGGGCGTCACCACCACCTGCTGGCCGTCGACCAGCGGCGATTCGCTCCACCGCCACATGGACATCATCTTGCCGCCGAATTCCTGTTCCAGGTTCTTCGTCCACTGCACGGCACCCGTAGCGACATCCAGACACACGAGGTCGCTGCTGGTTCCCAGGGCGTAGAGCCGGTTGCCGTCGATCGTGGGTGTGCAGCGTGATCCGTCATCGTGCGGCGGGCCGATCTTGGTGGCCCACAGTTCTTTCTGCGTCGCCAGATCGAAGGCGATCACGAACTGCGACTTGTCCTCGCCTGCGGCGGGCCGATCGCCCATCGTGAAGATCCGGCCGTTGGCGATCGAGATGCTCGAGTAGCCCGTGCCGCAACCCTGGAGCTGCCACAGCAGCTGGGGACCGCCCTCGGGGATCTCGTGGATCAGGCCGGTTTCGGGGCAGATGCCGTTGGATTCCGGTCCGCGGAACCGGGGCCAGTCCGCGGCGGGTACGGCGGTTACGGAGAGGCCGCAGGCGACGAGCAGCGCCGCCAGTTGCGTACGGAGTGTCACGGGCACGACGATTGTCCTTCCAGGTCTGGGGGGTGGGTTACTGGTGTTGCGAGGGACGATTACGGTCCGCTCTCTTCGCGCTGCTTCATCATGCGCACGCCGTCGGACCACTCCAGTTTGCGGGTGTCCTTATTCCAGCGCCGGGTGCGCACCGCCAGCGTGTGTTTCATGTCATGGCAGCTAGTGCACGTTTTGTCGGCCTCGAGCTTGCCGTCAAAGAACTGCTCATGCGATTCATCGCCTTCGAGCAAGTCGCGTTTCTCGTGACACTGCCCGCAGTAGGCGGCGACTTTCGAGCGCGCGAAGATCACATCGGGCGGAGTGATGCTGTCTTCATCCTGGCTGTGCTGGCCCGACATGCCGTGGCACGTTTCGCAGCCGACCCCCTCCGCCTCATGGATCGTCGTCAGCTTTTCGGTTTCGTAGTTGAGGTGGCACACGTAGCAGAACGAGTTGTCTGCCTGCTCGCGCGGATCGATCGCCTTCCATTCCTCCACATGCTTGCGCCAGGTCTTCAGCGTTTCTTCGTCGGGTTCGGCGAACATGGCCTTGGCCGGTTCGGCGGTGGCGGCGGGCGCGGCGGGCGGATCGGCCGCCGCCGGCGCGGCCGGCGCCGGTGCGGGCGGATCGTCGCGCTGCGCGCCGGCCCGTTGGGCGGTCACAGCACCGACGCCCCAGGCGGCCAGCAACACCGCGGCCGCCGCCCACCCACGCCTGGTCCAGCGATAGTTGCTCATGAATTCCCTCGCGGGTGCCATCGGTTCGCCTGACAGGGCGTCGTCGGAGGCAACCTGCCTACCGTCCGCGTCACACGTATTCCCAGTCTTTGAGCCACTGGTAATCGGCCGGCAATCGGCGGTGGACTTCCTGGGTGAGTTGGGTGAGTTCCGCCTGTTCCTCGTCGGTGAGCGTGCGTGGCTCGTGAATCGCGGCGACCACGTTGTCCACCTGGTGCGTGCTGATCAGTCCGGGAATCGGGGCAGTGATGGACGGGTTGCCGAGAATACGGCGGATGGCCTGTCGCGCGCGCCGGTCGTCCAACTCCGCGAAGGGACTGTCGGGCGCCCCGTCGCCCTTGAACAGCGCGTTGCTCGCGAACGGTTTGATACCCAACACACCGACGTCATGCTGGCTGAGCGACTCCAGGAGGCTGTTGGTGGCCGCCTGCTTCGACAGGACCGTGTAGGGCATGCACAGCAATTCCAGTTCAGGCGAGTAGGTCTCGATCAGCTTGCGTGCCCACCGCGCATCGTGCGTGGAGAACCCGGTATGGCGACAGAGTCCCTTCTGCTTGGCGATCTGCAGCGCTTCGATCATGGCATCCACTTCGGCCTGGCTGTGCAGACCGCCGCGTTCGTGGGCCATCAGTCGCCAGACGTCCGCATATTCCAGCCCACAGCGCTTCAGACCGGCTTCAAACAGGTCCACCAGTCGCTGGGTCTGACAGTTCTCGGCCACGCGCAACTCGCTGGCCGGATGCGAGTAGCACAGGTACATCGCCTCGCGCCGATTCCCCAACACGCGACAGTAGGTCTCGGGTTCCGCGTCGCCGGCGAAGTCAATGCAGTTGATGCCGACTTCGATGCACCGCTCCACCACCTCCGCGCGATTCTTCAGGAAGGGCGCCATCAACTCGGCCTTGTCCGGGCCGGCGTAGGGGTTGATCTCCTCGCCGACACCGATCACCTTGTCGATGCGTTTCCAGTGACCCCCGAGGCAGACCGCGGAGACCCATAAGCCGGTCTTTCCCAACCGGCGGTATTCCATGTTGGGATTGAAGCTGCGGGTGTTCTTGACTTCATCTGTCACGGTTTCCATCGAAAAGCTGCTCGTCGCAGGGAAGCCGACCGTGGCGACCGTGGCCGCGGCGATTCCCGATTTCAGCAGACTGCGACGGCTCAGACGCGTATCCGGCATGGAAAATCTCCTCGGCTGCGACTAAAAAGGGGGGGAACCGGACTCCACCATATTATGGTGCCCGGGCCTGCCTGCCGTCAAGGAAGGTCCGTGACGGGAGGACCGGGGGCCCCGCGCCGCACTGCCGACTGCAGGGGGTGCGGGAGGTTGCGTGTCCGGCGTGATCGCAAATGTGTCAGGATGACCACCCACATGGCGCGCCAGCTTGCGGTGCTGTTCCTCTCGTGTGTCGCGCTCGTCTCGCAAGCGCTGCTCTTCCATGCGACCAAGTACGTGCTCGACTACATGCTCGCCATGGCCGTGATCAGCTGCGCTGTGGCCGGAGTGGGACTGGGCGCGTTCCTGGCCCGTCGCGGGACCGCGCTGACCGCCCACACATTCGGCTGGTGCTGCGGCGGCACGGCCGCTTGTCTCTACGCTGCGGCGGCGGTGCTGTTGCGGTGGCCGAATCTGTTCGTACTGCTGCCAGCCATTGCCAGCGTCTTTGTCTGTCCCGCCTATTTCATTGCCCGCGCGTTCGCGCTCGGCGCGGCGCGAGGCATCTACTTCTTTGACATGCTCGGCGCAGGTGTGGCGGTGCTGATCACCGTCGCGGCCTATGAACGGTTCGAGACCGAACAGATCTTCCTGGGTCTGGTCACTGTGCTGCCACTGGCCGGCGGGCTGACCGTGGCCGTCGCGTCCGCCGAGCCACGGCGGCGTCGAGCGCTGACCGCCCTGCTGCTCCTGAGCCTGGCCGCGCTGGGTGCCGGCTTGTCCTATCAGCATCAGCTGCACCGGATGATGCGGATCACGCAACTGGTCAATCCCGCCGCGCCGAATATCCCCGCGCAGAGCCTGCTGCGGCGTCCCAGCCGACTGCGGGTGGAACGTACGTACGACAGTCTGGTCGGTCGCCTCGATACGGTTCCCGGGACCGACCGCACGTACGTGACCTACGACGGCTTTTTCAACGACAACTTCAAGTCGCGGGTCCCGCTGGATTATGCCCGCTATGCCGGTCCGACCGGAGTGCGGTTTCCCTCGGTGGACCGTCGTCTGGTGTACGGACTGGTCGCCGAACCGCGTGTATTCGTGATCGGACCGGCCACGACCGGCATTCTCAAGAGCCTGCGGGCGATCACGCCGCTGGAGCGGATCGAGGCCGTGGAGATCAATCCGGGTGTCCTGCGCATGATGCTGCAGGACTACTTCGAGGCGAGTGGGCGCGCGTACGAGGGAGTACAGGTCACGCTCGGCAATGCCTTGCCGGCATTACGTCGTGCGGGCCGGAAGTACGATCTCATCACGCTCATTAACGCCCATTCCTCGCGCTGGATCGGGGCGCTGGGGCCGCCCGACTATCTGCACACCCGCGAGAGCTACGACTTGTTCCTGGACCACCTCACGGAGGAAGGTTACCTGTTGTTTGAAGAGCGTCCGGAGACCCGCCGCGGGGAACTGGGACTGCGGCGCATGATTCTGACCCTCTACGACTGCCTCCGGCGGCGTGGGGTACGCGATCCGGCTGAGCATTTCTTCCTCTGGGAGTTCATGTCCTTTCGCCACGACCGCGAGCGGAAGAAGGGCATCGTGCCCCGGAACGACATGTACTACGTGGGGATGGTCGTCTCGCTGCAACCGCTCACCGGGACTCGCCGCCAGAACCTGCTCGACTGGTGTGACCTGAACATGTGGGTGTACTGGGATGAGCGGCGACAGCCGGTGTATGCGCCTTACCAGCGGTGGCTGGAGCCGGCCTATCTCCAGGGCCAGTGGCACAATGAGCGATTCGGCCCGTTCTTCGACATGCTGGCGAGCGGGGACTTCTCGGGCCTGGAGGAAACGTTCGACGCCTCGCCGGTCACCGACGATCGCCCGTTCGCCTCCTACGCCACGACGCACGAACCCGAACTCTGGCGACTCGTGTGCGTGGCGGCCGGCACGTGCGTACTGGTCGGTGGTCTGTTTGTCCGCAGCGCGCTGCAGAACGTACCATCCAGGCGGTCCATCCGGCTGTTGCTCATCTACAACGTCGCCATCGGCAGCGGTTACTTCTTTGTCGAGATCGTGTTACTGCAGGCGTATCAGCGCGTGTTCGTATCGCCGTCCGCGTCCCTGGTGCTGGTGCTGGGCGTGTTGCTGATCAGTTCGGCAGTGGGAGGATTGCTGGCCCACCGTCTGCCGCTGATCGCCGCAACGATCACGCTGATCCCGGTACTCGCAGCGGCCCTGCGACTTCCTGACTGGACGCTGCGCTGGCAGCTCGATCCCTGGTGGACCGGCGCGGCGGCGATGGCTATGGTCGGCTGCGTCGGGATAGCCATGGGGGTGTTTTTTCCCGGCGGTCTGCTGCTGACCGAGAGCCGATCGCTGCGCGAGAAGATACCGCACCTCTTCGCCATCAACACACTGTCCGGCACGTTCGCCACGGTCGTGTCCCTGTACTTGGGCCTGCGGTGGGGCTATTCCTGGACGCTCGTGGCCGCCTTCATGCTGTACGTGGTGGCGACCCTGACTTATTACCGGGCGGCGCGAAGCACGGCCTGACCGGCGCCCCGGCCGCGTCAAGGATCGGGCACGATCACGAAGTCCGCTTGCACTTCGCGCGGGATGCGGGTCGGCTTGCGACTCGTGAGATCGATGAAGGCCCAGCGCGTCTCGGCGCGGGCGACGAGGGTGTTGTCCGACGACCGGATGATTTCGTAGCGGCGCAGCGAGCTGACGCGCTGCATATCGGCCACCCAGGTCCGCACGACGAGCTCGTCGCCCTCGTGTGCCGGCTGCAGATACTCGATCTGGTGCGAGCGGGCGACCCAGGCGCAGGAGGCGTCCCAGTACCGTCGTGACGGCCAGCCTTGAGCCGTCGAATGGGCGATGGCGGCGGCCTGCATCCAGTTCACGTAGGCGGCGTTGTTGGCGTGGTCCAGTTCGTCGATCTCGTCGCTGTGAACCCGATGGTGGTGATGGTAGATGGCTGGCATAGCGTCACGGGGCTGCTCGTCGGACCACGCGGCTCGGTGCTCCTATGGTAACCCGCAGCATGAGCAGGGGAAGGCCGGGCCCCGGTTCTCGGTCGCCCAGGCGGCGTGGTCCGGCAGATGGCCTCGTTCCGCCCAGCACTACTGGTCCGGACAAGGGGCGTGTTACAATCGAAGAGGTGGTTTGGGGCGTGGCGGCGGAACCCAGGGAGCTTGAGGCGGCGAGGCCTTGGCGATGGACGAAGACGATCCGGTGACACAGTGGATCGAGGGGCTGCGTACCGGCGACGAGGCGGCGGTCGCGGCGCTGTGGGATCGCTACTTCGTGCAGCTGGTGCACCTGGCCCGCCAGAAACTGGCCGATACCCCGCGGCGCGTGGCCGACGAGGAGGACGTGGCGCTGAGTGTGTTCCGGTGCCTGTGCAGCGGGGCACAACACGGCCGTCTGGCAGACATGGCCGATCGCGGCGATCTCTGGCGCGTGCTGGTCACGATGACCATTCGCAAGGTGATTGACCAGCAGCGCCGACTGGGGGGCAAGAAACGCGGCGCGGGGAAGGTGCGTGGCGAATCGGTGTTCTTCCGCAAATCGGCCGACGAGCCGTCCCCCGGCCTGCAGCAGTTCAGCGATCACCTGCCGACCCCGCTCATGTTGACGGTCATCGAGGAGGAAGGGCAACGCCTGCTCGCCGCCTTGACCGATCCGCGGCTGCGGCAGATCGCCCTCTGGCGGCTGGAAGGTTACACCAATGATGAAATCGCCGTCAAACTGGAGCTGACCACGCGCAGCGTCGAGCGGAAGCTGCAGCGGATTCGCGACATCTGGTCGCAGGTGATCGACACATGACGGCTGCACCGCACCCCGAAGACGCAAGGCGCCTCGCGCCCGCCGATGTCGCCATGATCGACGACATCTGTGACGCGTTTGAACAGGCGTGGCGACGCGGGGAGCAGCCGCAGATCGAGCCGTTTCTGGCAGCCGTCGAAGAACCGCTCCGCTCTCGACTGTTTGAAGAACTGCTGCTGTCGGACCTGGAATTCCGCAGCCGCGACGAGACGACGCTGGACACCAGCACCTACGTGAGCGCGTTTCCGGATCGGGTGGACCAGGTCCGGGCGGCCATGCGTCGCTTCTCCACCGAGCTGGCACGCCCACGCTCCCCCGTTGCTCCGCCGGGAGCCAGCGCGGCGCCGGCGCAGGGACCCGCCGCGGCAACCGCCGCGCGGTCTTGCGGCAAGTACGAGCTGCTGGAGGAGATTGCGCGCGGCGGGATGGGGGTCGTGTACAAGGCGCACGATCCGCGGTTGCAGCGAACCGTGGCCTTGAAGATGATCCTCGACCGCAACCTCGCGTCGCTGGATGCCGTCCAGCGGTTCTACGCGGAAGCCGAGATGGCTGCCAGCCTGAACCACCCGGGCATCGTGCCCATCTACGATGTCGGCTCCCACGCCGGTCAGCACTACTACGCCATGGGTTTTGTGGCCGGGCCGACCTTGTCCGAGGAGCTGCACCGGCGACGCTTCGGCATGCACGAATCGGCACGGCTGGTGCGGGACCTGGCCCTCGCCGTCGCGTTCGCTCACGAGCACGGTGTCGTACATCGCGACCTCAAGCCCGGGAACGTGCTGTTGCCGGAACATGGCCAGCCGCAGATTACCGACTTCGGCCTGGCAAAGCGGACAGACCGCTCCGACGAGTTCACGCTCGCCGGCCAGATCTTCGGCACACCCGGCTATATGGCTCCCGAACAGGCGGCGGGAGACACGGGCCTGTCCGCAGCGGCGGTGGACATCTATGCGCTCGGCGCAATCCTCTATCACCTGATCACCGGCCATCCGCCATTCCGCACGGCACTCGATGCCCTGGTATGCGTGCTGGAGCAGGACCCGGTCCCGCCGCAGGCGATGAACCGCCGGGTGCCGCGCGACCTGAACATCATCTGCATGAAGTGCCTGAACAAGAATCCGCAGGACCGCTACCAATCGGCGCGCGAGCTGGCCGATGATCTCGAGCGGTACCTGCAGGGGGATGTCATTCAGGCCAAGCCCTTGAGCTTGCGGCGGCGGGCGCTGCGGTGGGCGCGTCATCGGCCACGCTTGGCCGCGGTCCTGATGACGATGCTGGCCTTCTATGTCTATCACCTCGTCTGCCTGGCGTGCGGTAACCCCGGCTCGCAAGGTCTCTTCCACTGGCTGTCCACCGGCACGGTGGTCCTCGTCTGCGCCTACGGCTGGCTGTTTCAGTCCCGGATGATGCGTCCTGGGGCCTCGCGGTCGCTGCTGATCTGGTGGATCACCACCGATATCGTCGTCCTGACGCTGTTTCTGATGCTGGCCGCCGAGGCGGTACGAAGTCCGCTGGTGGTGATTTATCTGTGTATGGTGGCCAGCGCCGCCTTGTCTTTCGATCGGCACCTGGTCTGGCTGGTGACCGCGGCCTCGGTCAGCGCCTATGAACTGGTCGTGGTGACTTCGATGATGTTCCGCCAGGACCTCGTGATGCCGCCGCTGCATAACACGGTGCCCGTGGCGATCAGCATCGCGGCGATCGGCCTGATCCAGTACTTCGTGCTGCGTTGCTCCCGCCTACAGTTGAGTCGCCAATGACACGACCCGTCGACATGCACCATCAGCTGTCGAGTCTGGATCCGCAGGCTCCGCATTACGCGACCGATTTCGTCAACGCGCTGTTGGCTGGCGCTCAGGCCGCGCGAGCGAGTGACGTGCACCTGCAGCCGGCGCGGGAGGGTCTGGACGTGCGGTGGCGACTCGATGGCGTGCTGCAGCCCATTGGCACCTTCTCGCGCGGCGAAGCCGCCGACGTCGTCTCGCGGCTCAAGGTGCTGGCTCATCTGCTGACCTACCACACCGACCGGCCTCAGGAAGGACGCATCCGCAGCGCACCGGGCGAGGTGGAAATGCGGATCAGCACCTTTCCAACGCTGCACGGCGAGCGCGCGGTGGTCCGGCTGTTCGCCAGTCAGCGACATTACGAGCAACTGGAGGAACTGGGATTCCCCGCCGAAGTTGAGACGACCATCCGCGCGCTGCTGGGCGAGACGTCCGGCGCGCTGGTCGTGTCCGGACCGGCCGGGAGCGGCAAAACGACGACGGCTTACGCCTGCCTGCGTCAGTTGGTCCGCACGTCGCACGGCGGCCGGTCCGTCATGTCGCTGGAGGATCCGATCGAAGTCGCGGTGGAAGGTGTCGCACAGGCCCAGGTCAACGTTCCGGCCGGCCTGAACCTGGCCACCGGCCTGCGGTCGCTGCTGCGCCAGGATCCCGAGGTGATCCTGGTCGGGGAGATCCGCGACCGCGAGGCCGCCGAAACCGTGTTTCAGGCAGCGCTCACGGGACACCTTGTTGTCACAACGTTCCACGCCGGCAGTGCTGCCAGCGCGATCAGCCGCCTGTCGGACATGGGCATCGAACCCTACCTGCTGCGCAGCGGCCTGCTGGGCATCCTCAACCAGCGCCTGGTCCGCCGGCTGTGCACCTGTGCCCGCCCCGTCGAGCGCGAGGAAGAACGGCTCGGATTGACCGTCTCCGCGGCGCGCCAGGCGCTCGGCTGTGCCCAATGCCAGATGACTGGTTATCGCGGACGCCTGGTGCTGACCGAACTGCTGGTGCCGGACCAGAGTGAGTTGGGTCGGGCCATCCTGTCGCGGGCCGAGGCCAGTCAGCTCGAACGACTGGCAGTCCAGCACGGAATGACCCCTGTTCGCCAGTGCGCCCTGGCTGCCGTGGAGGCCGGGCTTACCAGCCCCGAAGAGCTGCGCCGCGCTCTGGGTTGGCGCAATGACAGCTGAGCGAGCGGCGCGCATAAACGCATCCTCCGCGCGGCAGACGGCACGAACATCCAAGAGCCATCCGATGTTCGGGCCCGTTCTCCCCTGTCAAAGGGGCGAGGAGCAGGAGTGACGGGCTGCCTCGGATCGGCGCCAAGTCCTCCAATGACATGGCCAATGACATGGCTGTCAGAATTCGCCTTTCCCAGGTTGTCCTGAGCGCAGAGCCCGGCCATACTGGGTTCACTTGATCTCTCAGAGCACTCCCACCATCAATCCCACACCGAGGTTCCGACATGCTCACTCTGCGTCGAGTCCTGTCTGTTCTGTTCCTGACGGTCGTCAGCATGTGCGCCGCGACCGCGTCGGCTCAGGATGTGCGTCGGGATATTTACTTCCCCGATCTTCCCGGCTACCAGACCTTTGTCTGCGACCTGCACATGCACACCGTGTTCTCCGATGGAGCCGTGTGGCCCACCGTGCGCGTGGCCGAGTGCTGGCGCCAGGGATTCGACGTGATGTCGATCACGGACCACATCGAATACCAGCCCAAGAAGGACGACATACCCACCAATCACAACCGCCCCTTCCAGCTGGCGGAAGGCGACGCCCGCGCGCGCAACCTGTTGCTGGTGCGCGGCACGGAAATCACGCGCGATACCCCTCCCGGACACTTCAACGCGATCTTCCTGGACGACATCAATAAACTGGACACGCCCGAAATCCTCGACGCGATCAAAGCGGCCAATGACCAAGGTGCGTTCGTTTTCTGGAACCACCAGGCCTGGCAAGGCGAAGAGAAGGGTCGTTGGCTCGATGTGCACACGACGATGTACGACAACAAATGGCTGCACGGCATGGAGGTGTGCAACGGAGAAAGCTACTATCCCACAGCCCATCAGTGGTGCCTGGAGAAGAACCTCACCATGCTCGGCAACTCCGACATCCACGATCCGGACCTGCGCCAGCAGAGCCTGCCGGATGATCACCGCACCAGCACGCTCGTGTTTGCCAGCGAGAAATCCGTCGCCGCCATCAAAGAGGCTCTCTTCGCCGGTCGGACCGCAGTCTGGTACAAGCATCAGCTGATCGCACGGCGCGAATACCTCGAACCGTTGTTTCACGCGGCTGTGTGCGTGGAGACGCCGGTCGTGCGGTCGGGCAAGAATGTGATCCTGCAGGTCCGCAACACCTGCCACGTGCCCGTGAACCTGGTCAAGACGGGCGGCAACGGGCCGGCCGCGATCTCCGTCCCCGCGCGCTCGACGGCGATCGTGCGGTTCACCACAGCCGAGACTGACACGCCGCTCGATCTGCCATATACCGTGACCAATTTCCTGATCGCACCCGGCACCGGCCTGCCCGTTGTGCTCCGATGCAACTGATCAGGTGACACGGCAGCAGCATCCTGGCTGCGATTCAGGCCAGGATCTCCTGCACCACGCGCGCCGGCTCCACGCCGGTGAGTCGCTGGTCGAGACCCTGGAAGCGGTGCGTGAATCGCTCGTGATCGAACCCCAGCAGGTGCAGCACTGTCGCATGCAGATCCCGCACGTGCACACGATCCCTGACGACGTTGAATCCGAAGTCGTCGCTCTCGCCGAACGTCACCCCCCCTCGCGTGCCGCCACCAGCGAGCCACATCGTGAAGGCGTTCGGGTGATGGTCGCGCCCGTCGCGCCCGCCACCCTGAACCATGGGCGTGCGACCAAACTCACCGCCCCAGATCACCAGCGTGTTTTCGAGCAGGCCCCGCTGCTTGAGATCCTTCACCAGCGCGGCGCAGGCCTGTTCGGTGTCGGCGCAGTTCTTTTTCAGATCGGCGACAAGATTTCCGTGCTGATCCCACGCTTCGTGGAAGATCTCGACGAAGCGCACGCCCCGCTCGACCAGCCGCCGCGCAAGCAGACACGTGGCGGCAAACGACGACTTGCCCGGCTCGGCTCCGTACAGGTCGAGAATGTGCTGGGGCTCGGTCGAAAGGTCCATCAGCGTCGGCGCACTGGCCTGCATGCGATACGCCATTTCGAACGAGCTGATACGCGTCCGGATCTCGGGATCGCCCACTTCCCCGAAGTGCACGTCGTTGAGCTCGTTGATCACGTCCAGCGACCGGCGCTGCAACTTGTCGTCTACGCCCGGCGGGTTCGAGAGATACAACACCGGGTCACCCGTACTGCGGAACTGCACACCCTGATGGAGCGTCGGCAAGAACCCGCTCCCCCAGTTCGCGTTGCCGCCACTCGGTCCCTTCGTCCCCGTGCTGAACACGACGAAGCCCGGCAAGTCGTCGGCTTCACTCCCGAGCCCATAGAGCGTCCACGCACCCAGACTCGGCTTACCAAACTGCTGCGAGCCCGTGCTCATCAGGATCTGCGCGGGCGCGTGATTGAACGCGTCGGTCACCATCGACTTGACGATCGTGATATCGTCCACCACCTCAGCCATCCGCGGCAGCAGCTCCGACAGCTCCGCGCCCGCCTGGCCGTACGTGCCAAACTTGAAGCGAGGTCCCAGCAGCGTCGAATTGGGTTCAATGAAGGCCGCGCGGTAGTTCTGAATCAAGTCCGCCGGCGGCAGCGTCCCGTCGAATTTCTCCAGCTGCGGTTTGTAGTCGAACATCTCCAGGTGACTGGGCGCACCCGCCATGAACAGGAAGATCACGTTCCTGGCCCTGGGCGCGAAGTGCGGCGCTCGCACACGCCGCGATGCGTCCTCCGGCCCGGCGCCGGTCGACGGCGAGCCTCCCAGGAGCGAGCCGAGCGCAATCGCGCCCAGGCCAATGCCGCATTCCTGCAGAAACCACCGCCGCGCCCTGGCCTGCGACGCGAGCCGTGAACCCTCCGCCGAACCCGCGATCGCCAGCCGGCCACCGCACCTCGCCACTTGTACACTCATCGTCCGATCCCCATCTTTCTGTCCCCCCGTCGCTCGACTCTCTGAGTCGAGACATCACGGCTCGGAGAGCCGTGCGACAATACTCGATTCGGTAACCGATTGCCGTGCGCGCCCTGACTCATTCAATCTTCACGGCTTCGTAATCGTCTCATCCAGATTCAATATCACGCGGCACACGGCCGTCCAGGCAGCCAATTCGCCGACCGCGAGGCCGTCCCGCAGGTCAGGCGGTGAAGCAGCACCTCCGGCCAGTTCCGCCGCGTCATCCGCCGTCGCGAAATGATCGCGCGTCGCGGCCAGAAAACGTGCCAGGATCTCGCATTCCTTGCTGGTCGGATTCCGCGACACACACCGTCGAAACGCCAGGGTTATTCGCGCGTCGTCATCCTCGATCGGGCGCCGCAGCAGGTCGCGCGCCAGCGCCTGCGCACATTCGACAAACAGCGGTTCGTTGAGCGTCGTGAGCGCTTGCAGCGGCGTATTGGAGCGTGAGCGGCGTGTGCACGCGGACGTGCCTTCCGGGGCATCGAACGCGGCAAACGCGGGATAGGGGACCGAGCGGAATCGGAACGTGTACAGGCCGCGTCGATACTTGGCCGGACCCGTGTCATGGACCCACGTCTTCGGGCCGTAGCTGGCCGGCGGCACAAACAAAAACTCCGGAGCGGGAGGATGCACGCTCGGGCCGCCAATGTCCCGCGACAACAGGCCACTGCTGGCCAGGGCGATGTCGCGTACGAGTTCGGCCTCGAGCCGGAACCGCGGCCCCCGCGCAAGCAGGCGATTGGCCGAGTCCCGCTCGAGCTTCTCCGGCGTGACGTGCGACGACTGGCGATAGGTAGCCGACGTCACGATCTGCCGATGCAGCCATTTGAGGCTCCAGCCATGATCCATCAGTTCCGCGGCCAGGAAGTCGAGCAGTGCCGGATGGGAGGGTGCGGCGCTTTGTGAGCCAAGGTCTTCGCTCGTTTCGACCAGTCCCGTGCCAAAGTGCGCCTGCCAGATGCGGTTGACGATCGACCGGGCGGTGGTCGGGCTGCGACGGTCGACGAGCCAGCGGGCGAAGTCCAGTCGCGTGGGCGGATCGGCCGGTTCCAGCGGGTGGAGAAACCCGGGCGTACCCGGGAACACCTCTTCCAGCGGCTTGAGGAAGTCGCCGCGGTCGAGGCGGTACGTGGGTCGGCGCACGGCGCGCTCCTGAAGCACCAGTTGCGTGGTGCCCGGCGGGTGCGCGCGCCAGAGCGACTCGATCTGCTCGTTCGCTGCGCTCCACTGCGGCACGGTGGTCCGCCAATAGGAGAACATCTCGTCGGCTTCCTGGGGCGAGAGCTGTGCGAACGTCCGTCCCGATTCGACGATGTCGCGCACCGAGGCCGGCAGCGGATCGGCCGCGGCGTCCGCACAGGGGGCGATCGACACGCGGAACCGGCCCAGGTTCATGGTCTGGTTGTCATCGCTGTTCCAGCCGCCGTGCATCTGCACCAGGTGAATGCGCAGCTGGGAACTCGCCGGGAACGCCACATTCTCTTTGGTCGTGAAGACGGCGCGGCGCGACACATTGCGCCGGCCCGGACCGGCATCAATCCCCCACGCGGTATCGTCCTTCCCGTCGATCGCGTAGTCGGCCGGGCCCGTGCAGCCGCGCTTGCCCTGCTGGTCCGCGTACTGCGGCCCGAGCTGCTGAGGCTCATTGGCGAAATCGGCCGTCGCAACTGCGAACGCGACCGACCGCTGCTGCGCGTCCGCCGCGCTGGTGACTTCCACGCGCAGTTCCGTCAGGGCGCACAGGCCGTCGAGTGACCGGCCTGGTCCTCCGGCGGGCAGGTCAGGATCGCTGAGCAACTCGATGCGCAGCGCGCGGATCTCCGGCTGCTCCGTGGTGGCCGTGAACTGCGCGTCGAACTTCGTGGGGGCGTAGCCCTGGGCCAGCAGCGAGCCGTCGCCGCGCGGCAGATAACGCTGAGCATTGTCGTTGGCGTTGTGCAGGTCCAGCACGGTCCAGGACGGTTGGTTGCCCCGCACCGACTCGGCCCACTGCATCATGCGCTCCGGCCAGTCGGGCATCTCACATCGCAGCCGCTGCTCGATCGCGGTGATCTCGCTCAGGATCCGGTTGCGTTCGGCGAGCTCCGGTCCCGGGTAGACGGGTCGGCTCCCTTCATAGCTGTTATTCACGAACGCCATGAGCTGGTAGTACTCGCTCTGTGTGAGCGGATCGTACTTGTGCGAATGGCACTGCGCACACTGAACGGTGATGCCCAGGATCCCTTTGCCGATGGCGTCGAGGCGATCGAACATCGCTTCCATGCGAAACTGCTCGGGGTCAATGCCGCCTTCCTCGTTGAGCATCGACTGGCGCAGGAACCCGGTCGCCACCATCTGGTCCTGGGTGGGCGACGGGAGCAGGTCGCCGGCGATCTGCTCCACGATGAACTGGTCGTATGGCAGGTCGCGATTCAGCGCGTCGATGACCCAGTCGCGATACATCCACGTCTGGCGCGGTTTGTCCTTTTCAAACCCGTCTGAGTCGGCGTACCGCGCGGCATCCAGCCAGTGGCGGGCCCATTTCTCGCCGTAGTGCGGTGAGGTCAGCAGCTCCTCCACCAGCTGGTCATAGGCCTCCGCCCTGGTATCGGCCAGAAAGCGATCGGCCTGCTCGACGGTGGGCGGCAGCCCGATCAGGTCCAGATAGACGCGTCTCAGGAGCATGTGCGGCGAGGCAGGGGGCGCGGGTTCCAGCCCGGCGGAGGCCCACTGGGCCGCGATGAAGGCGTCGATCGGATTGGCCACCCAGTCGGCGTGGGCCGATACCTCCGGCACGGCCGGCTGGCGCGGCGTCTCAAACGCCCAGTGCCCGGACCATGCGGCACCGGCCGCGATCCATCGCTCCAGGATGCCGACCTCTTCGGAGGTCAACTCCTTCCCGGAATCGGGGGGCGGCATGCGCAGCTCGGGATCGTCGCTCCTGACGCGCGCGATCAGCTCGCTGTGGGCCGGATCGCCCGCCTC
>JALOQX010000439.1 GCA_025459265.1 Pirellulaceae bacterium | reverse complement strand
AATTTCTGTCGACAGCGCACCATGCCGCACCTTGCCTTTCCACGTGCGAAGCAGAGATGAGTGAGAACGCACACCGCGGCCGCTCGGAATCAACGACGGGGAACGACGTGGAATTGCGTCATTCCGGGATCTCCCGGGTGGCTGGGGTCGAGCTTCAGCTCGCCCCCACATGCGCCGCTGGGAGCTCACTTCGAACGAGAGCCTAGCAGACAGAGCACGTCTCGACAACCATTTGGCCAGCGTGTCGGCATACTCCGGTCCCAGGGTGCGTACCAAGCTGTCCCAGACTGGCGTGACGAGCGGCATGGCCCGGTCCGGAAATCACCGTGCGCGGTGGGTGTTGCCACTGGTCCGACGTATTTCCACTACCGCGTGCGGCTGTGTGCGGTCATTCCTGACGTTCGGCATGCCAGAAGCGGATGGCGCCGTCGTAACTGCCCGAGGCGAGCAGGCTGTCATCGGGAGCAAATGCCAAGGCGAAGACCTCCGCTTCATGTCCCTCGAGCGTGCAGATCTCGAGACAATCCGCAGCATCCCAGAGCCGGATGGTGTGATCGTCGCCCGCCGAGGCGATGGTCCGTCCGTCCCGCGAAAAACGGATGGCACGGACATATCCCTGGTGTGCCGGTTGGACAGCGACTGGCTGTCCGCGTTCGATATTCCACAAGCTCACATTGCCCGCCTTGTCGCCGGTAGCGAGCATGCGGCCATCGGGGGCGAAATCGATGGCCCGCACTTCCTCGTTGTGCGGCAACTCAAGCTGCACCCGCCACGTGCCGGTCTCGAGCAGCAGAACCCGCTCGGTATTGCTTGCAACCGCCAACTGACTGCCGTCGGGCGTGAATTGCACCGCGTTGATCCGTGATCGATCCGCTTCCCGAAACTCGTGCACTAATTGTCCTGAGTGGGTCTCCCAGATGAGTACTTCGTCACCGCCGGCAGCCAGCAACGATCCGTTCGGGGAAAACGCCACGCAGCAGGCTCGTTTGGCATGCCCCTGTAGCGTGCGAACTTCCTGCCAATCTTGGACCTGCCACAGCTTCACCGAGCCATCGAGGCTGCTGGATGCCACGAATTTCCCGTCGGACGAGAACTCCACGCCGGTGACCGTCGCGGTGTGCCCCTGCAGGACACAGTGCTCAGTCCCGTCACGCGTATTCCAGATGCGGACCGTATGGTCATCGCTGCCCGACGCCAGCCAACGCCCATCGGGTGAGAACGCCACACACCATGTTTCAACGGCGTGACCCCGCGGTTGCGCCTCCTTCCGCGCAAAGGGCAGCCACGCGGCCGTGGATCCCGCGGGACCTCCGAGGGCGACCATCTGACCGTCGTCTGAAAAGCGGCAGCGATGCGTTTCCAGGGTGTCTGTCTGGGCCAGGCAGCGGGCCGATCGCACGTCCCACACTTGCGCCACGTTTTTCTCGTCGACGGTCACCAGCTTCTCACACGCGGCGTCGAGATCGGCGTACACAATACGTTCGGTCGGTAACTCGTGTCGCAGAGTAACTTCCCAAGAGCTTGCATCGAGCACGTGAACTTGACCGTCCGTGGTCACCCACACCAATTCACGGTCATCTTGCGTAAAGCCCAGTTCTGCGGCAGGCACATGGTTCGGCAGTGATACGGATCGCTGCAGCACGTGTGATCTATCAGGGCTTGGTTGTACTGCAAAGATCCGGATGCACGCGTCAGTCCCCACGGTGGCGACACGCTGGTCGTCATGAGTCCAGGCGAACTTCGGTTCAACTGGCGCGCCGAAGGAACTCGCGGGCGTCACGCCGCCGCTGTGGAGATTCCACAGGTTCGCTACCCAGGTGTCATCGACGGAGAGCAGCGTGTGGTTGTCGGACTGGAAATGCAACGCTCGTATTCCGTGCGTTTGCGCGGAAAACTCATGGACCAACTTGCCCTCACGGATATCCCAGACAAAGATTACCGGACCACCTGCGACCGCCAGCCACTGTCCGTCGGGTGAGAGGGTGAGGATGGTGATCGGTCCCGGCGAGCACCGCTGTGAGAACACCATGCGCCTCGTCGCGATGTCCCACAGCCGTACGTCGCCTTGGGTTCCCAGCCACGCGAATTGAGCGCCACCCGGAGTGAATGCGACTGCCACCGCGGTATCCTGCTGGCGCGGCAACGCGATCAGTTCGCGGTTCTGGAATTGGTGCCACCAGTAATACCAGGCGAATGTCGGGATGGTCTCGACCTCCAGGAATTCGCGGGCGGCCTGCAGTTGTTCCTGTCTTTCCCTTTGCTGCCCGAGATCCGCAAACTGTTGAATCAAACGCACGCTGCGCGCATAGGCATGGCGCTGTACATCCGTCGCGAGAGTTCTGGCGCGAGTGGCCTCCCGAGCGGCTGATGCCTGGGACGTCAGGGCCGCCTCCAGGGCATGTTGAGTCTTGTGCTGCTCGTTCCAGATCATCAGACTCGCCGCGGCGAGCGTCACGACCAGGACCAGCAACCCGGTGATCGCGGTGGCCACCATGCGGCGATTGCGCAGGGCCCATTTCGCACTCCGGTCCAAGAGCGACGGAGGCCGGGCCAGAATCGGTTTCTGTTCCAGAAACCGCCGCAGGTCGTCGGCCAGTGCGCCCGCCGTGGCGTAACGCTCAGACGGATTCTTGGCCAGCGTTTTGAGCAGGATCGTGTCGAGCGCGGTCGGCAGGTTCCGTTCGACCTGTCGCGGTGGTCGCGGTGCGCCGAAGGCGACCTGCTGCAACAGCGTCTGCCGGTCGTCGCCTGGGAAGACTGGCTGCAGCGTCAGTAGTTCATACAGCGTCGCACCCAGCGAGTAGATGTCCGTGCGGTGGTCGATCACCGCGCGGTTGCCCAGCGCCTGTTCCGGGCTCATGTACCGCAACGTACCCACCAGGTCGCCGGTGAACGTCAGCGCGGGCTCGTTTTCCACACGCGCCAACCCGAAATCGGCCACCCAGACCTGGCCCCGCGGACCCAACAGCAGATTGCCGGGCTTGATATCGCGGTGGGTGACGCCTTCCTGATGCGCATAGTCCAAGGCTTCCGCCACGTCGATCCCCAATTGCACGGCAGCGCGGACGTACGACGTCGAACGATGGCTGCTCGACGTGGAAAGGGCACCAGATGGAGCGGTGGTCGCAGGTGCGGTGTGGCGTGCCGGCTCAAACTCGCGGGCGGGTTGGTCGGGTGCCGTGGGTTCCCGCGACGATCGGTCCGCCCTGGGCACCGCGAGCGAGGCGTCGCGCAGGACTGTGCCGGCGTCATCTGCGACCGGCGGATCCAGCCCGGCCCGCGAACGCTGTTGACGGATCACGTCCGCCAACGTCGGACCGTCGATCAGCTGCATGGCATAGTAGTGCACCCCGCGGTCGCAACCCACACCATAAACGGGCACAATGCGAGGATGATGTAAGAGCGCCGCCGCCTGCGCTTCGTTCTGGAAACGCTGCAACTGGCGGCTGTCGAGCACCGAGGCAAAGGGGAGCACCTTGAGTGCTACGCGCCGCCGCAACGACAGTTGCTGCGCCTCGTAGACCACGCCCATTCCGCCGCGGCCAATCTCACGGACCAGACGAAAGTCGCCGAGGGCTTCACCCTGACCACTGGATTCATCGGCGGATACGACGGGTGCCGAGGGAACCATCGCTTTGAGGCCGGCCATCATCTGCATGGTCGGTAGCATCTGCCGCAACTCGTCCGCATGTTGGGGCCAGATCGCCACATACGACTCGATGTCGATGGCCTCGCCGCCGCGGAGCCG